>CAZFFW010000134.1:0-15635 GCA_964518125.1 uncultured Porifericola sp.
GTAGGACTGGAAAAAGACATGGCCCTCTACGAAAATCTACCCGACAGCCTGGGTGAGCAGTACGTGCGGCTCACTTCGGTAAAAACCGGCAAAACCATTGAGCAGCCGCTGGATTCGGTGCTGCAGGAGCGTTATGCCGAGATCACCGCCATGGACCGGGCCATCGGCAAACTGCGGGATTATCTGTCAGAAAAAGGCAAAAAAGAGAATACGCTACTCTGGTACTGCGGCGACAATGGCGTACCGACCAGCGGCTTGTTTGACTCACCCATCCGTGGACACAAAGGTATGACCTACGAAGGCGGCGTACGGGTACCGGGCCTTATAGAATGGCCTGCTGCAATACCTGAAGGCAAGTCTACTCCATTGCATGCCGTGACCAGCGATATGCTACCCACGCTGGCGGCAATCACGGGACAGCCTTTGCCCAATAGGCCCATTGACGGCATCAACCTGCTGCCGCTTATCCGGGGTGAAATGGAAGAAAGACCTGAGCCGATTTACTTCTGGGATTTTGAAACCAGCCACATCAGCGATACGGACACTGTGCCATATATTGACCCGAAGCTGCAGGAAGGCACCACACCCTTGGTCAAGATGATGGATGGTAAATACACCCGCTCTTTCCGTAATTTTCATCATCCCACCATCACTGAGGAGGACTATCAGGGAGAAAGGTCGGTCTTGGACAATCGCTATAAGCTGGTCATTTCGGGGATGGAGGAAGGCAGCCGGGAACTCTTTGATATGCTCAACGACCCACAGGAGCAAAATAACCTGATAGCCCAGGAGCCGGAAGTAGCCGAGCGTATGGAACAGCACATGCGCCGCTGGCAGGAGTCGGTACTGCAGAGTTTGACGGGAGCGGATTATGAGGATTAGGAAAGGGAGACACAGGTAGGAAGACGCTATTTGTTTCAATCATTTTAGTAATATGATGCTCACTTCAGGATTATACAGAAGCAGCCAAATGAAGCAAAGTCTCAGAAGATTAGCCTATTTCGTCGCTTTTCCTTTTGATTTTTTTCTGAAATAAATACTTGAAAACAAGAAATGCCGCACCACACAGACATCAGAACAGCCTGGATAGAAGCGGGCTATGATAGGTTTGCGAAAGCGGGGCCGGAGGGACTCAAAGTAGAGCGGCTGGCTCAGATTGTCGGTAAGAGCAAATCCTCGTTTTACCACCTCTTTGCTGACCTGGAAATTTTCTCCACCTTCCTCCTGGATTATCACCGGCAGCAGGCAGGCATCATGATAGGGCGGGAAGCTGTCTGTACCCGGCGGGATGACTTCGTACAGATCCTGACCGAGCACAAAACAGATTTGTTATTCAACCGGCAACTCAGAATACACCGGGAGAAGCCGTTGTTTCTGAAATGCTTTGAAGAGATCAACCGTGCATCCGTACCCGCGATATTGCCACTTTGGAAGCAAATTACCGGCATACATGATAACTCCTACCTGGCCGAACTAGTGCTGCGGTTTTCCCTGGATAATTTCTTTCTGCAGATCAGCGAGAAGACGCTTCAGCCCGACTGGCTACATCAGTACCTGGATAGCGTCAGCCACCTCATCCGCCAGTTCCAACAGGCATACGACAATTCTCCTCTGGACGGTAGCGTCTAAGATAATTCAACCAAGGATGATAAACTTGGGCTGAACTTAACCTTCAGTACCATGATGCAAACTACTTATTTCCGCAGCCACAGCTTTCACAAATTTTACCTGAAGATCACCGCCGTAGTGGTAGGCGCTTTCGGACCGGTTTTTTTCCTGGGTACCATGCTTGCTACTTCCGAACCGGCCAGGTGGACCTTAGACCTGCTTACTTACCCTTTGGATGGCGCACAAAGCTATGAGGCGGCTACCACCCGATTTTTAAGTGCCCTGACCGGCGGCTTTTTGTTCGGCTGGGGCGTGATGATCTGGGGCTTATCAAGCTGGGTGTACGATAAGGCGCCGGAGGCGGTCAGGAAGAGTGTGCTGCTGGGCATTATGGCGTGGTTTGTCCTGGACAGTACCGGGTCTATCACCTCAGGCAATGCATCCAATGCCCTCTACAACATAGGGGTACTGATCGTGGCGGTAGGGCCTCTGTGGCGGCGTGCCCGTAGCTGACCGTAAGATACAAATTCATGGGCCTGAATTGCAGAGTCTGATGGGAGGGGGCTATGAGTAGGATGGAGCCATAAAGTCCATCATCAATATTCTGAGGTAGACTCAATCAAAGTTACATCGCAAGCAAGCACAAAGCCTTTTTTGTGCTATCTTAATACTGGGAATACAAAAACCAGGGCTATTGATGAAACTTTATGAATATCTGAAGGCATTAAACAAGCTATCCGAAGTAGAGCTTGAAAAAGCGCTTGAGTACTTTCGTCGGGAAGAATTTAAGAAAGGTGACTACTACCTTAAAGAGGGGCAATATGCAAATAAAATCTCATTCATTGATTCAGGCTTGTTCAGGCTGTTTTACCAGCTAGAAGGCGTCGAAAAAATTATGCTGTTTTTTTCAGACAAGCAGTTTATGACTGATTATTTTGGGTATCTCACAAAAACTCCTACTATCAGACCTATTCAGGCCCTTGAAGATTCAGTGGTTTATAGTATTGACAGAGATCAGCTTGATAAGTTATTTGACTATTCAAAAAATTGGGAGCGCGTTGGAAGACTGCTGGCTGAATCGGCTTACGTAAGCTCCGTTTTAAGAGCCAACAGGATTATCCATGATGACTATGATACAAGGCTGAAAACATTGATGGCCGAAAGACCAAATCTGATGCAGCGAGTGCCCCATTATATGATTGCCTCCTATCTGAATATGACCCCCGAAACATTGAGTCGTGTGAAAAAGCGCTTAATGGCAAATCGGGAAGTCAAAAGTTCTATCCACGAAATTCATCAGACCCATTTCTTGATTTGAATCAATGCATGCCTGTTGCAGGTACAGGATATTTGCAATTCCATGTTTGAAATCAAATTTAAGAACAATGAGAAGGGCTATCCTCTTGTGCTGTTTGTCTTTAAGTTTAACCTTGATGGCAAATGCCCAAAAAAGTAAAATAACATCCAATATCGAGAAGGTATCAATTATGTATCAAGCTAAGCCTGTGAAGGCCAGAAAGCTTACCGTAAGCTCAGCAATCCCCATGCAAATGGATGATGCCTGGTCAAATGTAAAGACACCCGCATTATTGCAGTTTGTCGCGAAAGGAATGATAAAGTTCAAGCCCCTCAAAGGAGGTTTCCCTGAGGAGTGGGTGGCGGGAAAAACGTATGAAACAAAAATGAAAATATTTGGCTTCATTCCATTTGGAGGTACGCATGCTTTATTCGTTGAAAAAGTTGACAACGAAAATTATGAAATAGAGACCAGGGAGTGGGATAAAAGAGCAAAAGTCTGGAATCATACTATCACAATGAAAGCGCTTGACGATTCTACAGTTTACTATGAAGATACTATCATCATTTACGGTGGAGCGATGACAGGCGTGATAAGCTCATTTGCCAAGAGGTTTTACAAACACAGGCAAAAACGTTGGCAAATCGTCGCCAGAGAAAAACTAAGATTTGGGTGATGTCATAACTTTTCCTGTCATTTCTTACTGCTCACTTAGTCACTTTTACTCCTCCTCCATCCGCGCCATCGCCAGGTAAATCCGGGCGATGAGTACCCCAAAGAGCGCGCCCATCAGCACCAGGGCCATGTTGAGAATGGTAGAGCTGCCAAACGATAGGCGGATCAACACCACCGAGATAATGAAGCCCGAGTTACGGATCAGCAGGCTGTAACGGTGTGTATATCGGTAAGACAGGATCAGGATGAGTACATCCACAATGATCAGGATATTGAAGAAGTCCACATAAAATATCGTATTCACATCCCGGAGTTCCGAGAGTATTCCCTGCTGATAGTCAACTACCTCGATGATCCAGCTTACCAGGTTGAAGGTTGTCAGTCCAGCCAGGACAAACAGCATGAATATGGAAATCACCTTTTTGGACTGGATAAATGAAGTTACTTCTATCCGGGCTTCACTGCTATGGTGCTGATCCTTGAGCCGAAAAAACCAGTAGATCAGGTAGAAGAGGAGGATAAAACCGACGATATCTACCGTAAACACCACATTATCCTTGTAGGCAAACCAGTCCAGTTCCAGCTTCAGTTTGGTGATGTCCTTGAAAATATTCCTGACCTCAATCAGGGCGATGATGACAAATTGCTTGCCGATAGAGTTGCTGAAGGAAGTGGCCAGGTAGTAGACCAGCAGGTACACCTCATAGATAAGGATAAAGGAAAAGGGCGTATAAATGGCTGAGATGGGATTGTCCAGTAATTCTTCATAGGGCGTTCTAATCTGGAAAAGTCCATAACTTTTGCCAAATATCAGTGCGAGATGAATGGCAAAGCCCAGTACGGCCAGCACCAGGATAATTTCCTCCAGCCGTTGTTTTACCTTTTCGTTGAAAAGCCTGTCGTAGAATTGGATCATAGGTAGCGAAGGTATAACCCTGCTGCCGCTGTTCTGTTCACTAACCCTCAGGATACTTTCACAGCCTACCTCACATCCAGCAGGCCTTTACGTAGTGCGCCGGCCAGTGCTTCGGGTACTTCGGCCTGGGCTTCTATCACCCTCGCCCGGGCTTCCTGCGACTTGGCACGCATCTCCTGCTCGGAGGCTACCGCCATGGCTCTTTTCTCCTCGGCCCGTGCTTTGGCTACCCGCAGGTCGGCATTGGCCTGGTCTATCATGAGCTTGGCACCGATATTCTCCGCCACATCCACATCGGCAATATCTACCGACAGTATGCTGAAAGCCGTACCGGCATCCAAACCTTTGCTGAGAATATTCCTGGAGATGTGGTCAGGATTTTCCAGAATAGAGGTATGCTTACGAGCCGAACCTATCGTGTTGACGATACCTTCACCCACCCGCGCCAGGATGGTATCTTCACCGGCACCGCCTACCAGTTGCTCTATATTGGCCCTTACGGTAATCCTCGCCCTCACCACCAGTTGAATACCATCCCCCGCCACACCGGCGATGGAAGGTGTATCTATGATCTTGGGCGTCACTGAAGTCTGTACCGCCAGCAGCACGTCCCTGCCTGCCAGGTCAATGGCGGTAGCCTGTTTGAAGGTCAGGTTGATATTGGCCTTGTCGGCCACGATCAGTGCTTTTACCACTGCCTGTACATTTCCCCCGGCCAGGTAGTGCGTTTCCAGATCATCTGAGCTGATATGCTCCAGCCCTGCCTTGCTCGTCAGGATCATGGCGTTGGCAATAGTACCGGGCGGCACCCGGCGGATGCGCATAAAGGTCAGGTCCAGTAGCTTGACCTTTACCCCCGAGAAGATGGCTGGAATCCAGATATTGAAAGGCAGTATATAGAAAATAAGGAAGATGCCTACTACTACTGCACCAAGAATGATCAAAAGGCTGAAGGGTCCGTTCATGGGGTTTTATTTGCTTGAGTAGGCTAAAGCTAGACCTTCCCCGGCAGATAACAAGCTAATGATGGTATTTTTTGTGCCGGGGCATGGGCTATGTTAAGATTTTTTGCCATTTTGCTTTTGTTTGTCCGGGCAATCACTTGCCCGTAAATTAATTTCACGCTTACACAACCTTTTGAAAATCATGAATCAGTCTCTTAAGAAAGTGCTATTACCTTTCGCCCTGGCGGTACTTTGCATCGCTACCACAATGAATACCTTTGCGCAGCAGCGCGAATTTTACGAAATCAAGGAGTACCATATCAGCAGCCCCGAACAGGAAGCCCGGCTTGATGCTTTTCTGGAAAAAGCCTACCTGCCCGCCCTGCACCGTGCCGGCATTGAAAAAGTGGGCGTTTTCAAGCCGATTGCCGACGATGAAAATGCCGGTAAGCTGGTCTATGTGTTTGTGCCTTTTAGCTCTATGCAGCAGTTTGTTGGGCTACCTTCTACGCTGGAAGCCGACAAAAAATATAAAAAAGACGGAACGGAGGCGCTGGATGCTGCGCACGACAATCCTGCTTATGACCGCATTGAGTCTACACTACTGCAGGCGTTTGAACTGGCGCCTAAAATGGATGCCCCCACTTACAGCAATGATGTATCCGAGCGCATCTATGAACTGAGAAGCTACGAAGGTGCTACTGAGAAGCTTTACCGCAGGAAGGTGGAGATGTTCAACCGGGGCGGTGAGATTGATATCTTTGCCGATCTGGGTTTCAATGCGGTATTTTATGCTGAAGTGCTCTCCGGCGACAGCATGCCCAACCTGATGTATATGACCACTTTTACAGATATGGATTCTCGCAACGAACACTGGGATGCCTTCCGTGCCGCCCCGGCCTGGAAGAAGCTCTCGGCCGATAAGTATTATGCCAATACGGTTTCCCACTCAGACATCTACCTGTTACATCCTACCAGTTATTCTGATATTTAACATTTCTTCAAACCCGGCTTGAGCAAGCCGGGTTTTCTGTTTACCAAACTACTACACCGATGAAAAAACTCCTTCTCAGCTCAGCCTTCTGCCTCTTTTTACCCTTCATGCTACTTGCGCAGGAAATGCGCGGAACGGATAAAAGTCCTATGGATATGGCTTATTTCCCTGATGATTTTGCCCACGACCGCCGTTTTGCTCCCGAAAAAATAGAGTTTGACCGACCCATCATGCGGGTCATTTACAGCCGTCCGGCGATGAACGGCCGCGAGGTATTTGGTAAACTGGTGCCGTACGACAAAGTATGGCGGGTAGGAGCCAATGAGGCGCCGGAGATCCGTTTTTATGAAGATGTAACCCTCGGCGGAAAAGCCGTGAAGGCAGGTGACTATGCGCTGCTGGCGATCCCCGGAGAAGATGAATGGTCGCTGATACTGAGCAGCGACCTGGACCAGTGGGGTGCCTATAGCTATGACCAGGGTAAGGATGTGCTAAGAATCAGCGCTCCTGCCACCAGCCTGGATAAACCGGTAGAGCACCTCAGTATTCAGTTTGATGGCAAAGGGAAAGGTGTGAAAGAAGGAAATATGAAAATGGCCTGGGATCGCACCCTGGTCACCGTGCCTTTTTCCTTTCGGTGATACCCAGGCATAAGCTGTTTTTTTCTGGAGATAGGGGCAACTGCTGACGGTTTTAGCAGGCATTTATAGGTTTTTTGTTGTCCCTTTCCGACTATAATGCTTATATTCTCACTAGCCTGGCCCCGGCCGGACATACATTTTTGACTAAGCAAAAACAGGTCTCCTGACTTTTACTAAAGATGAATGCCGCACAAGTTTTACTGGAACATAAAGAGCAAATCCTGGATAATTGGCTCAATAAGGTCAATGAAGAAATTCCTGAGTCAGATTCGCATCAGCGCTTTTTCATCAGGAATAATATCCCGCAGCTGATTGATGACCTGTGTAAGCTCCTGGAAAGCCCGGATAATAACAATCCCCTGCACAGCAGTAAATCGCATGGAGAGAAAAGGTCTGACTTCAAGAATTATTCGCTGATGCACGTGATCAGGGAGTACCGTATCCTGAAGGAGGTGATCTTCAACATCATGGATGCCCACGGAGAAATCCGGGCGGAAGACAGAAACAGGATACTCCTGGTGATAGACCGCGCCATTGAGCAGGCGGGAGAAGCTTTTTTTGTTTCGCGTCAACACATACATGAAGAGGCCCGTATGCGGGCTGAAAAGGTTGCTGAAGATCTCCAAAAGGAGGAAGTACTGCGCGAAAACTTTTTTAGCGGCATTACCCATGACCTGAAGAATCCGGTCATCAACATACTGGCTGCCGCGGATTTTCTCAGTGAGCATAAACTGGGGCAGGACGTACAAACCAAGATGCTCAACGTGATCAGGACGAGCGCCCAGAGGGCCGAAGCTTTGATCCGCGACCTGCTGGATATCAACCTCATCAAGTCGGGCAACAAGCTGCCGCTAAGCCCCGAAACCTGTGAGCTGAACCAGCTGTTAAGCCAGGCTACTCACAGTTTTAAGCCGGAGGTACAGCAACGCATACTGATTGATATTGATGAGCATCAGATCAGTGGACACTGGGATTCCTCCCTGCTGGTGAGGGCGATTGATAACCTGCTCCAGAACGCCATCAAATACGGTGACAGCAGTAGTGTCATCCGCGTACAGGCCAGAAGCCGGCATGCTGATTTTGTAGCAGTCGCTGTGCATAACGAAGGAGAGCCTATCCCCACAGAAAAGCAGTCAAGCCTGTTCAACCGCTTTTACCGGGCCGGTGGAGACCGGGACAATGGGTGGGGACTGGGATTGGCCCTGGTCAAGGGAATCATGGATGCCCACCAGGGTAAAATAACCGTAGAAAGCAGCCGTGAACATGGGACCACCTTTACACTCTACATTCCACGGAACTTACCGGAAGATAATGACAACACACGCCGCCTGGAAAAATCAGAAGGCTGAGGCCTATGCTGACTTCAGCAGCCTGGAAAGATAATTTCCTGCTGCGCATAGCTTAGAAATGCTTAAAAAGCTTATTTTAGTACAGCAATTACCTTTTTTTAGTTAAGCCAATGGCAATGACGATGCATTCTACCCTGCAGGCACTTGGTGTTCGTGCCGATACCCTCACCGATGACGAAAAGGCTTTCCTGGATACCAACGGCTACCTCTCGCTGGGCAGGCTGCTCTCGGATTCACAGCTCAAGGCTGTGCGGAACAGGATCAGTGAGCTGATGCAGGAAGAGGGGGAAAATGCCGGTTTTGAGCTGATGGATTCCAAATACATCCGGCATCCCAAGGAGCTAGGGGCAGAGCGGCTTGCCGACCTGGTGAACAAAGACCCGGTTTTTGATATTTTCTACACCCACCCGCGAGTACTGGCAGCAGTAGCCCGGGTAGTGGGGGAGGACCTCAAGCTTTCCTCACTGAACTATCGGGGGGCGCTGCCTGGCTACGGGCAACAAAAACTGCATGCCGACTGGCACGAACCGGTAGACGCCGGTGATTACAAAGTGTGTAACTCTATCTGGCTGCTGGATGACTTTACGGCTGCCAATGGCGCTACGCGGCTGGTTGCCGGTACGCACTTACACGGCAAACTGCCCCAGGACGCACTGGAAGACCCCATGGCTCCCCATCCCGATGAAATCCTGATAGAAGCCCCTGCCGGTACTGTGGTGATCTTTAACTCCCACACCTGGCATGGTGGTACTACCAACCGCACTGATAAGGTAAGGAGGGCGGTCCACAGCTATTTCTGCCGCCGCGATCAGCCGCAGCAGATAGACCAGTCTCGCTATTTCCTGCCCGAGACACAGCAGCGTATCGGGCAGGCAGCCCGCGAAGTACTGGGGGTTTAAGAGGAAACTACTAGTGGCCTTATTTTTCAGGCAGCACAATCAGATCCGGCTTAAGGATAAACTGGCTGTCCTGCGCTGCATCCAGGGGCCTCACGTACAGGTTAGCAGGGTCTGTGACTACTGCCTGTTTGATACTCCCCTCACTTTGGTAACTTAGGGTGTCGCCGGTAGCCAGAATATAATAGCTACCCTGCAGCCTGGCGGTGTTGACCGAGGCCGGGCTTTTTAGCGCACTGTAAGGAAAATCCAGGGTACTGAAATAAGGTTGGTCAATGCGTCTGGCTTTGAAGCTGTACATGTCAAGCGATAAAACCTCAAAGCGGCCATTAGGCGTAGTTACTGTTTTGCCTGGTGAGATCTGACTGCCGGGAAAGGCATTGACATCAGTTGGTCGGTTCGTCACCGAAGCTGCTTCGGTATCACCGCTGCAGTCCAGTATGTCGGCTGAGATAGTCACTTGAAAGCTGGAAAAGAAGGGGAAAAAAGAGCGTTTGAAATCCAGGGTGATTAATCCATACTGCTGACCGGGGCTTAGTGGGTAGTTTTGATACATATCCTGCTTGGCATCCAGTACCAGCGCATCCCGGCGGGTGCCTCCAATGCCCAGGATTTGCTGGGTCTTACTACTCCCGTAGGCAGTGCCGGCTTGCACACATGCGGTATTTGCAGCAGGTACACTACCGCCGATCATGCCGCTGTGCAGGGCGCAGGAAGAAAGCAGCACCAAAAGCGCAAAGTAAATTATAGATTTCATGGGTTAAGCTGATGTTATGGGTTAATACTTAAAAATTGTATGCAATAACACAGCACAAACATAGCAGTTTTATGGTAAATTCTGTTCAGCAATTTTAATAATGGCGCATATTATTTTAACTGTTTCCGGATGTGCTGGCGGGTATTTATATTGGGTAAACATTTGCTGCTTTCCATAGTCTTACAAGCGGGTTTTGCCCACGACATTTTTCAGGACATTTTATTCTTTTTTTACTTCATACCATGAGCGACGATACCCAGAGCATACAGTCAGCCAACATCAAAAAGTCAACCGGAGGCGTAAAGCTGCTGCTGGCGCTTAATATCGGGGCTTATCTGATCACCTATCTGTTCAATACCGACCGGATCATAGACCAGTTTGCCCTGCACTACTTTCAGTCCGATCTTTTTGTCTGGTACCAGTTTGTTACTTCACTTTTTCTGCACGGTGGTCTCTGGCATATCGCCATCAATATGTTTGTGCTCTGGATGTTCGGCTCACCGCTGGAGAGTATCTGGGGCACCAAGAAATTTCTCCTGTTCTACCTGATCTGCGGCCTGGGGGCTTCCCTGCTCTTCCTGGGCATCAGCGGCTGGGAACTCAACAGCCTGGACGATGAGGTAAGCACCTACCTTGAGTCACCTGCTTACCGGGAGTTTGTAACCTTCATCGACGAAAACATGGAATCCCTGCCGCCTCAGTACGCGGAGCAGGTCAACCAGCTTAAGAACAACTGGCAGGAAGACCCCAGTAGCAGCCAGTATACTGAGCAGTCCCGCGACCTGGTGCGGGAGTACCTGCAGCGGCGTATTGATACACCCCTGCTGGGGGCTTCCGGGGCAATCTATGGTGTCCTGCTGGCCTTTGGCCTGATCTTTCCCAATATCCCGATCTACATTTATTTTGTCTTACCGATGAAAGCCAAGTACCTGGTGATCCTGCTTTTTGTGGTTGAACTTTACATGAGCTATACCGGGGCAGGTGTGGGTATCGCTAACCTGGCCCACCTGGGTGGTATGATTACCGGATTTATCCTGCTGCAGCTCTGGGGTTATCAGAAAAGAGAAGTCGGCTAATACTTAGGTTTCTATGAATAAAGTGCTTGGTCTGGGCCTGGGTACCCTGCTCATCTTTGGGCTGGGGGGCTACTTTCTCATCGTATCGGTACAGGAAAAAGTGTTTGGGGAAGTACTGCTGGGCGGTAAGTCCATACCTTTCCAACTCGGCATGGGGCTGGGATATGGTCTGCTGGTTGCCCTGGTTGCGACCGCTATCATCCGCCGGGAATTTTTTAGAGAGGAAAAGAAGTTTTACCACCGCCTGATTTCACAACTTAATCTCAAGCCGGGCAGTATCCTGTTCCTGTCGCTTTGTGCGGGCATTGCCGAAGAACTCTTCTTCCGGGGCGGCCTGCAGCCTTTGCTTGGCCTCTGGCTTACTTCCATCATTTTCGTCGCAATACACGGCTACCTGAATCCCTATAACTGGCGCATCAGCGTATATGGTGCGGCTATGGTGATCTTTATCGCCGGAATGGGATATCTCTTCCGGGAAGTGGGCCTGATCTCCGCCATGGCCGCGCATACGATGCTGGATGTGGTGCTATTCCTGCAACTGACCCGCAATACCGAAGAAACTTCCTGAACAGGCAATCAGCCAAGCACAAAAAATTTGACGATTAGCCCGCCGGCCAGCCAGCAATAACTGGCAAAGGCCAGCCATTTGAGTACCTTTTCCAACGTCATACTCTTGGGGGCCATCTCTTTGTGGTGCATCACATCCTTTCCTTTCACAAAACCAAAATACAGCAGGATACCGGAAATGATGAGGAAGCCTATGTTCATGAAAAAGGTGTAGTCAATTTTAAAATGCTCCTGCTCCATGATGTTGATCGCCTGGGGAGATGGCAGCAGGTCAAACAGCCGGAAGCCGTAGTGCAGGAGCAGGGCAGTGCCGATCAGCGAACTAAAGAGCAGAAATAGAATGAATAGCGACATCTTCCAGCCGTAGTATTTGGCGTTGATGCGTAGTACCGGAAAAACCACCAGGTCGCTGAAGATGAAGGCCATCACCCCGGCAAAGCTCACCTCCTTGCTGAACAGCAAGGCTGCCAGTGGGATATTGCCCATAGAGCCGATAAAAGTCAGAAAAGCCGCGACCGGCCCCACCACCACATGCTCCAGCAGGGTGAAGAAGCCGAAAGTCTCCTGTCCTTCACCGGTGTTGATGAACAGTGTCTGGAAAAAGCTGTCCGGCACAAAGCCCGACACGATACCGGCGATGGTAAAGCCGATGGTAACGTCCTTCCACACCATTTTCCACTCCATGAAATACTGCTTACCGATCCTGGCCCAGCTTTCGGTAGATTGTACCTTTTGCTTAAAAGAGGCCTGGCTGCTATCCTCCTCTTTACCGCCGGAAAGGTGCTCACGAGCCTGTTTGATCAGTTTTTTGGGATTGGTCAGGCGAATCAGCATCCAACTGATCAGGATGAGTAGAAATCCTCCTACATATTCGCCCACGACAAACTGCCAGCCCAGAAAGACTGCGATGATGATTCCCAACTCGACTACCAGGTTGGTAGAGGCCAGCAGGAAAGCAATGGACGCAGTAAAACTGGCCCCTTTCTGGAAAAGTGACTTGGTCGTGGCCAGGGCCGAAAAGCTGCAGGAACTGCTGATAAAGCCGAAGAATGCCCCCAGGAAGACATCCTTGGACTTTGCCTGTCCCATGGTTTTCTGCATCCGCTCCTCGGTGACAAAAATCTGTATACAACTGCTGATGGCGTAGCCCAATATGAATGCCCATAGGGCCATCCAGAAGAAACCTGCCGAGGTATAGGCAGCGTTGGCGTACTTCTCAAGAAAAGTATCCATAAAAAATTAAAAGCGTTTAGTCCAAAAAATCCGGCCTGTCAGAAATGGCCGGCTGTACCACTAAGCTACTGCTGACATGGCTGCATTGTTCTGAAATGAAGCTAAAACAGCAAATTGCTGCTATAAGCATGTTAATTTTTAATGCCATGGCAAGCCTGCCCTACTTAAAAAACTTGCCCAGCCCAATGGTAAACAGCGCTACACCGTAGCAGTAGTGCTCAATACAGACGTTGACCAGGCTTTTGGTTTTGAGGTAATTGTAAATAAAGACCCAACTGACCAGGAAGGCGGCAATAGGGGCCAGCCAGTTGTTGTAGATGATGTGCAGAAAGCCAAACAGCAAAGCATTTGCCGTGGCCAGTAGCCACTTTTGGGGGATTAACTTTTGGTAACGATGGAAGAAATAACAGCGGTAAACCAGCTCCTGGGGAATCACCGACAAAAATGGATAAAGCAGGAAAGTGAGTAGGTAGTTTTGCGTATTCTCTACAGGGTAGCGAAAAAGCAGGTCCGGGTAAAAATAGTAGGCAAAGAGAATCATCAGACCGCTGACCAGCAGCAGACGGAGTAATGCCGGCAGCCAGGGATAGGGCGATAAACGATAAAACCTTTTGTTATCAAAGCTTTTGTCTCTCCAGAGCAGCGCAAAAAAAAGTATTGCTGTACCCATCAGTGGTATGATGATGTAGTAACCTGTGATAAACCACTTGGAGATCAGGGGAATCAGGATGAAAAAAATCAATAGTTCAGCAATTCTCCATGTTTTGCTACTGTAAAGCCTGGTTAAGTAAGTGCTCATGCCGGCGGGTTTATGCATTGGTGAAAACCTGAAAATACAAAGGTCTGGCAGGCTGAATGTTTCGTCAATATTTTGTTTATTTTACGGATTCATTAAATCGCGATTGACTTTGATCAGCGCATCAGTTTTGTAAAAGAAGATCAACACAACCTATTATGAAAAATACCGGAAGAAGAAAGTTTATCAAACAGGCCGGGGCAGCCGCCTCAGCAATATTTGTGGCCCCTACCATCATCCCCGCTTCGGCGCTGGGCAAAAACGGTTATGTAGCACCATCGGATCGTATCAACCTGGCCTTTATCGGTGCTGGCAACCAGGCAGGCAATGATGTGAAGGGCTTCCTGGAGGATGACCGCGTGCAGGTTACCGCCATCTGCGATGTCAACAAAAAGAGTAAAGGCTACTGGAACGGTAAGGTAGCCGGACGCGAGTTTATCATGGACCTGGTAGATAAGAGCTACGCTAAAAAACATGGCAAGAAGTACAAATCGACCACCGGCCACGTAGATTTTCGCGAAGTGCTGGAAATGAAAGATGTGGATGCCGTGGAGGTCGTGACCCCCGATCACTGGCATGCCATCCCGGTGCTGATGGCTGCGGCGGCGGGCAAGGATATCTACTGCCAGAAGCCGCTCGCGCTTACCATTGCCGAAGGCCGCGCGATGAGCAATGCCGTCAAAAAGCACAATGTCGTTTTCCAGACCGGTAGTCAGCAGCGGTCTAACGAAAACTTCCGCCGTATCTGTGAACTGGTACGGAACGAGAAGATCGGCAAACTGATGTCAGTAGAATGCCACCTGCCGGGAGGAACACCCGACTTTGGCAAAACCGGCGATAAGACACAGACCACCAAAGTACCCAAGGACTTTGACTACGACATGTGGCTGGGCCCAGCTGCTGAGGCTCCCTACTGCCCTGCGCGTACCCATGTCAACTTCCGATGGATACTGGACTACTCTGGCGGCATGGTCACCGACTGGGGCGGACACCATCCGGACATCGCCCAGTGGGGTATGGACACTGAATATACCGGTCCGGTGAAGATCAGAAATCCCAAAGCAAAGTGGGCCGAGCATCCGGTCTGGAATACGGCGACGGAGTTTTACTTTGAGTGCGAATATGCCAATGGGCTGGTACTGACCATCAGCAGCGAAGCGGGACCGGGCGTGAAGTTCAACGGCAGCGAGGGCAGCGTATGGGCCGGCCGTGGCTCTCATGATGCTGATCCTAAAAGCCTGCTGGATACCAAAATTGGCGATCAGGAAACGCATCTCTACCACAGCGACAACCATTACCGTAATTTCATAGACTGTGTGATCTCCAGAGAGGAGCCGGTAGCCCCTTGCGAAGTAGCGCATCGGTCCATCACTTTGGGGCATCTGGGCAATATTGCGATGCTGCTGGAGCAGGACCTGGACTGGGACCCGGTGAATGAGCGGGTGACCAATAGCGAAGAAGCCAACCGTATGCTGGCCCGCCCTATGCGTGAGCCCTGGGATAAGATTTACCAGCAGTACGTAGTGTAATGATTGGCAAAGGGATATAGGATCACAACAATGTGGTTTCGGTTAGCATGTTTTTGCAAAATCTTATGGTTAAGCAACAGCCTTTTTTTTAGATGCTGGGTGAGAAAAATCTCCATCTGATCCAAAAAGTATGTCCGGCAGACACTTTAGATACAGCATAAAAGTGGTGTGACTATTAATAGTAATAACGCTACTGCAAACCAAGAATTTGCTCAAAAAAGAGGCCTCGCCAAATGCTGAATATGCACAAAAAAGCAAGTATACGGATGATGGCCAAAGCAGAAATAGTTGCTACAGTAGCAGGTATATAATAGTTAGCCACAACTAAAAATAATGATGTTTAATTTTAAAAAGAAG
>CAZFFW010000135.1:0-15545 GCA_964518125.1 uncultured Porifericola sp.
TGCGGTTCGCTGGTAGCTTTGGGTGCTGGATAGGTTTCTGTGAACAGTAAAAATCTGCACCGAACTCAGTCACAGCCTCTGTGGTGTATCGTCAACAAACACAATCAGCAGATATCTTGATAAGCTCCGATTGAACCATTAGTTTTTCTTCAACTCATCTTTTTTTATATCGATCAAGATCGGTACTATCCTGTATAGGTTTATCAAACAACATTCTGCTTTCTTCCGGCTGATTACTGTTGTACATAATCAAATACTGTTGCCCCGGCGTAACACCTCCTTCAGGTAAATTGGCTGAACCCCTGGTATTAAAGTTTATAATTATTTGATCTTTGACTTTGTAACGGTATTCTACAAATGCACTACTTGCAGAAGAATATCCTGGTATAGCTATTGAATTTCCAGGATTATACTTTAAAACTTCTCCTACTGTGTATTGAGCATTCTCAACAATTTTTTCTTTTTCTTTCTCCTGTTCGTTGGATAGAAAGCATGCTACACATACAGCAATTATGAAAATTATCTATGCTAACATTTTGCCTTTCATATTTTATATCTTCTTATGTAAGTCTGTTTCATGCATTTGTTGTAAAACCGTGTCTTAACTCCAGAAACAGAAAAACCGGAACGTTTCCGCTCCGGCTCTTTCATTAGCTGTCATCTGGTTTCTAGAAAATCACCTTAAAAATATCATTGAATATGGCAAAGGTCATCAGTGAAAGTAGTATCACCATGCCTACCTTTTGAGCACCTTCCAGAAATTTGTCTGATGGCCTGTTTCCAGAGATTATTTCATAAGAAAGAAAAGCCACATGACCACCATCAAGCGCGGGTATTGGCAGGAAGTTCATAAAAGCCAGCACCATAGAGAGCAGCCCGGTTATTCTCCAGAAACGTTGCCAGTCCCAGGTACCTCCGAATATCTGTGCGATACCAATGGGGCCACTCAGGGATTTGGAAGCTGATACTTCACCGCTGAATATTTTGCCCAGGGCTTTGATGTTAACCCACACTACATTAAAAGCCTCATCAGTTCCTTTAGGAACTGCTTCCGCAAAGGTATATTCCTTATATGCAATATTCATCAGGGAGCGAGGCCGGAAGCCGATAGTTCCATCTTCTGTCACCTGGGCTGTCAGCGTCATCGGTTGACCCATAGTATTTTCTACACCATCTCCCTCTTTTCTGATGATGCTGAGGTCTACGGTTTCACCCGCTTTCTCCTGCAATATACTCTGAAGTTCATCAAAATAAGTGACCTGTTCTCCGTTTACACTGACGATCTGATCACCGGCTTGGAGGCCGGCGTCTTCAGCATTACTACCTTTTACCACTTCAAAAACTTCGTAAGGAATACGGGGCTCTATAAAATTAGCCGCCGCTTCACGATCGGAAAGTTTGTCAAGCAGGTCACCGGGAATGGGCACCTTTACGATCTCCCCATTACGGTCTACAGTATAGTAGCTGCTGTCTTCCAGCAGCACATCTGGACCTACCAGGTCAGAAAAGCTTTGGTATTCACTTCCGTTAACTTCCAGTATTTTGTCCCCTGTTTGGAGGCCAATATCCTGACCCAGCTCATGGGCTACGATACCATATTTGATCACTTCTTCACGAGGCCGGTAGGTATCTCCATAGCTGTAAGTCAACAGAATAAAGATGATGATACCCGTCACAACGTTTACGATGATGCCACCCATCATCACGATGAGTCTTTGCCAAGCCGGCTTGGCGCGAAATTCCCACTCTTTTGGTTCTTCGCTTAATTTTTCGGTGTCCAGAGATTCGTCCACCATTCCGGAAATTTTCACAAACCCACCCAATGGGATAGCTCCGAGGTTGTATTCAGTTTCGCCGTAGCGGAAACCCATAATTTTTGGCGGAAAGCCAATGTAGTATTGCTCAACGCGCATGCCAAATACTTTGGCTGCGACCAAATGGCCAAGTTCGTGCAATCCCACTAAAATTGATAGGCCCAGTAGTAACTGGGCGGCCATTACAAGTGCTTCCATTAATTATTTGATTAATTCCTGAGCTTTTATTCTGGTTATTTTGTCTGTTTCTACGTAATCCTCGTAGGAGGGCTGCGCAATATAAGGAACTTGCGCCATACAGTGTTCAACAATGTCAGACATGCCTAGAAAACCAATATTTTCCTTTAAAAATTCGTCAACGGCAATTTCATTGGCAGCATTGAGAATGCAGGGCATGTTACCGCCTTTTTCCATAGCCGTAAAGGCCAGTTGTAGGTTGCGGAAGGTTTCCATATCCGGCTGCTCAAAGGTAAGGGAAGGATAATCCATAAAGTTAAACCGGGGAAAATCAGCCGCCAACCTTTCCGGATAGCTGAGCGCAAACTGTATGGGAACGCGCATATCGGGCAGGCCCATTTGGGCTTTCATAGAAGTATCTTCAAACTGTACCAGCGAATGAATGATTGATTGCGGGTGTACCACCACCTCAATCTGCTCCGGTTTTAGACCAAACAGCCACTTGGCTTCAATTACTTCCAGACCTTTGTTCATCAGGGAAGCTGAATCTATGGTAACTTTAGCACCCATATCCCAGTTGGGATGCTTTAACGCCTGGGCTTTGGTAACTTTTTTCAGTTCTTCCCGGTTTTTACCCCTAAAAGGTCCACCAGAAGCAGTCAGGATGATCTTCTCTATTGGGTTGTGAAACTCCCCAAGCAGGCACTGAAAAATAGCGGAATGCTCTGAATCAACAGGATAAATACTGACCCCTTTGGACAGGGCTAGCTTGGTAATCAGTTCACCTGCTACCACCAGGGTTTCTTTATTTGCCAGAGCGATACTTTTTCCGGCCTCAATGGCTTTGATGGTAGGCAAAAGGCCTGCATAGCCAACCGTTGCGGTCAGTACCAGGTCAATTGTCTCCATCTCTACAACCTGGCTCAGGGCTTTAATACCCGCATAAACCTTGAAAGGATAGGCTGATAAAGCATCTCTGACTTTGGTGTATCTGCTTTCATCAACAATGACTACCGCATTTGGCTTGAATTTGATCGCCTGTTCTATCAGTAAATCTGCGTTCCTGTTTGCA
The DNA here is from genome assembly GCA_964518125.1 of uncultured Porifericola sp. Classification (GTDB taxonomy): domain Bacteria; phylum Bacteroidota; class Bacteroidia; order Cytophagales; family Cyclobacteriaceae; genus Catalinimonas. Next base: position 3,064 of record CAZFFW010000135.1, read on the forward strand.
GTAAGTACTTCAACTTCAAACTTTTCGGGATGGGCTTCTACCACCTGCAATGCCTGCGTGCCGATAGATCCGGTAGAGCCCAGGATAGCAAGGCGCCGCTTCTGTACCTCAGCCTTATCAAGGGTGGAATTCTTCATTTAAAGGGCTTCTTTGATGACTAAATCCTGCAATGCATCAGCGATCTTACGATCATTGGCCAGGCGGGGCACCTTATTCTGTCCACCGAGTTTGCCCTGACTTTTCATATAGTCACGAAAAGCATTTGGCTTCAAAGGCTTTACCTGTAATTTCCGTAGTATACTCCCGGAAATTAGGTCGTCGTAATAGGTGTTCAGCTTCTGCAGATGTAAATCTAATTCTTTTTCAAAACCTTCCAAATCACGGGGGAACTGCGAAAATTCAACATACCATTCGTGCAGGGGTAGACCTTCATCGGGGTTTACCTGGGGCGCAACAGTAAACTCTACAATCTCAGTTTCCGGGTATCGTTCGCAGGTCAGCCTCATGGCTTTTTCTACTTCCTCACCAATGACATGTTCGCCAAATGCCGATATAAAATGTTTGATACGCCCGGTAACCAGCAAACGGTGGGGATATTTGGAAACGAACTTTACCGTATCGCCAATAGAGTAGCCCCATAAGCCGGCATTACTGTTGATCACCAGCGCATAATTCACCCCAGTTTCTACTTCATGTATGCTCAGTCGGCGTGGGTTATCACTATGAAACTCGTCTGCAGGAATAAATTCAAAGAAAATACCGCTATCCAGCAACATGAGCAGCCCTTCATCTTCCTGTGAATTCTGGTAGGCGATAAATCCTTCCGAAGCAGGGTAAGTTTCTATGGAGGCTACCGGACGGCCGATTGATTCAAATATTTTTTTGCGATAGGGCGCAAAGTTTACACCTCCATACACAAACATGGAAAAGTTGGGAAAAACCTCACCCACTTTTTTACCGGTTCTCTCCATTATCCACTCAAAGTACATCTGCACCCAGGGAGGTATACCGGAGATCAGTGTCATATCCTTTTGCACCGTTTCGTCTACGATCCGGTCCAGTTTTTCCTCCCAGTCTTCAATGCAATTGGTTTCATAAGATGGCAACTGGTTGGTGCGCAAATATGCGGGTACATGATGGTTTACTATTCCGGAAAGCCGACCAGTAGGTACACCTCCCTTGTGGTCCAGTACCGGGCTGCCCGAAAGAAATATCAGCTTCCCGTCAAGAAACTTTCCGTTTCCTGTCTCATGCACATAGCTCAGAAGGGCATCCCTTGCAGAATTGATATGGTTGGGGATGGAGTCTTTGGTAATAGGAATATACTTAGTACCTGAAGTAGTACCGGAAGTTTTGGCGAAATACGCCGGCAGTCCTTTCCAGAGCACATCTTTCTCACCTTTCAGTATACGGTTGATATAAGGTTTAAGCTCTTCATAATCCTGTACCGGTACTGCCTGCCGAAAGTCCTCATAAGTTCTTACATCATTAAAATGATGGTCTTTACCGAAGGCTGTATGTCTACCTTTTTCTATAAGGTTTTTCAGCACTTTTTCCTGAGATACTTCCGGTTGCATGCTCCATTGCCGTTGCTGCTTTACGATATAGGCGGCGAGCGGCTTACTCAATGATGATCTGATACCCATATGTGAGATATAAAAAAAGCCCTATACAGGGCTTATAAACTATCAAAAATAGTATTAAGTTACTTTACTTTTTCTACGATGGATTTGAAAGCTTCTGGATGGTTCATCGCCAGGTCGGCAAGTACCTTACGGTTGAGGTCTATTCCACTGGTTTTGAGGGCTCCCATTAGCTGAGAATAAGACAAGCCGTGCTCTCTGGCACCGGCATTTATTCTCTGTATCCAGAGAGCGCGAAACTCTCTTTTCTTGGCTTTGCGGTCGCGGTAAGCATATACCTGTCCTTTTTCAACAGCATTTTTTGCTACTGTCCAGACATTACTTCTACGTCCCCAGTAGCCTTTGGCCTTTTTTAGGACTTTTTTTCTTCTCGCTCTTGAAGCGACATGATTGACTGATCTTGGCATTTTTTGTTAAACGTTTTTTGAGAGAGGGCGGCTTTTCAGCACTTGTATACCCAACCTCTGGTGAACAATTAAACCTTCCGGTAAATAGATTAGATATTGAGCATGTCTTTCACACGAGACTCGTCAGTCTTATGCACCAGCGCGGCATGCGTTAGATTACGCTTGCGCTTGGTAGACTTCTTGGTCAGGATGTGGCTTTTAAAAGCATGCTTCCTCTTGATCTTTCCAGTACCAGTCAGTTTGAATCTCTTCTTGGCACCTGACTTGGTTTTCACTTTCGGCATCGTTACGGATTTATATATAAAATAATGAAAAACATTCTAAAGAAAAATCAACCTTTGGTCTTCTGGGGCTTGGGTGCCAGCATGACGGTCATTCTTTTACCGACCAGCTTTGGCAATTCTTCCACTTTACCCAGGTCTTCCAATTCCTGTGCAAACTTGAGCAGCAACATCTCACCTCTTTCTTTAAAGACGATCGTTCTACCCACAAAATGTACGTAGGCCTTTACTTTGGCACCATCTTTCAGAAATCCTTTGGCATGATTGAGCTTAAACTGAAAGTCATGATCATCAGTATTGGGTCCGAAACGAATTTCTTTGACCACGGTTTTCTGTGATTTCTGCTTGATTTCCTTCTGCTTTTTCTTCTGCTCATACTTGAACTTAGAATAATCAATGATTTTGCAGACAGGTGGATCAGCTTTTGGAGAAATCTCTACCAGGTCAAGATTCTGCTCACGCGCCAATTTACGCGCGGAGTCAATATCATGAATTTCGTTATCGGCATTATCTCCAACAACGCGAACGAACTGAGCCCTGATTTTCTCATTAATTTTATAAGGCTCTTCAGTTCTTCTGACAAATCCTCTTTTCTTAAATTTGCTAATTTTCTACCTCCTTGTGTTCGTTGAAAAATTTATACAGCTCCAAAGGAGCACAAATATCTAGTAATATTTACTATAATCAAAAAGCTACAACTATAAAATAATACAAAATAGCGCTGATAAAGTTTCCATTCAGCAATCTATTCAGCAGATTTCATGAGTTCACGATTGCTTTGCTGCTGAAAATGATGGACAAAATCATCAAAAGCAAAGCTTCCGATATCTCCTTCACCATGCCTGCGGGCAGATACTGCCCCTTCTGTCTGCTCTTTTTCCCCGACTATGAGCATAAAAGGAACTTTGCTCACCTCGGCATCACGGATCTTCCTGCCTATTTTTTCGTCGCGGTGGTCAATGATACCCCGAATATCGTGTTCTCCTAATTTATCCAGCACTTCATTGGCATAACCGGCAAATTTTTCTGAAATCGGTAGAATAGTAACCTGCTCAGGTGCCAGCCACAAAGGCAGATTTCCACCGGTATGCTCCAGCAGTATCGCCACAAAGCGCTCCATAGAGCCGAAGGGGGCGCGGTGGATCATCACCGGACGGTGCTTCTGGTTATCTGCCCCTACATAGGTAAGCTCAAACCGTTCAGGCAGTGTGTAATCTACCTGGATGGTTCCCAACTGCCACTTTCTTCCTAACGCATCTTTGACCATAAAGTCTAGCTTTGGTCCGTAGAAAGCAGCCTCCCCGTATTCGGTCACGGTACTTAACCCTTTCTGTTGGGCGGCTTCTATGATGGCTTCCTCGGAGATTTCCCAATTTTCATCGCTACCGATGTACTTAGAGCGGTCCTCCCGATCTCTCAGGGAAATCTGGGCGGTGTAGTTATCAAAACCCAGCGAGGTAAAAACATGCATTACCAGGTCAATTACCTTCATGAACTCATCTTTCACCTGGTCAGGACGGCAGAATATATGCGCATCATCCTGCGTAAAACCTCTTACCCTGGTCAGGCCGTGCAATTCCCCGCTCTGCTCATAGCGGTATACAGTACCAAACTCGGCATAGCGTATCGGTAATTCTTTGTAGGAGTGGGGCCTGCTTTTGTATATCTCACAGTGATGGGGACAGTTCATGGGTTTCAGCAGAAATTCTTCGTCCTCGTGGGGTGTTTTGATCGGCTGAAATGAATCTTTACCGTATTTTTCGTAGTGGCCGGAAGTAACGTAAAGCTGTTTATGACCGATATGGGGAGAGATCACCTGCTCATAGCCGGCTTTGCGCTGCGCTTTTTTCAGGAAATTTTCCAACCGTTCACGCAGCAGTACGCCTTTGGGCAGCCAAAGCGGCAGCCCCTGGCCTACCTTTTCAGAGAAAGTAAAAAGGTCCAGCTCTTTGCCCAATTTACGGTGGTCACGCTTTTTAGCCTCTTCCAGTAACTCCAGGTACTCCTTAAGCTCTTTTTGCTTGGGGAAAGTAATGCCATAGATACGGGTCAGCTGCTTATTTTTTTCATCACCCCGCCAGTAGGCCCCGGCCACATTGAGCAATTTTACCGCCTTGATAAAACCGGTATTAGGAATATGGGGTCCACGGCACAGATCAGTAAAGTTGCCCTGCTTATAAAAGGTAATGGTACCATCCTCCAGGCCTTCCAGCAGGTCCAGTTTGTACTCATCACCTTTTTTCTGATAATAGTCAACAGCGTCCGCTTTACTCATTGGGATACGCTCATAGTCATTCTTCTGACGAGCCAGATCCAGCATTTTCTGCTCAATCTTCTCCAGTTCGTCAGAGCTGAACTCCCTATCGCCAAAGTCTACATCATAATAGTAACCGTTTTCAATAGGTGGCCCGATACCGAATTTAATGCCAGGATAAAGGTCTTCCAGTGCTTCGGCCATCAGGTGAGCTGAAGAGTGCCAGAATGTATTTTTTCCTTCATCATCGTTCCAGGTGAGTAACTGAACGCGGGAATCCTGCTCAATAGGGCGGGTAGCATCCCAGACCTGTCCTTCCACTTTGGCAGCCAGCACGTTACGTGCCAGGCCTTCACTGATGCTTTGTGCTATTGCTAATCCACTTGTACCCTGGGGGTAACTTCTTTCAGATCCGTCAGGTAGTGTAATCTTAATTTCTTTGCTCATAAGTCGCGATCTTACTAATCAAAAGCTTAGTTAGTCTTACTGTTGTTCTTCAGGTGTAATCGGCTGTAGGGGCGCCAGGCCCTTTTTGAGTTTTTGCAGCTCTTCCTCCTGCTGTTTTCGCCACAAATATGCGACTTTTCTTTTTAGATTGTCCAGTTCTTCAGCGGCTATTTTATGGACATCCTCCTGCTGCAGAGAATCCAGTGCCAGCAGTTCCTGATATGTGTTCAGAGACTCCTGGTAGTTTCTTCTCCGGTCGTAGATACGTGCCCTGGTCAGTAGCGCACGTTTGTCGTTCGGTTGGGATTCGCGCATACGGCTGGAATATACCAGCGCCGAATCATAGATGTTACGGTCAAAATAGAGCTCCATCAGTTCCCGATTTACGGCAAAACGATCCAGATCTCCACTATTCCTGATGCCCGACAAAATCACCAGCGCACTATCCTGATTACCCGTCCGGCGCAGTATCTGCGCCTGCTGAAAGAGCAGACGGTCATTGGCATCCTGCAGGTTGAGGTTTTTTTCCATATAAAACCTGGCTTTGCCATAATTGGCGGCATGCATATACATATCCACCAGTGCCTCATAAACTTCAGCCTCTTCGGCACCCATTTCCATACTACGCAGCAACACACTTTCAGCAGCCAGGGTATCACCACCAGCGGCCAGCGCACGGCCTTTAAAAAAGTAGTTATAAGGGTTACGCGGGGCGAGAACCAGGGCACTATCGCTGTACTGCAGAGCCTCACTGAAATAATTGCTGTTAAGACTGGCCTGGGCCAGTATCTCATAAAGTTCTACAGATTTGCCCCCCAGGAGCAGCGCATCTTTGGCTTCATTGATCGCTTCGCGGTTTTGCCCTTTTTGAAGATATGCTTTGGCACTCAGCTGGTGATAGACAGGGTCATCTTCATTCAGTTCCATGGCTTTGCGGATGCTGGAAAGCGCATTATTGGTCTTATCCTGCATAAGCAGTAATTCTGCTCTGCGATAATGGGCTTCCGCATTCTCAGGTTCTTCGGCAATGACCTCATCCATCCTGCTTATCGCGTAGTCATAATAAGACGGATCAAAATCCGGGAGGTTAGGAATTTCGTGCTGCTGCTGTTCGGTACAGGAAAATAATGATGTAATAATGAGAAAATATACCGGCACTCGGAATAATAGCCTGCTCTGTAAAATCATGTTTTTTGTGGTAATTGCTATTTTGGTAACGCAATTATCGTGGAAATCATTAGTAGTTTATCAGAAAAAGCTGTCTACAACTGTCATATCATTTTGACCTGCAGCATAGGTAGCATAGTCAAAACCGGGCTGTAGTGCATAGGCGCCTACTTCACCGTTTTTGCCAAGGGCAAGAAAGCCAATCTGTACATCACGGGCATTTTTTTGTTTGGAAATACGCTTTACGGCTACTTCGCAGGCCTCCTGAGGAGCGTACCCCTGCCGCATCAATTCTACAATGAGATGGGCTCCGCAGATTTTGACGATGGCTTCCCCCATACCGGTAGCGGTAGCAGCGCCTACTTCATTATCTACAAAAAGGCCGGCACCGATGATCGGAGAGTCCCCTACCCTGCCCCGCATTTTATACGAAAGGCCGCTGGTGGTACAGGCACCGGAGAGGTTTCCGTCAGCATCCAGGGCAAGCATACCGATCGTATCATGGTTCTCAACGTTGATGATGGGCTTGTACTCTGATGTTATCAGCCATTCTTTCCAGGCTTTTTCTGCCCTTTCGGTTAGTAAGTTTTCTTTCTTAAATCCCTGTTCCAGCGCAAATTGCTGCGCTCCCTCGCCTACCAGCATCACATGTGGCGTTTTCTCCATGACCATCCTGGCCACTGAGATAGGATGTTTGATCTCCTCCAGAAAAGCGACTGCCCCGCATTCACCGTTTTCATCCATGATGCAGGCATCCAGCGTCACCTTACCCTCACGGTCCGGTAAGCCTCCATAGCCTACACTGAGGTTGTCTTCTGCTTCTGTCACCCTTACTCCCTGCTCCACAGCATCCAGCGCCCTACCTCCGGCAGAGAGCACTTTCCAGGCGGCATCATTGGCGGCAAGTCCGTGGCGCCAGGTAGAAACCACCACTGGCTTTCTGGCATAAGCAGCCGGATTTTTTCCAAAAAAAGGAGATTTGGTAGTAAGACTTCCCAAACCAAAAGAGGCAGCTGTGATTTTCTTTAAAAATGATCTTCTTTGCTTCATGACAGTTTATGGAGTTTAATGTATGGAGATTAGGCTGTAACACGCTTAAGCTTGTACAGGCATAAACATACTTAATTCCCGCTGCTTTGGCACTGTTTAATGCCTAAAAACGTTCAAGCCTACAGCCATGAATCTGTCTTTTATGATCAAACGAACCATCTTATTTATTTTTTTGAGTCTGATTTCATTGCAAATCTCCCAGGCCCAGAGGACACAGCAGTATACCAGCAAAAACAAAAAGGCTATTGAATATTACGTTGAGTCTACCAACTATTTCATCAGGCGTCAGTATGGGCCTGCCATTGAATTGCTCAATGCATCTGTACGTAAAGATGGAGATTTTGCTGAAGCGCACCTGAGGCTCAGCAAAATATACCAGATGATGGGTGACCAGGAACGTATGCAGCATCACCTCCAGAAAGTAGTAAAAAGCCAGTACGATAATCCTTCATTTACTGAAGCACATTACCTGCTGGCGGAAAAATATTTTGAAGAAGCCAGATATGAGGAGGCCCGCAAGCTTGCTGAACACGTGATGTCCATGGAACGGGCACATAAGCTGATCAAGGACGACTGTCGCTATCTGCTGGATAACATTATCTATACACAGGAAAACATGGATAAGCCGGTAGCATTCCAACCTGTAGCCGTAGGGGGTGGCATCAATCAACTGGCCCTGCAGTATTTTCCAGTACTGACAGTGGACCAGCAGTCAATGATCTTTACCGGCAGAGTAGGCGCAGGCCCACAGTATGACGAAGACATTTACATCAGCAAAAAAACCAAAGAAGGAAACTGGGGAAGACCGGAGTCACTCTCCGACAATATCAACAGTCCGGCGAACCAGGGTACCTGTACCATTTCGGCCGACGGCCGCACCCTTATTTTTACTGCCTGCCAGGACCGCAGCGGCTACGGCAGCTGTGATCTTTTTATCAGCTATAAGGTGGGAGATGACTGGTCTGTGCCTAAAAACCTGGGGCCACAGGTCAATGGAAAGTCATGGGAGTCCCAGCCATCCCTGTCTGCTGATGGGAAAACCCTGTATTTTGTCTCTGACCGAGCAGGCGGCCTGGGAAGAAGGGACATCTACGTAAGTTACCGTAAAGACGGAGAATGGTGTAAGGCCGAAAACCTGGGGAAAACAGTGAATACTCCCCGGGATGAGGTATCGCCGTTTATCCATGTAAACGGTCAAACGCTGTATTTTGCTTCTGACGGATTACCCGGCTTCGGTAAATTCGACTTATATGTTTCTGAAAAAGAAGAAAGCTGGACAAAACCCAAAAACCTGGGCTATCCGATCAATACCAAGGAAGACCAGGCCTCACTATTCATTACTGCCGATGGAAAGGATGCCTACTACTCCTTTGAAAAACGGCAGGGTGAGCACTACGTCAGTAGTATAATATATACTTTTGAGATTCCTGAAGCCATACGTATCCGCAACCGGAGCAGCTACGTGGAGGGCATTGTGTATGATGCCGAGACCAGGCAACCAATAGGTGCTACAGTAGAACTTATAGACCGGGATAATCAACAGAAAATTTCTGATGTCACCGCTGACCCAAAAAATGGTGAGTATCTGATGGTGCTTACCGAGGGCGCTGACTATGCCTTGTACGTAGACAAAGAAGGCTACCTTTTCCAGAGCCTGAGCTTTAATTACTCCGAACAGGCGGAAAAGAAAATCCAGGAGCCAGTCCATATTGATATTTACCTGCAGCCTATCACCAAGGGTAAAGAAACCGTACTGAATAACATCTTCTTTGATACGGACAAATATGAAATCAAGGATATCTCAAAGCCCGAACTGAATAAAGTTGCTGGTTTTCTAAAAGACAATCCCGAAATCAGCATCAGTATCAATGGGCATACCGATAATCAGGGAGGGGAGGCCTATAACAAAGAACTCTCTACCAAAAGAGCTAAAGCAGTATATCAGTACCTGATAGCATCCGGCATCAGTGAAGAAAGGCTGAAATACCAGGGCTTTGGCCAAAGCAAACCGATCGCCAGTAACGACACGCAGGAAGGACGGCAGAAGAATAGAAGAATCGCGTTTGAAATACTATAGTTGAAATCAACAATAAAGGGCGCCTTAGACGCCCTTCATTCATTCCATATTCGGAGCAAAGACGGATCGCAGACAGTGATCCGTTTTATTTTTGAATAACTTATAGCCCTGCGGCCCCTGGTTCAGGCTCATCTTATGGGTCAACAGGTATGATGGGTCCACATCCCCATTGGCCACATGTTCCAGCAGGCGGGGGATGTAGCGCTGCGCATGCATTTGCCCCATTCTTAGGGTCAGTGCCTTGTTCATGGCAGCGCCCATGGGAAATTTGTCCAGCAGACCTCCGTAGACTCCCACGATAGAAACGGTACCACCTTTACGGCAGGCCATGATCGCCTGACGCAGTACGGTGGGTCGGCCAGTCTGCAGGCGTACTGCCTGCTTGGCCCTGTCATAGTAATAGTCTACCGAATTGTTATGTGCTTCCATCCCCACCGCATCTATGCATCGGTCTGGTCCTCTGCCTCCGGTCATTTCGCTCAGCACCTCAATGATGCTATCGACCTCTGAGTAGTTAATCACTTCTGCGCCCACACGTTTTTCTGCCAGTTCGAGCCTTTCAGGAATACGGTCAATGGCGATCACTCTTTCGGCTCCCAATAGATAAGCACTCTCCATAGCCATCAGGCCAACGCCACCACAGCCCCAAACGGCTACGGTATCTCCCGGCTGAATGTCGCACATATCTGCTGCCATATAGCCGGTAGGAAAAGCATCAGAGACAAAAACTGCTTTCTCATCTTCTTCTATGGCTTCAGGAATTTTGAAGGCTCCATTTTCAATAAAGGGCACCCTGATATACTGCGCATGACTGCCAGCGTATCCGCCAAAAGCATGCGAATAGCCAAAAATACCGGCGCTCGCATGTCCATAGGCTTTTTCCAGTATGGCAGAATTAGGATTGGAATTATCGCAAAGCGACCACTCATCGTGCTGACAGAAAAAGCAGTCGCCACAACCGATGATGGACCCGACTACCACCCGGTCGCCGCGCTTCATTGATTTGACTTCTGAGCCAACCTCCACGATTTCGCCCATAAACTCGTGGCCGATGATGTCTCCTTTTTTCATCGTGGGCACATAACCATCTATCAGGTGCAGGTCAGAACCGCAGACTGATGATAGGGATACCTTTACGATACCATCTTTTTTATTAATCAGCCCGGGATCAGCCACAGTTTCTACTCCCAGGTCATTGATTCCATTCCAGCATAAAGCTTTCATCTTGAATTGGTTTAGTTAAAAAAATACTTCTGCCGCTCTAGCGGGCTGCAGGTTGGCCTTCCGTACTCACTACTTCTCCGGTCTCCAGGTATTGCTTAAAGCGGTGCAGATCATTCTGTACCATTTGCTCAAAAGCATCATTGAACAGTTTGGCTACCTGCTTGCCCATCATACCCTGCGGAGGACGGTAAGAGAGCGTCACCTTTATTTCGGTACCTCGCCCGCCTGTTGCCTCACGAAAAAATACTTCGCCAGAATTATCTACTTTGGCCCCAGCTAGGGAGCGATAAGATATCCGCTGATTTGGTTCATCGTCCACAATTTCAGCCGTCCATGACAACTCCTGTTTGAACCTTGGGAACACCACAGTCCAGTGTGACTGAGTCTCGCTGACCTGCCTGACCTCTTTCACGTGTTTCATGAAAAGCGGCAGATTTTCCAGATTTCTCCAGAACTGGTATACCTCGGCAGGCGAACGCTGGATCGTCATAGAGCGGGAAGCCAGTACCAGGGGTGATTTTTCCAGTGACTCCTCCCGATGCAACTGACGGTTTACCGGACAGTAGCCACTGCCTCCGCGGTACACCAGGACAAGCCCTCCCAGCGTGCTGAGCAAACCAGTCCAGGAACCTCTCCGTAGCCCGAATACCGTAAGCAAAATTCCCAAAGCGGAAGAAATGATTCTTTCGGTATCACTAACATTTACGCGTGAGGTACCGCTGGCAGGAGGCTGAGGTAGTTTGAGCTCATTTTTGCCTGCCAGTCGGGACACCTTCTTTCTCTCAACATAAGTCGTTTCCATATAAATCAGTATCTATTTTTTACCGTTCATTTGCTCTAATTGAGCGTGTACTTCCGGAACCTTAGCCATTCCCAGGCTAGGCTCCTGTCCATGGGGCTTGGCTAGCCTAAAGGTAAATTCCCCTTTGCCGTCTATGGACCTTCCTGATGTCCACCGGGTTTTGGGGTCTACTGCTTCTTCCGGGTCTTTCTTGGTAGACAGGAATACATAGTTAAAATCCTGCTTTTCTTTTTCCTGGGGGAAACTGTTGGGGATGGGATGTGGGTTACCCAGTTCTTCCAGTACTGCCATCCACTGGTTCTGGTGCATAGTATCCCGGGCTATCAGGAAAGCCAGCATGTCTTTCATGCCCGGGTCGTCGGTAATTTCATACAGGCGGGTGGCCAGGGCACGTCCACCAGATTCAGCTGTTACGTTGGCATGCATATCGGCGGCAAGGTTGCCGGTACCTACTACATAAGAGCCGCTAAAAGGCACTCCAGAGCTGTCTACTGCCATGGCTCCCAGGCCTGAGGATAGCACGTGTCGGGGATTCATTCCACCCAATACGGCTTCTACCACCGGGTTTTCACCGGCAAGTTTCTCCTTCAGCGCGTAATCGGCACCTTCCAGGTTGAGGGCAACGGCAGTGGCCAGCATTTCAATATGGGCCATTTCTTCGGTACCGGTTTCCAGCAGCATGTCACGGTATTTCTTAGGACCTCGTGCGTTCCAGGCCTGAAACAAATACTGTAGGCAAACGCGGATTTCTCCTTCTATCCCGCCAATTGCCTGTTGAAGCATTTTGGCAAAAATTGGATTGGGTTTATCAACTTTTACAGTGTACTGTAATTTTCCATCGTGGTAGAACATAAAAAAAATGATTATAAGTTAAAAAATGGAAATATGAAAATATCCAATTTAAACGATAAAGAATATGATTTGATTAGATTATAGTATATAGTACTTATAAATTTAAAATATATAACTCATTTATTTCATTGAGTATTTTTATGTAAAAAGTGAAAAGTCTAAAAATATAATGAGATAAATCAATAAAAAAAGCCCCTGAAACCTAAGGGTCTCAGGGGCAGTCAGTGCTTTAACTAAGCGTTCATTATTCCATCCTCCGATAGGTTTCCTGGTGTATT
>CAZFFW010000136.1:0-15528 GCA_964518125.1 uncultured Porifericola sp.
ACACCGTGTTACTGGGCGGAGCAGTACAGGTGGGGCTGACAATATTCCTGACAGCCCTGGTCGTTTATTTTTCCGGCTTTGATATACAGCATGCTGTGTTCCTCGGATTCCTATTTGCGCTTAGCAGTACGGCCATTGTGCTGAAGATGCTACAGGAGAAAAATGAGATCAACAGCCCTCAGGGAAAGATCGCGCTGGCCATTCTGATTTTTCAGGATATCATCGTGGTGCCTATGATGCTGCTGTCGCCCATACTGGCCGGTCAGGGAGGTAATGTGTGGATGGAACTGCTCAGCCTGGCGCTGAAGGCTGCCGGGGTTATACTGGTAGTACTTTACGGAGCCCGCTACCTGATTCCTTTTCTTTTACACGAAGTTGCCAAGACCCGTAGCCGGGAATTGTTTATTCTTTTTGTGGTCGTCATCTGTTTCGCGGTGGCCTGGATTACCTCTATCATAGGTCTCTCACTGGCATTGGGGGCCTTCCTGGCCGGGCTGGTCATTTCTGAGTCAGACTACAGCCATCAGGCTACCGGGCTGGTGATTCCCTTCAGGGAAATTTTCACCAGTTTCTTTTTTGTGTCCATCGGCATGCTGCTGGATGTCGGTTTCCTGCTGGATCATTTGCTGCTCATCCTGGGATTGTTGGTATTGGTTTCATTGGGCAAAATGCTGATCGCAGGATTGGCTGCCCTGGCCCTTAAATATCCTCTGCGGATAGCGCTCCTTACCGGGCTGAGCCTGTTCCAGGTGGGTGAGTTTGCCTTTATACTGTCTAAAGTAGGCATTGAGAATGGCTTACTTACCGAAGATGTATACCAGTACTTCCTGTCGGTTTCTATTCTTTCCATGGCCATTACGCCTTTTGTCATACAGTATGCCCATAGCATTGCTGCGATATTTACGAGCAGTCAGCTGGCTGCAAAGGTCAGCAACACAAAAAAAGCGGTAAACGGAGATGCTGACTGGGTAGAAGACCTGCATGACCATACCATCATTATCGGGTACGGTGTCAATGGCAGAAATGTGGCCAAGGCCGCCCGCTTTGCCAATATACCATACGCCATCATAGAAATGAATGCCCGCACAGTGCAGCAGGAGAAAGCCCGGGGAGAGTTTATTCTGTACGGTGATGCCACCAACTCGTTCATCATTGAGCATGTCAAGGTGTTCAAAGCCCGGGTTGCAATCATTGCGGTTTCTGACCCTATGGCTACCCGGGCCATTGTTACCAATATCCGCACCGTTTGCCCAACAGTACACATCATCGTCAGGACCCGCTATATGAGTGAGATGACACAGCACCTGGAATTAGGGGCCAGCGAAGTGGTTCCAGAGGAGTTTGAGACATCAGTGGAGATATTTACCCGCCTGCTCCATAAGTACCTGGTGCCCAGGGACGAAATTGAAAACTTTGTGGAGAATATACGCTCAGATAACTACGAAATGCTGAGGCCCCATGAGATTTCGCACAGAAAAATCACAGAACTTTCCATACCCGAAATGAACATCAGTTCGCTCAGGGTACAAAGCCGCAGCAATGAGGTGGTGGGCAAAAAGGTTGCAGAGTCTCTCATCCGCTCCCGGTTCGGGGTTAACGTACTGGCCATCAAAAGAAACGAGCAGCACATTACCCATATTGAGCCGGATACTGAAATCAGGCAGGGGGATATTCTCTTCCTGGCAGGAAAGCCGGAAAATATTGCACGCCTGCACGAACGTGTCAAGCTTTAGGCCAAGTCATCATGCGGTTCGACTACCGGCGCAAAATAATATAGCTACAGTAGCGCTTTTCCAGAAAGCTTGGTTATTTTGGTGAAAAACAATCTGATATGAACAAACTACTGCCCAGCCTGATGCTGCTGAATGCTCCCCTGATCTTCACACTCTTGTTTATCCAATGTTCCGGAGATAACTCCGGGATTGGTGTAGGTGCCGAACCACCGGCCGATGCTACTGTATTATTTGATGGCTCCCGCGAAATGCTGGACGAAAAATGGACCTACTGGGAAGGGCCCCGACTGGCAGCCAGCATGCCCATCAAATGGGAAATTGTCAATGACCCTGCCGGTAATGGCACTGCCGTTAATACCAATGACCCGGCAGCGGCCGGAGGGTTATATGGGGCAGCTGATATCGTGACCAAAGAAAAGTTCAGGGATTTCCGCCTGCATGTGGAGTTTCTGATAGAAAAAGAAGGAGGCAACAGCGGGGTCTACCTGCAGAACCGCTACGAGATACAGGTACTGGATGGCGATACCACTACCCACGGCATGGGTGCCGTGATCAACGAAACGGAATCTCCTTACTATGCTTACAAAGGAGTGGGCGAGTGGAATGCCTATGATATTGTCTTCCGGGCTGCTCGCTTTGACAATGGTCAGCTTAGCGAAAAAGCCCTGGTCAGCATGTACTTCAATGGTGAGAAAGTCCATGACAATGTGCCGATCAGCCAGGTGTGGGGCGGGCCTAACTCAGGCATTGACGGAGGGAATGACGGCGGTAAGGGTATTACCGACATGCCTGGTGGTATCAAACTACAGGCAGAGGGGCACGATGTGTTGTACCGCAATATCTGGATCAAAGCACTGGACCTGCAGGAGCCGGATACCACTTTCTGATCAAAAGACAAAAATTTAGCCCTTGCCCTAAAGCGAGGGCTTTTTTTGTTTATTTCATCCCAATCCTCCTGACCTTACTATCGTCAATGCCAAAGAGCCTGATTGTCGCGTCGTAGTCACTGAAGTCGTAGCGGCCGTTTTCGGCGATGATCTCAGCCGGTATCACTACGATACGAACGATCTGATCCAGCGTCCAGGCATCTTCCAGAACGGCAGGGTCAATGGTACCATCCAGGAAAATACGGGCATCGACAAAGGTGTGGTCAAAATTGTACTGCAGTATACCTTCTTCAAAAAACACTGTCTGGGGCAACTGCCTCCATACGGCAATATCATTGTTCTCGCCGGTAGTTTCCCAGAGCACATAGGCCAGCACCACATCCGACTCAAATACTTCCAGTTCGTCGGCCGGAAATTCAAAAACGAGGGAGTAATCGTTGGCAGCGGTAAAATTGACGTCAAACAACTCAAAGACAGCACTAAAGGTAGTAATGCCGGGTTCTCCCTGGGGACCACGGTCGCCACGCTGGCCAGGAGGGCCTTCCGGGCCAATCGGACCTTCGCAGGCGAGCGCCATTAGGGCGAGTAAAAAGATGATCGAGATTTTTTGCATAAAAAAAGCGTTTAAATAAGCCTGATGTTAGTGTATTGTGAGTATAACAAGGAAATCGGGTTTTTCAAACCGAGCATGCGACAAGGGTGGTTATTTTTTACTTCAAGCTACTATCGGTTATGCCTAACCAAAAAAAATGAGCTGTTCCTCAGGAAACAGCTCACTGTCTAATCATAAAACTGTCTGGCTTATGCGCTGGTCAGTTTTTTACGTTTTTTCACGACTTTGATTCCAACATAGCTGGCGGTAAATAAGAAAATGACGCCCAGAAAGACCGGCAGAGCAGCGTCAAAAGTGGCGGCAGATTCATAGGTGTAAACATGTTTCAAAACCAGCAGGGTACAGCCCATCAGCCAGATGTAGGAAGTATTATACTCCTTGAGGACCACTCGTTTCCACTGAAAAGTCATGCTGCTGAGCGTAGTGGCCAGCCCTTTAAAACGGGGAATCCAGCGGCCGGTAGAGGCTTTGTATGCTTCAAATTCCTTCCCGAATTTATTGTGGAGGAAGTTTTCTTCAGCCCTGATAATTGCCTGATAAATAAAAACAAAGAAAGGTACGCCAATGAGCAGGAAATAAAGGCTATTAGACAGTATACCTGTTCCAAGAAGCATGAGTACGTTTCCCACGTACATAGGATTGCGACAATGGGCGAAAATGCCATCAGTGACCAGCTTTTCCGCATATACCTGCCGGTTCTTACCTCCCCGAATGATATATACCAGCCCGATGGTTGTCCAGCGGACCGACTGTCCGGCCAGGGCAATGATGCCACCGATCACGACGGCAGTTATGTAATTTTCCAAGATAGGAGGAGAAGGCAGAAAAAGCGCGAGATAGAAAACCGGGAACAGGAAGTTCCGGTAATGAAAGAAGAAGTTACCTATTTTTACCATTATTTTACAGCGACTAGTCCACAGAAGTTATACCATTTGAAAAACACCTCAAAGTAGCGGAATTTATGGTTCAGCAGCATCTCGCGGTTTTCCATTAGTTTATAAGGGATCAACACATTTTCCAGCGCTTCACGCTTCTGCGAGATTTCCATTTCGCTGTAGTTGTTTCTCCTTTTGTAATTATAGTAGTAGTTGATGAAGAGGCGGTTGAAGATGGAGTCTTCTCCCAGTACCTTTTCTACCAGTATCAGGGCACCATTGGGATTCATCTGTTCGTAAATTTCAGCGATCAGTTTATCCCTGTACAGCGGCCGTACAAACTGCAGCGTAAGGCAGAGTACCACTACTGAAGCATTTTCCAGTTCAATGCCCTTATGCAGGTTACCGTTGCGGAGTTCATAAGGCCTTTCAAAATTGGCTTCTTTCAGTTTTTCGTCACATTTGCTGAGCATGTCTTCCGACTCATCAATCCCGACGAACTTGATACTCTTATCCAGCATGGTATCCATACCAATCATGGTAGTACCGGTAGAGCAGCCGAGGTCATATACTACGGAGCCAGGTGTAGCAAAGTCTGCTGCAATTTCAGCAATCATCCGCTGCATTTCACCATAAAAGGGCACAGAGCGGCTAACCATATCGTCGAAGACAGAAGCGACCTTTTTACTAAATTTGAAATCCTCTACCCGGTTGGCGGGCTCCTTGAAGACTTCATCCTTGTTGTGCATTATTTCAGCCTTGTTTTGCACATCACTAGATTTTTTCACCATGGTTATTTGAAGTGTACTTTAATTCATTGAATAAGTATGCGTTTATATCATCTTGTTCAGTTTCTAACTGATCAGGGAGATACCGGCAAATGTATGAAAATATTCCGGCTGCGAATACAAACAGCAGCTCAACACGAATGATGCCATAAATACTTTCCAAAAACAAAAAATACTTACACCCATATTGAGCTTCTGACACGCTCTTTCGCCCGAGGCAAACTGCTGCGAAGTAAGGCTTTGGAATCAGTACCGCCAGCTCGTCACATCAGCACCCTTAGGGGCAGAAGCTTCTATTCTCTTCAGTATCTTAGGCACATACATGCTGTTGTAACGCAGGCGCGAGATCGCATTGGGCAGGTCAGGATCGCCGTTCCAGCAGTGTTCGTCACCATCTCCATAGGCTACTTCACCAGCATAGTAGGGATTTTCGGTGCTTTCAAGGAAATCCTCCATCAGCATGACCGCATTGTTGAGGTAGTAGTTATCCATATCGCCGCAGTAAATATGGATTTTACCCTGTAGTTCAGGTCCCAGTTTGTCCCAGTCGCGCTCCAGTATGTGGCGGAGGTCATAGTGCTCTTTCCAGTATTCAGCCACCTCATGGTCTATGTCGCCGGTGAGTTTGTCCCAGATCGGTTTTGGATAGCCGTCGGGTCCGGTGGGGGAGTACACTGCCTGCCAGATATCCCACTGCTGACCAGAGCGGCTATTGGTCGCCAGGGCCAGTTCTTTATAATTCATGTCCTGCAGGGTGGAGCTTACGTGCCCCAGGTAGTCGCGATGACCGGGCCGTAGTGTTTTTTTGTATTTGCTGGGCAGGTAGTAGGCATTGCTGTCGTTGTAGATATCCACCACTGTATAGGCCTGGAAATCTATAGGGTCGGGGCAGGCAGCGAAACAGCCATTGTATTCGTCCGGGTACATCACCTGTGCGGCCAGGGCCTCCCAGCCTCCGGTAGAACCACCGTAGAGGAAGCGGGCCCAGCCTTCGCCTATTCCACGGAACTGCTGTTCTATGTAAGGGATCAACTCGTAGGTGATGGCATCGCCATAGGGACCCAGATTGGCAGAATTGACCGCATAGCTGTCGTCATAGTAGGGGTTCTGATGCTGTATCTCAATGATCAGCATGCGGGGGAAGTCCGGTCCCGTCCAGGCCTTGTAAAAGTTATAGGCTTCTTCCTGCTGGATCTTGTTGTAGCCTTCCATCTGAAAGCGCTCGCTATAGTCCGGCTCCAGGTTAGGGTCGGGCGGATCGGTGCGAAAGCCCTCAAAATCATAGGGGAAGTGACCATGGAAAACTGCCAGCGGATAGCGCGCTTCCGGATGCTCCTCAAACCCTTCGGGCAGCAGCACATGCGCTCCCAGGTACATGGGCCTGCCCCAG
Source organism: uncultured Porifericola sp. (assembly GCA_964518125.1). Lineage (GTDB taxonomy): Bacteria > Bacteroidota > Bacteroidia > Cytophagales > Cyclobacteriaceae > Catalinimonas. The sequence goes on from CAZFFW010000136.1 coordinate 6,287, forward strand.
AATTCGGTCAGCAGCTTGCTCTGTATCTTGATATGCTTGATGTATTTGGTGTCTTCGGGTTCCGCTATGGGAGGGATTTCCTGGTCCAGTTCAATACTGATCACCTCTTTATTCTCCGGATCAATACGAACCTTCCGGGGAGTACTGTAGAGGTTGCCGGGAGAGCGGTTCCATTGTTGTCCTTCTCCCTGGTCCATAGGCAGCTTCACGGTGTGCCCGTTGGCAAGGTTAAAAGTCTCATACTTATGCAGCAGCGCCTGCACATAATATTCACCGGGGGGAATGTCATTAATAGACCTCAAAGGATAGCCAAAGGCAGTGTCAGCAACAATAGCCTTATCACCAGCCTTCAGTCCGTTGACATCAATGCCGTATACCATTTGCGTGCCGGGGCCATCGCTGATCTGGAAACGGGGTTCTGCTTCATTGTTATCAGAAATGAGCAGCAGCATACGCCCGTCCAGAGGTTCTTCACTCATGGATTCGGGATAAGAAATGGCAAATTCCATACGGTCCTGGCAGGACTGTATCATCAGACTGAATACGATCAGGGCCATCGGTAGGATGGCAGAAAAGCTTTTCATGCGGTAAGGGAGGTTAGGTAGTAGCTAGATTTTGTAAAAACAAATTCCTTAATGGTACAAAAATAAACAAAAGACTGCAAAGGCTACCTGAGTGGCGCCCAATTTTATTCGCCAGCTGAGCCTGTATGCTTTCATTTTATTATGTATCTTTTCAAAGAAAACCAAACTGATGATGATTCTTCTGGCAGTCACAGAAATTCCTGTGCTTTTTGATATTGCCGTACTTTTCGGGGTGGCGGTAGCGGTGGTGATGCTCTGTAACCTGCTCAAAATCCCCTATATCATTGGCTACCTGCTGACCGGAATACTGGTCGGGCCGAGCACCTTCAATATTATCAGTGAGGTGGAAAATGTGGAGACCTTTGCCGAGATAGGCGTGATACTGCTACTATTTACGGTAGGCCTGGAGTTTTCCTTCTCCAACCTGATGAAGATCAGGCGTTATGTATTGCTGGGCGGTTTGCTGCAGGTATTGTTTACCATCGGTATTACCGCCCTGCTCATTACCCTGATGGGCCGTAGCCTGCCCGAAGCGGTTTTCTGGGGCTTTGTAACTGCCCTGAGCAGTACAGCCATCGTGGTGAAACTGTTGCAGGACCGTATGGAGATCAACAGCGGCTATGGTAAAGCTATCCTTGCCATGCTGCTGTTCCAGGATATCGCCATCGTACCGCTGATGCTGCTTACGCCTATCCTGGCCGGTAACAGCGAAAACGTAGGCCTGTCCATCCTCATGATGGTCGTAAAGCTGCTGGGTATAGCCCTGCTGGCGGTGGCCCTGGCCCGTTTTATCATCCCAAAGTTCTTTCGGCAGGTGATGAAAGCGCAGAACCAGGAGGTTTTTCTCATTGCCACCATCATGGTAGTGCTCGCGATTACGCTGCTGACCCAGCGTATGGGGCTGTCGCTGGCGCTGGGGGCATTTATCGCCGGGTTGATCATTGCCGAGACTGACTACAACCACCTGGCAATCTCCTGCATGCTGCCCTTTCGCTACGTCTTTATCAGTTTTTTCTTTATCTCAATGGGTATGCTCCTTGACTACCGGGTATTTCTGAGTGAGCCGGCAGCGATACTCTTCTGGTTTGCTTTTATCATGCTGGTCAAGGTCGCCGCAGGTTTTTTGGCAGCCAGGGCTCTTGCCATCCCATTGCGTACTGCCCTGATGGTGGGGCTGGGACTGGCCCAGATAGGAGAGTTTTCTTTTATCCTGGCGCGCTCCGGTCTTGATAACCAGCTGATCACGGTGATCAACTACCAGGTTTTCCTGGCGGTATCTATTCTTACGATGGCAGTTACGCCTTTTCTCATCGCCAATGCCGATAAACTATCCAGCATCATCCATCTGAAAAAAGCAGTACCTTAATGAATGACAAGCCAATTTTATACGGGGCCGACTGGTGCCTGAAGACCAGTACGCTCAGAAACTATATGCAGAGTCGCTGGGTGGATTTTGTGTATTTTAACGTAGAGACAAACGAAGCGGCAGCGCAGCGGGTGCGGGACCAGTATGATGGTAAGCTCAAGTTTCCGGTGGTTGACATAACAGGTAGCTGGCTTAAAAACCCAAAAATACCGGCGCTGAAGGAGGCACTGGAACAAAAGGGTTTACTGTAGACAGGAGCCGGAATCCAGTAAATATTAAAGCAGTCAGGTTAGCAGGTAAGCAGATGATCTTTCAGGCACTACGCTTCATGAAGGTGATCGGCACATAATCTTCAGTCGGCATCCCGATGTAGTAGAGCTGCCAGTTCTTGTCATAGCTGGACAGTATCTCCCGTAGACATTCCGCGCGATTCTGTTGCGCTTTACAGTTTTTCCAGTAGAAAACCTCTACGCGGAAATTCTGCTTTTTCAGCTCTCCATTGATCCGGATATCCACCTCAATGTGTTGTTCTCCGGACGTAGGAATAGGTATAGCAATAGATCCCATATGATTGGATTTTAGTGAAAAGATGTATTTTCTAACTAAAAATACGATTTTCTGTTAGAATAGTATGATATAGATGGCTGTAATTTTGGATAAAAGCGCCTTTCACTTAAAATTGTACAAGTTCGTACAGTGTCCAGTGGGCTCTACCATCTAAGCCGACTTTTTTATATATTCACCGAGCTAAACCAAAATTCCAATGCCAAAGACTTTTTTAAAAATTTTAGCCATACTGTCGGGAGTAGCCGTACTTTTTTATCTGCTGGCCCGTAAATTCTCCGTCTGGGAAATTGAGACCGTCCGTGAAATGAAAAAATCTGCTAATGGACAGGCATCCACCAAGGAACCATCTGTCTCGGGGACCACGCACAGCGGACAGGACGACCTGAAGAAGATCAAAGGAATAGGTGCCGTCATTGAAGAAAAGCTGCATGCGCTGGGCTATCATCGCTATGAGCAAATCGCCAATCTTTCGGAAGAAGAAAAGGAGCATATTGAAGAATCCCTGACCTTTCCGGGGCGTATAGAGAGAGATGGCTGGGTAGAACAGGCCCGGCAGTTGCTTTCCTGAATTTTGTTAAGTGATGCAGTCTGATGCAGATGTATGGGGCCTACAGGCTTTCATGATGCTCTAGTGGCTGGTTCAAATTACTCAATACTATTTCTGCGGAGCAGCCGGACACTTTCCACTCCATAGGTAGCGTCTTTTAATACCAATTGTGAACCCTGAATCTGCACTTGCAGCGTATCCATCAGCAGCTTGTCATCCTGCTCTATGATGTAAATAGTCAGGCTATCCTGCTCATGCCTGGCCCAGGTGCCCTGCTGCACGACAGACGCCTGCTCATTCAGAAAATCTATTGTCAAAGTAGCCCGCTGGTCATCTTCCAGCTGAAGTTCCAGAATTCTTCCCGGAGATGATGGAGCGGCTAAAGTGGCTTCGTATGTACCGCTGATATGCTCAGAAGCACTCTCACAGCCGGCAAAAAAAAGGACTACTGAAAGGGACATCCATAAACGTTTGTGGCCAAAGCATGTTAGTAAGTACGAAAATGCAGCATTTGCAATGATTTTTTTAACCATAAGCACACTTTAAAGATGTATTTATTAAATCCTGATTTACCCCTGTTGAAAAAAGATTTTAAAGGTAACCTCTGGAAAGACAAACAGTTTGATGGTGGTGCTTATGGATCAGATACTGTAGCCTTCAAAGAGATCATCAAATGGCAGCTGGGCCATAACCCCCAGAAGCAGGAGAAAGAAGAAGACAGCTTTCAGCTGAAAGTCCATCGCAATACTTCCTTTATCACCAGCGATGAAGATATGATCGTCTGGCTGGGACATGCCTCATTTTTTATCCGTATCAATGGCGTGAGCCTGCTGACTGATCCCTGCCTGAAAGACCTGCCACTGATCAAGCGGCAGGTGGGGTTGCCCTGTTCTATCTACGATCTGATCGGTATCGATTACCTGCTTATCTCACACGGACATCGCGACCATTATGACGAAAGTTCAGTCAAGCAGGTACTGGATCAGAATCCTAAAACAGAAATGCTCCTGCCCCTGCGCCTGAGTGAGCTGCTGGGCAAACGCCGGAAAAAAACCAGCTACCAGGAAGCCGCCTGGTGGCAGCAGTACAAACTGGACAAGGGGGTGGAGGTGATATTTCTCCCGGCCAAGCACTGGAACCGGCGCTACCTGCGGGATTTTAACAAACAGCTTTGGGGTAGTTTTCTGATCAGGACCCCGGAGCTTAGTATATATTTCGGGGCGGATACTGCCTATGCCGATCACTTTGAAGAAATTCGCGAAGTAATGGGCAGTCCTGATATCTGCATGTTGCCGGTGGGTGCCTACAAGCCTTCTTACGTCATGAAGGAGGCCCACATGCATCCCGGCGAAGCGGTAGAAGCCTTTCATGCACTGGGAGGCAAAGTAATGATTCCGATGCACTATGGCACATACGACCTTTCGGATGAGCCGCTGGGCGAGCCGGTGAGGATACTGAAGGACCTGGAAAAAAGAGGCAGCATAAAGGGTAAGCTGGAAATGCCGGATATCGGGGAAAGAATTTCCCTGGTGCAGGTCAATGACAAAAAGCTGAGAGAATCCCCCAGCTCTTTGTGACCGTCCATTATGAAAATCAAATCTACGGCAGTAAATGTACGATGGGTGTATGTTCTTATTATTAAGCCAATGTTAAGTTATCTTAAAGCCTAGTGGTTGGCATACCCTTTCAGCAGGTATTCTTTCAACTCAGCCAGCCTGTCGGTGTTGATCAGGTCTACCCCGGCTTTTTTCAGGGTAGCCCAGGCATTCTCCTGATCCGGTGAAGCCCAGAGCCTCACCTTTTTACCTTCGGCATGGGCTTTTGCGGTCAGTTCGGTCAGTTTCTGGTAATCGGCTGCCGGTATTTCCCCTTCACCATTCCAGCGGATCACCTTATAGTAATTTTCACTGATTACGGGCATCAGGTCGGATGCATAGTTTTTTCCCAGGTCTTCCGGCCGGCCGTCGATGCCCACCATCCGTGTTGATTCTTTGCGGAGGGTTGCTATCGGCCGGTTACCGGAAAGAAAAACCGTTACTGCTCCGGGATGGTACTGCCCGTTTTCGGCAAAGCTCAGCATGGACTGGTATGCAGCAAGTTGTTGTTTCAGGAGCTGGTAGGTAGCTTCGGCCTCCGTCTTAATGTCAATCATCAGGTAGAAATCTCCGCCAAAATCAGGATATACCTGCCCCCGGTGGTTGTGCACAATTCGGGACAACGGCTCCAGGTAAGCATCTTTGAGCGTTGGCAGCGTATGGCTGCCCTGGGGCATATCGTGGCCTACGTACAGCTCTCCGTCAATCAGCAGCACATCGGCCTCTATGCTGGTAAAGCCGTGTGATAGGGCATCCAGGAGCGGGCGCTCATGCCGGTAATCGTTATGCGCATGCGCATGGGGCAGGGGTACAACCTGGGCTTTCAGCGTGCCGGCAAATAATAATAACAGGCATAAACCATATGCCGAAATGCGACGGCCAAGGTGGAGAAAAAGGAATTTCATATGTTTTCAGGACTTACAACAGTATATAAAAGACCTGCGGGTGTAGTACCGGCAGGTCTGGATCAGGATGCAAAAGGTTACTTTACGCTTGTTTTTTCCAGGGGCCGGTGATCGCCAGCGTGAGGCCCGGGCCTTGTATGTTGACAAAATAGGTATCACCTGACGGGGAGAAAACGCCTCCGGCAAATTCAGAGCGGAAGCCTACGTTCTCGGCCAGTTTATAAAACTCTCCCTGTTGGGTAACGCCTACCACAAAAGGGGTAGGGTGGTCTTCGCAGAGCACCAGGTCGCCCCAGGGAGCTACCGTCAGGTTATCACAGTTTTTGAGGATACTCTCATCATTAGGCTCCAGGAAAAGCTCCAGTTTTCCGGGGGCTTCCATTTCTCTGGCAGTGCCCTCATACTGGCTTGGCACGTACCGAAACACCTGACCGCTACCGATCTCCCCGCCATTGGTGCAGGCAAAGTAGACTTCATTATCACCAAACCACATGCCCTCGCCCCGCGCAAAGCGGGCAGCCCCCTGCGCAAAGCCACGCAGACGCAGGTCATCTTCCGGAGATTCCACCTGGTCTATGTCCAGCCATTCTACTTCAAAAGACTGGTTTTTGGGCATTTTAGGCGTTTCCAGGTCTTTCCAGTTGCGGGTGTCATAGCTCTTCTGTTCCTTCAGGGCCAGTACCTGCAATTTACCGCCTTTGTCCAGCTGGCCTTCTACCAGGGGAATATAGCGGTAGATGAGGCCGTCGCCCCGGTCTTCAGTCTGGTAAACGATGCTGGTACGAGGGTCAACACATACCGCCTCATGGTTAAAGCGCCCCATATCTTTGAGCGGCACCGGACTGGTGAGTTGTATCTTCTCTGAAGCAGGCACTTCAAAATTGTAGCCGTGGTCTTTTTCCAGTTCGGCCCCGGCCCTTTCGGTATTTTCTTCACAGCTGATCCAGCTGTTCCAGGGGGTCATACCGCCGGCGCAGTTGCGTACCGTACCGGTCAGGCTGAGGTAGGAAGTTTCTACTTCTCCCGTTTTTTCATTAAAGACCAGCGTAGAAGTACCGCCGGTACCCGGCATTTTACCCCTGCCGTAGTCGTAAACCTGTTCAGGACTCAGCCTGCTGAGTAGCTCCAGGTTCTTGCCGTAGGGGCCATTCTCATCACCGGGATTGGTTTCATGGTTACGGATCAGGATGGTTCGCCCTCTTTTTCCCTTAAAGGTAGCCATGCCATCAGGCTTGTCCGGACCGAAGAAGCCATCACTCATGGCATCGCCCTGGCGAAAGATGATCTTATAAGAAAAGCCTTTTGGCAGGTTGAGTACACCATTAGGATCTTTCAGGAGCGGGCCGTAGCCGGCATTATTGGCGGCCTCCCGCATGAGGCTGTTGCCGTGCAGATACTGGTTGAGCCCTAGGAACCCCAGGCTTACGATACCGGCTGATTTCAAAAATGTGCGGCGCTTGTTGGTCTTAATTTGCATGTCAGGTCAGGATTGTGTACTTGATTTTTAAACTTAATACCTATACTTGTTTATTCCTTCCGTATGGCTTTAAGAAATTGTTAAACATATTATGGAAAAAAAAGAACTGATACAAAAACTCTGGAATTTTCACCTGATGCACCACCCCCTGGAAAAGGCCGATTGTATCCTGGTGCTGGGTAGCCACGACCTGCGGGTGGCCGAACATGCCGCTGACCTTTACCTGCAGGGCTGGGCAGATCACATCATTTTCTCCGGCGGACTGGGCAGGCTCACCGAAGGAATGTGGGATAAACCGGAGGCTGATGTATTTGCAGCAAAAGCGATAGAAAAAGGCGTTCCCCCAGACAGGATATGGAAAGAGAACCGCTCTACCAATACCGGCGAAAACCTGCGTCTGACTAAGCTATTAATGGAAGAGAAAGGGGTGGACTTTCAGCGATTTATCGTAGTACAGAAACCTTATATGGAACGAAGGGCCTACGCTACCTTTAAGAAACATTTTCCCGACAAAGCATGCCTGATCTCATCTCCGCCGCTGGACTATGAGGCCTACTGCATCCCCGATGACCCGGAGATCAGCCACGAGCGGGTGGTCCACCTCATCGTAGGCGACCTGCAGCGGCTGTGGATCTATGCCAGCAAAGGCTTTCAGATACCGCAGGAAATCCCGGCCGATGTCATGCAGGCTTACGAGGGGCTGGTAAAGATGGGCTATACTGAGCATCTGGTTGAAGAATAAGAATTATTTGAGCATATTCAGGCTAACTTAACCAAACCAATAAAAATTATGTCATTTATTCTGAAATGGGTGCTTTCGGCCGTGGCAGTGCTGCTGGCGGCCTACCTGCTGCCGGGAGTTTCGGTAGAAAGTTTCTGGGCAGCCCTGGTAGTGGCCGTACTGATGGCCATTTTTAACGCGGTGCTCCGCCCGATCCTGGTCATCCTGACCATTCCGGTGACCATCCTGACGCTGGGTTTGTTCCTGCTGGTCATCAATGCCATCATCGTGTTGCTGACCGACGCCATTATCGCAGATTTTTATGTATCCAACTTTTGGTGGGCCCTGCTGTTCAGCCTAGTCATCTCGGTGCTGGGTACCATTGTGGATGCCATTACCGAACGTGACTGATTGCCGAAAAATGGAAGTGGCCACTTTTGGCCACTATGTTCAAATACCCTAATTTCAGCCCAAAAAACAAGAAGCATATGAGTAAAGCAGACTGGACCACCGTCAAAGAATACCAGGATATCACGTATAAAAAATCGGGTGGTGTAGCCCGTATTGCCTTCAACCGCCCGGAAGTACGCAATGCCTTCCGGCCCAAAACGGTGGCCGAACTGTTTGAGGCATTCCTGGATGCCCGGGAAGATACCAGCATCGGCGTGGTATTGTTCTCCGGTGAAGGGCCTTCGCCCAAAGATGGCAAGTATGCCTTTTGCAGCGGGGGCGACCAGCGATCCCGGGGGCATCAGGGCTATGTAGACGATGAAGGTATGCCCCGCCTCAATATCCTGGAAGTGCAGCGGCTGATCCGCTTTATGCCCAAGGTAGTGATTGCCGTAGTGCCCGGCTGGGCAGTTGGCGGCGGACATAGCCTGCATGTGGTCTGCGACCTCACACTGGCCAGCAAAGAACACGCGATCTTTAAGCAGACCGATGCCGACGTGACCAGCTTTGACGGAGGCTATGGCTCGGCTTACCTGGCCAAGATGGTAGGGCAGAAGCGGGCCCGGGAGATCTTTTTTCTGGGCAGGAATTACTCGGCGCAGGAAGCCTACGATATGGGGATGGTCAATGCGGTGATCCCGCACGATGCACTGGAAGATACCGCCTACCAGTGGGCACAGGAGATACTGGAGAAGTCGCCTACCTCTATCAAGATGCTTAAATTTGCCTTCAACCTCACCGACGACGGCATGGTAGGGCAGCAGGTATTTGCCGGGGAAGCCACCCGCCTGGCCTATATGACCGATGAGGCCAAAGAGGGACGCAATGCCTTCCTGGAAAAGCGCAAGCCCGACTTCAAAGACATCAAGTGGATTCCGTAATCTGCAGATAAGTCCAGCTTTGCCAAAGTTCTGAACTTTGGCAAAGCTGGGGCTGAACCGCTCAGAGCGTATTCTGGAAAGAGAAGCTTTGCACACAGCAGGCAGGTTTCCCAGCGAACCTGCCAAAAAGCTAATGATTTAACGAAAAT
>CAZFFW010000137.1:0-15418 GCA_964518125.1 uncultured Porifericola sp.
AGCGGAAAAAATTCTGCGCCACAGTGGTGGCATTTTTTTGCCAATATGATCCGATTACCTGGGCCAGATACATACGCTCTGCCTTCCTCTCCTGTCCGAATGAATCTTATCATCTCCTGAGACAGTTCTTCTGAATTATCCATGCTGGTATCGTTAAATTTAATATGATTTAACAAAAGGAATCAGTAGCCCCTGGGTTAGACTCCATTTCTGGATATCCTGTGCCTCATCAGAAATTCTTCCACATCCTTGTTCCGGTAGTAAATCTTGTTGCCGATCTGACTAAAGCTGATCAGGCCGCTGTCGCGGTAGGTCTGGGCGGTTTTACGAGAGACCTTCAGGCGCTGCATCATGGTCTCATTATCTATCCACGCTTCTTCCCAGGCTGCTCTTTGTTGCTGCTCTACTTTTGCCTGTATAGCTTCAATTTTCTGCTGCAGGCTCTCCCACACTTCTGATTGGATTGTAATTACGTTCATTTGCTCATTCATTTTTTGTTGATGAAGCAAATGAAGGCAGGCGAGGGCTCTTTTTACCTCCTCACTTCTTTTCGGAGTAAAAGGGAGTGGTGATTAACTGTCTTTTTTCAAAAACTGATACTGCTCTACCGAACCGGATTTTGGGGGTTCTGCCGGACGAGAGGGGGGAGCAGAGTTGAGTTTGATCCTGCTTAGGAGTATTTTCTGAACTGTCGCGTATTTGTCAGTTCTTACCCATCCGCTGTCAACAAGGAAATGTACAAGCCCCTTCAGGTCGTGCTTTTCTCTGATCCAGTTCAGTTGATCATCCAGGTACTTTCCTCTGAGGCTTTGCAGCAGTCTTTCGCCGCTGATGAATTTTAGAATAAAGAGGTTATTAAATGTAAGTGTGGTCTGCTTATCATCCTTCACTCTCCCAAGACTTTTATCAGATTTCTCTTCTTCCAGCTTTTCAATCACCCAGTCAAGGCCTACCTGCCTTTTGCCTTCAAAATTCAGTTCCCATTCATTAAGATGAGGCATGGCTTTAAGTATACTTCGGATATATCTCAGGAAGGAATTAGAGTCAGAATGTATATTCAGATACTGAGATTCCAGAAACGGTTCTATGTCCGTAACATCAGCGTAATTGTACCAGTCAATAAAAGCCTGTTTTAAGAAGTACTTGTCTTCCTCATGATACAAATCTCCATAACCGTCCGGCCAGATAAACCTACCTTCCTGGTATTGAACTTCTCCGTATTTTCTTCTCCTGTTAATGACCAACTGGTAAGGATTATCCATCGGTTCATCCTCCCATCGCCAGTCAAAAAATTTAGATCTTTCCTTCATCAGCCAAAAATTTCATCAGTTGATTCATCCAGACTTTTGTCGGTTAACTCGCTCAGGTATACCTGTGTTTCACGCAGGCTGGAGTGGCGCAGAAATTTCTGTATTTTGGAAATATCTTCAATTTTATCCCGGGCTATAGAAGCAAAAGTATGGCGTGCGACATGGGTAGTAAGGTTTTTACTGACTTCCGCTTTCTGAGCGACCATTTTCAGGTAACGATTGACTAAAGCGGTTTTGGACTCCAATTGTTTTTTGAGGTAGACCTCATCAGTATAGTCTTCATCATTATCCAGGAAAGGAAAAATAAAAGCGTCTGGTCCGGCTTCATCGTGCAGGTAGTAATTCAAAAACTGATATGCATCCTGGGGAATTTTGAAGCTGGCCCATTTCCCGGTTTTATTCATCTCGTAGTAAATTCGTCCTTCTAATATCTGCCTGCGTTTGAGCAGTAAAGAATCTCCCACCCTGATACCATGAAAATAAAAATTAAGCACAAAGAAATTACGCACATGCCAGATAAGGCTTCCTGGCATTAGGTCAAGCTGCTTAATTCTCTCCAGTTCTTCCTCTGTCAGGGCTTCTTTCATCTTTTTCTTCTTTGGGGCGTTCCGAGCCTGATAGATGAAAACGTTGCGTCCATTGTAAAGATCTCTTCTGATAGCTTCATTCAGGATTGCGCTGAGCTTTTTGAAATCGGTGGTCACATCTACTCCCTGCTTGATGCGGTAGTTTCGGTAGCTATCCACCAGATCATAAGTGAGTTCTTTAAACTGAAGATCACTGCCATTCAGGAAAGCATTTAGATTATTATAAACCGTATTGTAGCGCTTCCATTTCCGGAAGGTAGCCGGATCAGCCTGAAAAGTTTCCAGCCGCTTTTTAAAAAAACTGAGGAATGATTTATTGTCTGTGTTTCCTTTGATAGTTTCTTTGATCTTTCTGGGCGTTTTGACTTCCAAGCCCTGAAGTTTATCACGCATCCTGTTGATCTCATCATGGATGTATTTATTGATCGCTTTAACAGCGCACCCTTTGCTCCTCAATTTTATATTGTGCTAAAGCGGTAAGATAAAGCCATTTAACGTACCTCTAATACGCTTCATATATCTACTTCAACTCCAAATCTTCTACTCCTTCAGCAGCATTGCCCCGAACCTGCTCAAAAGCCTGTATCATCGCCTTTAGTTTTTCCGGCTGTGCTTCCGCTAGATTTTTTTGCTGCTCCAAATCCTCAGCTAAATTGTATAGCTGGTAGGCATCATCGTTTCCCAGTTCAATATCCACATTCTCATTTACCGCCGGTCCTGGATAGGGTGGAATCATCACCCAGTCTCCCTGACGGAAGGCAGTACGTGAAGTCGCTTCCAGTACTAACTGCTCTCTGCCTGCTTCACTTTTCCCCATCAACACATCCAGCAGCTGCTCACTATCCCTTGCCTGTTGATCACTACCTACCAGTGCAGCCAGGGAAGAAAGCAAATCCAGTTGGCACACTAAGGCATCAGAAACCTGAGGCTCAATGCTGCCCGGCCAGTAGGTAGCAAAAGGAACCCTGGTTCCTGCCTCAAACAGGCTGTATTTCCCTCCCCTGAGAGGCCCGGCAGGGGTATGATCTCCCAGCTTTTCCACCGCATCATCATAGTAGCCATCGTTCAGTACCGGGCCATTGTCGCTGGAAAAAACGATGAGGGTGTTTTCCATCAATCCTTCTTCTTCCAGTGTTTTGATCAATTCGCCTATGCACCAATCAGCTTCCAGGATGGCATCACCCCGGGGACCCATACCCGAGCTGCCCACAAAACGAGGGTTTGGCGTACGGGGTACATGCGGCTGCTGCAGGGCATAGTACAGGAAGAAAGGCCCCTCTTTATGGGCTTTCACATACGCCTGTGCCTTCTCCAGAAAATGATCGGCCATGTCTATATCGCTCCACTTGGCTGACTCTCCACCTTTCATAAAACCAATCCGGGGGATGCCGTTCACAATGCTGTTGTTGTGCCCATGATGCCATCTCATTGTCAGCAGTTCAGGATTGTCTTTACCGGTAGGCTCTCCTTCAAAGTTTTCCTGGTAGCTCACCTGTATAGGGTCACTGGGATCAAGGCCTACTACATCGCCGTTTTCTATGTAGACGGTGGGCACTCTGTCCTGTGTGGCAGCCAGGATATAACTGTAGTCAAAGCCTACTTCATTAGGGCCGGGAGATACATGCTCGTTCCAGTTGACATTACCACTACCCAGGCCCAGGTGCCACTTTCCTACAATCGCCGTCTGGTATCCCTGACTTTTCAGCATTTTTGGGATGGTTAATTGCGCTGTATCAATGACCAGCGGAGCCGTACCCGGTAATATCTTCGCATCTTTATTTCTCCAGGGATATACGCCGGTAAGCAGGGCATATCGGCTGGGTGTACAGGTGGCAGAAGAAGCATAGCCCTGGGTAAAACGAACCCCTCCGTTGATGATCTTGTCCATGTTGGGGGTAGTCATTTCTGTAGCACCATAGGCGCTGACATCGCCATAGCCCAGGTCATCCATGTAAATTACCACAATATTAGGAGGTGCTGTGGTGGTCTCAGTATTTGTCGCCGTATCAGGTTCAGTGGCACAATTCCAAAAAATAACAGACAAAAAAAGAGCAAACCATTGTGTCAGTAGCTTCATAGATCAGGTTGTAGGTAAAAATTAACAATAAGCGTTGGCATCTATGCTGTACAGATACCACCGTTCAATTCACTGGCTAAGTTAGAATTTATATTGATTTCACTCTATCTGACATGAAAATTACCGAAAATATGATCTCAGGAAGGCTTATAATGGTGCCCCTGAATTAGCCTGCGAGAGCTGGCTAACTATTCTGGACTCTCGTATTAGTTATTTATATTTGAGTATTTTTACATGTGCAGGACAGCCATTGTGAGCGGAAGGCCGTATGGCTAAAGACGAATCAGTGCCAAGCTTTTCCACCACATTACCGCTTGACTACTATCATTTTGCAGGAGCAGTATTCACAAGTATCAGTATCAGTTCCCATGCATCAATGCCGGCCTAACGGCAAATCCACTACTGCTGTCGTTTTGCCCCATACGCTCTGGAGTAGAGCAAGGTCCTGCCCGTTACTGGCATCGTCAGCGCGTGTAAACATGTACGCTCAAGTTGAGGTAGCCTAACCTGGACGTGTTGAAGCGCTCGTTGGTCAAAGCATCTGATAAAGTAGCAAACTCAGGGGAAATGTTGGATTTCAGAGGGTGAGAGTAATTCAGTTCCATCGCCATGCGCGGAATCAGTCTGCCTTCCTCAGTTTTTTCATACTGAAATTCCAGGCCTATCCCGCCGGTCAGGTTGATGTGCTGGTCGAGGAGAGGGACAGTTTCTTCACCTAAAGATGTGGTGCTGTTAAAATAACGCACATAAGAGGGGCCTCCCTGCACTAAAAAAGAAGTAGTACTGGTAACGTCTTTCTTGAAATTAAGACGAGCCAGAAGGGGGACCTCCAGCCGGGTATACGATAGCTGTGCTACCTCATCTTCTAATTTGAAATTCTGGTCACCAAATGCAAGTATGGTCCTTAGTGAAAAGTTGAGAATAGAATTTGGTGAGTACAAGTTTAAACTAAGAGCGCCTCCATACGGAATAGGATTCTCTACATCTTCTAAAAAATGAGGTGCTGCCATTGTTCCGGTAGATATGCCAAGTTCAGCCAGGAGGCCAAACCCTACACTAAGACCTGCTTCGTTTAGGGTAAAACATTTTAAGCGGGGCATGCCAATATCCGGATCTTCTAACGCCACCTGGGCATAAGTGGGTGAAGAAAATTGTAGCAGTATGAAAAGTAGGGTAGCTAGCGCTGATGTGCAGGTTTTTCTGTGCATAATCATATGAGTTATTTTTCCTTATATAGCTTTCCACAGTCAAGATCCTTAAGTTGAAGCGCCTGTATGGTAGCGTTCCTCAGATCACAATACCGTTTCAGGGCAAGTTCCTGGTACTGAGCATTCTTATCGGTGGCTACTTTAGAGAGGTATAGGGCACCCAGGTTTTTGACCTGCTCTCTGTCCCATTCCTGTTCATTAATTCTATTGAGCAGGCGAGCTACCTTGGCAGGTTCCATGATCGCAGCTTCGCCCAGCATATAGTAATGCCCTGATTTGAGCAGTTTGCTGCTTTCTACCTCAAAAAGTGGCACAAAGGATTCTGCAAGCTTACCTTTTTGCCAGAGTGCGATAGCTGATTTTACTTTATTGGGCACACTACTCTTAGCGGATGTTATTGCAGCCTCTGCTTTAGCGATCTGGGCCAGTGCATAATCGTCCGTGGGCTTGAATTTAAGGGCAGATTCATATTGCTCTCGGGCTGCAGCATAAAACTGATCTTTAAAAAAATAATGATCTCCCTGTGCTTTGTGCTGCTCATAGCGGATCATGTTACCAGAGGCTTCAAGCCTCTCCTGTGCCTGCCGATCAGCCGGACGGTATTCAAGAATGGTCTGGTAGAGCTTCTTGGCACTGGCGTATTCAGACTTTAAGAAGTAGTCATCCGCCCGGGTTCTGATTTGTAAAAGATGAATTTCCTGCTCGCATGCGCTAATCCTTTCGCTGATGTGTGGATCATCCATGCCGCTTTGTGCCAGAGATTGGTAGGCATATAGGGCTTCAGGGTATTTTTCCTCTCTGAACAGCGCCTCAGCCTTTGCTAAATACTGAGAGAGATCGCTTGTCGTCGTTGCAGCAGGTTCACCTGATGATGCTGGCATTTCAGCAGTATTGCCCTTACGCTCCTTCTTTTCGGGAGTAACTACTACCGGCTGAGATGCCTGGCCACTTAGTTTCTCATTACAGACTACTACCTGCCGCTGGGCATACTCGTCCTCCGAACACTGCAGGCGGGCCAGGTAAAATTCTTTGGCCTTCAGGTAGTTGCCTGCCTGAAAGAAGCGATCCGCATGCGTGCTAATGGACTGGCATCCGCCCTCAGGAAAATGCTCGGGCAGACCTATCACCCTGATCTTGGGCTGACTCCTATCCATGTCCACATACACCACATTGGTTACCGTCTTCTCGCGGCTCCCCTGTTTTATGTGTTTTTTCAGGATATAGCGGGCATATTTCTTCTGGTTATAATAAACCGTCTCCGGCAGACCGAGAGGCTCAAAAGAAATGACCAGGTTACAGTTGTACTCGTTTTTGATGGTAAACAGATAATCTTCCACATCATCCAGACCGGGGTCATGCTCTTCAAAGAGGTCATAATAATGCGGATCACGCTGACTGGAAAACTGATCCAGGATTTCAAACATATAGCGGGCACCTTTCTTCTCATCATGGATAGACGAAAAAACCTGAAATACGTCCTGGTATTCTCGTATCAGGTTATTGGCCGCCGCTTCCTGGGCGGAAGACCAGGCTCTCTTAAAGCGCAGCCCTGACAAAGAAGCTGTGGCCAGAAACACTATCAGCCATACAGAAAAGGTTGATTGCAAACGCACTCTGCTCATACTCCTGTCTTTAAACCCCTATTCATGTTCATGTACAAATAAACGTTGCGCCAGCAGCGCTTTCTTCTTATCCTCATTGGCTTCCTCTAACCGGTAAATTAACCAGCCGCTGTTGTAGTCATGCCGGTCAAACTCTTTTACCGAAAAAATCCAGCCGGGCAACTGATAAAAATGATAGCTGGTGGACATGGCATGATGCAGCCTCACATCCCCCCTCTGCACCAGGAAAATCAGGATGCTCAACGGATCTGGCTGATAACCGGCAGCGGTGTAATCAGTAATTCTTTGCCGATCTTCCAGCCCTATGAACAGCCGCATAAAGTTGAGTTCATTGGCATTGCCATTGAGCGCCAGGGGTTCAGCGTTTTTTTCTATTTCCAAAAAGTCCGCATAGCCACCTACAATGACCCACTGAACTGATTGATCATCGTTTTGCTGGACTTTCAGCGTCAGCGTTACTTCGGTGTCTTCGCCCAGATAGGATGCTTTACATTTCACCAAGGCATACCAGTCATCATCATAAAAGCTGAGGTGCTTGGGTGGAAAGCTTCCTGTCATATCATCTACAAAAGCCAGTAACTGCTCGCGTGGGACAGAGGCTGCATAGTCAGCATCAAAGAGTGAGGCGATGTATTTACGGCGCTCGTTCAGCGTTCCGGCCTCGGCAACCGGATTACCCCGCCAGTCTTCGCTATAGTTGAAGCGGTTGATAAACTGCTGCAGCAGTTTGACCCGGGTCACCCACACACTGTCTTTGGCCTCTTTTCCCAAAAGCTGGGCAGATGAGTGCTGGCAACATATTACTGTCAGCATAAACAAGATCATACAACATCTGCCCAACATCAGATTTTCCGGGTTTCGCTGGCCGACACATCCCCCAATATCACCTGCCACTTGACGCCCTGTGGGTATTCTTCCTTTCTGGCGATGACTTCCACCAGTTTCTTGACCTGGTCTCGGTAAGCCACTTTGTGCTCTCCGTTTTGATCGTAAGAGCCTTCAAAAACCTGCACCACCGTAATGATGCCCGAATAGGTATCCTGCAGACCGGGTACCGGACGCAGATCATCAGGAGAAAAATAAATAGCTTCGGCCAGAAAGCTGATGTCAATCCGGTCATAGCGCAAACTATCTTTCAGGCGATAAAGATAATGCTCCATCTCATAAAAGCTGGAATTTTCACGGGTATAGGAAGTCACTTCCATCCTGGCATCCGGCTTAAATAGCTGGAGTGCTCGTTCTATGGCCATCTGTTTGGTTTCATCATCGTAGTCATCTTCGCCCCGGTTACCGATCATTATCACGTATTTCATGAATGTATCCAGCTTCAGCATGGCTTCATCCCGCAAATCCTGGGCTTCGGCCTGTGAGGGTTGCGCCTGGATCGTCTGGGAAAAAGCCAAACCCAAAGTCACCATTAGTATGATCAGTCTCTTATGTCTCATTTTACTCGTTCCTTCCATATTTATGATTGCAGACATTCCTATGTCGGCCTAGTTTAATGAAGTCTGGTGCACCTCCCTGACGATGATTTCCCGCACCTTACCCTGGCTGTCCTGCAGGGCATCTACCACTTCTAGCTGGGAAAGAGTGATTAGTCCGGAGAGCCGGTTAAGGTATTCTTCGGCCGTAAGGGTTTCTATGAGGGTGCCATTTTCTCCCACCCGCTTCACATAGGGCGTCTGCTCAGTGGTGAAATAATTCCTGAGCGTAGGCTCCACCATTTGCTGTCGTTCCGGCATACTCAGGTTTACGTTGTCCCCAACTTTGGAGAGTTCAGTATGCAGTGCCTCGACCACATCGGTAGTGGGCTCCGGCGATACCGGGCTTATGGGAGGCGTCTGCTCAGCCAGCACATCTCCATCACCCCCACCTGGCAGTAAAAATACAGCAGCTAGCACGAGCAACACTGCCGCTGCGGCCCCATAAGTCCATTTGGGGATGCTAACACCACCGCCTGATTTAACCATCTTGGCACCGCAATTTTCCTTACCTTCCGGACATTCAAAGCGGGTACCCGCATCAACCGTCATCTTTTCTCCATTCCTTGCCTTTTCACAGATGGTGATCAGCGAACAGGTATACGTATCTTGTTTTGCAGCCATTTCTTCCAAATTTTAAACTTTCAACATCAATATTGCTTCATCTTTACCCAGGTTGAAATCTTTGACGATCGGGTCAAAATCATTCTCACCCCTCAGTTTGTAGATATTTTCTTCTTCTGAAAGTACTGCCGGCTTCAGCTTTTCGGCCCGCACCGTTTTGTGGATGAAGTCCGGTGAATTCAGCAGTATGCCCACAGTTTCTTTGAGCGTCTCCATCTTAGGTTTGACAATTCTGCTGTACACATCTACCAGGTTTTCGCCTTCCGACAGTTCTATAGACTTGCCACGGCCACCGTTGGCATCTTTCTGCTTGAGCATGATATACTTAGTTCCGGTTTCAGGATTTTCCTGGCAACTGATGATCTGCATGGCGTGGGCGAGCAGCAGGAATTTGACCACTTCTTTACGCTGTTTTTCCAGTTCACGTTCTTCTTCCTGCACCGTAGGGCGGAAGAGCGAGGGCAGATCGCTGCCGTCGCCTTCCAGGTGCAGGATAAAGCGAGCGGCATCACCATCATCAGCAATGCGCTCCTCGTACTTCTTTCTCAGATGCCCCACAATATTCAGGTAGCGCAGCGGGAAGAGGTTCTTGGCATTGAGAATAGTGATTTCTTTGGTGATACTGTCTGTAGGAATAAAATTGATGATCACTCCCGACTTACTGTTCTCAAAAGCGTGCCTGATCTGGTTCAGAAAATCCTTGTTGTCGTGATTAGGGAGGATCACGTACAGATGGTCCTTCAGCGAGGCGTCACCGCTTTTTTCTACCGAATTGAAGGTTGCATAACAACTGGCCGACGCTACTACCTGCGAGATAAAATCATCCAGGGCCCGCTGGTTACTGCCAAATTCCTCATACAGTTTCTCTATGATATTAGGCTCCAGTAGCTTCCGGCTTGGGTTTCCGGATTCCATCTCTGCGTACAAACTATCCAGAAACTCTGTGGCTGCTGACTCGATATTACCGGCAAAGTAGTGCTCGAAGCCGGTATGGTTAAAACGGGCAAAAGAGTAGCTTTTTACCTCATCAAGGTTTTTAAACAATTTATCCCTCATAAGCACATCCAGCCGTTTCATGAGGTCTTCTTCCTTCAGGTATCGTTCATTCTGCTCCTTTACCGCCATAGCATCATAGAAGCGGACTACCCGCTTATTGATCTTATCTACATAGTTGCTGGTATCGTCACAGCGCTCGGCGATCAGTTTATCAAAACTGTCCAGGGTTTCATTGATCCGGCCCAGGGCAGTGCCAACTTCATTTTGCAGGTAGGCCAACTGATTTTTAAGTACCGGCAGGTACTCTTTGGCAAACTCCCAGGCTCTGAGCCAGGTGCGGGCCCGATACCAGTTTTTCAGGTTAAGCCCCTGGGCTTCCAGCAGGCGGGATTTCTTGCCGAAGAATGTCTCCGACAATGGCCCAACATTGGTGAGCTTTTCAAAAGTATGGTTGACATCCTCTTCATACCTGCTTACCTCCCGACGAGCTTTGCCGATCTGCTCATCTACACTTTCCAGCCTTCGGTCCACGTACACTACGATTTCCTTCAGTATTCTGGAAATTTTGTAAAGCGAGTACTCACCCTGACGCATCTGTTCAAAAAGGTAATAGTCAATCTTCCTTTTCACCTCTTTGGCTATATTGTCCTTATCCTGTGCCTTAAGCCGGAAAAATTCGGCTACTCCATGCTCCCGGAAGGTTTTGTTAAAGTGGTCGTCAAAACTCTTCATGATGGCCGTGTTCCACTCCCTGCCCGATTTGGCAGATGCTTTGGTCTGCTCAATGAAAGGGCCCATCACCAGTTGCCATTCCTGGTCAATGTCAGTGAATTTTCTGTCCTGCTCCAGCACCGGCAAAGAGTAAGTAAGGTAATCGTCGGAAAGCATCCAGGCCGGGCTTTGCTCTTTGACGATAGAGGCAAAACCTTCTTCCCTGGGCTCAGGCAGGTAGCCCTTGCCACTATCCCATAAGTTGTACTGCATTTTAAGGATACCCTGCCGGGCAAAGTTGTAGGCAAAATACTCGCGGATTTCCTCTACGGGTACGGCTACCCGCTTGATGCCGAAAGTCAGAAAACGCTTGGACCGGGCCAGGTCACCGTAGTGGTCTTTCTCCACGATCTCATCGGCATTCTCTCCCGAGATAATGCGTGAAATGCCATCCAGTTCTCCCTGCTGGTCAAAAGTGATTTTGTGGTACAGAAAGTCCGAGGCGATACGGGGCAAATCCTCCCGCACATCCAGCGAAAGACCCTCTTCATTTTCGTTGGTATAGACAAAACAGGCATTGAAAGGATAGGACAGATCCAGTGCGCTCTTCCCTTTCGTGACGTCCCAGGGTTTAAATTTCTTGACCATCAGCGCATTGAGTTCAGCCAGGGCGGCATATCCGTTGGCGTAGTAGTTTTTTTGTGCCCAGCCCAGTTTATTGTTTCTCTCCGGCAACTGCAGATAGAGCAGTATTTCATATTTGTTGAGGTCGTCGGGAGGATACTCTTTCCTGATCTGGGATATCACATCCACCAGCGTACCGCTACCGGTTCCCCCCGCTACGCCACAGCAGACATGAAAAGTAACATCCGACTGGCCGGATTTTTCTTTAAGACGGCCCACTTCGGTATTTAGGTTATTACAAAAATTATTGGCAGACATGGCAAACAGGAACCTTCCGTACCTTCGTTTCTGTCCGGCAGCAGTTTCGCTGCCACTGGCAATGGTATCCGGCCACTGATCAGCGTCTCCTATCCAGGGTTTGAGTCCGGGTTGCTGCTCAATATAGTCCAGCACACTTTTCAGGTTTTGCTGAGGCAACAGCATCTTACCCGATCCGCTCAATGCCACGTCGTCACCCAGTATTTTCCAACTGTCCACATTGCTCAGGTCCCTGTCGGAAGAATCAATGTACAGGTAGCGGATATGGGTGTTTCTCAGGTCACGGTTATCGTCATTTGCGGGCAAATCCTGAAACTGCTTCACCCTGAAATCCTGGAAAATATTTTTCCTGAACTCACGAATGATTTTCCCGCCGGTGCCTCCCAGCCCGATGATAAGATGATTTTTTGCCATAGCTTAAGTATAGGTTTCGTTATCGTCTGATATTTAAATCCTGATAAGCGGCATAGCCGATGATGCCAAAGGGTATAGCCTGTAAGAGTAAAAACCCGAGAAGTACCACCACTCTTCCCATGAGCACGATACGATGTGCTTGTTCTGCCAGCGAAATCTGCAGGTAAGCACTGGCCAGGTCAACGGCCCGCTCCGCGGGATACGTACTTTTGCCTCCCGCAGAAGACGCACCGGC
This sequence comes from uncultured Porifericola sp., assembly GCA_964518125.1. Taxonomy (GTDB): domain Bacteria; phylum Bacteroidota; class Bacteroidia; order Cytophagales; family Cyclobacteriaceae; genus Catalinimonas. The sequence goes on from CAZFFW010000137.1 coordinate 12,208, forward strand.
AGTAGATGAAAAATCAGTAAGGGTACCCAGGGCGCTTTCCAGCAGACCGTCCAAGCTGCTGAAGTCTAAACCACTTTTTTGAGCAGGTAATGACTCCTCTGTCACACTACGGCCACCGGCCAGGTAGGTATCCACATCCTGCCTGATAGAATCCTCGGCCAGTCCTACTTTTGCGTCCAGTATAAATGCCAGAAAAGGGTGCTGCTCTCCAAAATTACGGTAGGCTTCATTGGCATACACATAAGCCGTTTTGATGCGTGAGGCATCATGGTTGATGGGGATATAGCTGTTGGGCCGGTCAGGAGCCGGCACACCATAAAAATTCTCCACTCCCTGTGCTTTCACCTCCCGGTAAGCAACGGCAAAAGTAGCCTGCCCCCAATCACTATCAGCTTTGAGCTGCATACTCCAGGTAGCAATATATATCCGGGTGATAGGCTCGAGATTACTTACCAGGTACCAGGCAAATACTGCAACGAAGCTTATAACTGCGGCCATACTTCCCCACAGGTGATGAGCAGGCCTATGATGGTAACGCTTGTTCCAGAGCCTGGCGTAGTGAATACAGAAGACCCAGGTGGCAACAGCCAATACGGTAGCTACCGCCAGCCATATCCTGAATGAACCGATGGCCATCAAAATCCCTTCATCAGAAAAAACAGCTCGAACAAGATGGAGTACATCCTGAAGCATAATAGAAAATTTAAGGTTGCGTAAACTAAAATTAAAAGTATATAAACATGATTTCCAAGTGCATTGTGAAAATAATTAGTGGCCAAAATACGCGTAAAGGCGTATTTCAGTATTTATTATCTCCAATAAGTGCTAACCAAATACCGCATTTTATTTGGTGCGCAAAATAGCCTGGTGGTAAAACTCTTCCTCTGGTTGGAAAAAAGCATCATCTTGTCAGAAAGTCACCGGTTTGCACGCAGATATCCGCATTTGAGTTTGTTTATCTGTTATCATGAAAAAGTACATTTTCTCCTGTTTCTACTGCCGAACGAAAAATTTTACCCTGCCTCAACAAAACAGAAAATCTCCCTCAGGGGGTGATGGTAAAGTAAAGCGTACTGATATTAGCAGGCGAAGCAGCGTGCGACACAGGTTTGCCTCCCCGGCTCTGGTAATCACGCTGAAACAGTACCTCCAGTGGATGATTCGCTGGGGAAGCACCAGCAGTGCCGCCCCGACTCACAATAAAGGATAGATTTTCCAGAGGCTTTTCAGTCGCAATAAGCCTGAAACACTCCCGCCCGAAAGGCTCCCCAATCACAAACATATCAGGCAGCAACATGGTAGAACCAGGCTTAATTCTGAATTCTTCGGCAGTTCTGCGTCCGTACGGGATCAGCAGGTTCACCTTGTTGTCCGGCTGTATATCCAGTAGAGCAAAGTACGCTTCTTTCTCTCCCTGATTGGTAACCTTTAATTTGAAGAAAGTGCCGTTTTTCAGTACCAGCTGCTGGCCAAGCAGCTTATCGGTCATGGGAACAGCCCTCGCCGGCTGCAAAGCCTGACCGGCCGCATTGACGGGAACTATCTCAAAATCCAGGCGAAGCAAAGGATCTCGCATATCCACCTGCCTGATAAGCTTACCCCGTCCGTATTCAAAAATACCTTCCATGACCAGCCTCAGTATGCGGTCCGTATCAGCTTCCGTCAGGATCTTCTCTTCCATCAGCAAATGGCCACCAACTTCCGTAGTGAGCCGAATACTCTGCCTGTCAGGTGAGGCGCTGACCCTCAGTTCTGCTCCCCCTGCTGTATAAGTAACAGCGGTATTTTCGTCAAAGCTATCCCGCAGTTTTTGCCGGAGCAGGGGCATTTCTTCCAGGTCGAGCGCACAGTACACCTTAGTTTCGCCTAATGACTTTTTCTCTACCAGCACCCAGGAGTTGCGCGCCTCCTGCTCCGGCAAGGGCCGGTCCAGTAGTATGTCACTTGCTGCCAGGTACGTACGTATCACCTTTCCCCGGCCTTTAGGCTGCTGACGCGCGGTATCCTGCACATCTGGCTCATACAGCACTACCCGGCTACCCTCGGTAAGACCAGCCAGCTCTCCTCCGTTGACCCTGAGGGTTTGCGCGTCCAGCCGCTCACTAATGGTGAAATAAACGGGCCGTAGCACCGAGGCTCCCCCCAGCAGTTGCCGGGAAGCCGCTCCCTCCAGTCGGGGTGTCTGATGTGGTACCCGCATGAACATTTCCTGGCGGATACGATCAAATATTCCCCCGTAGCTGGCCTGACCGTCTGCGGTGCTGAGAACAAGGCTAAAGGCATAGCTGAGCGAACCTACCTGACGGCCCTGTTGATCCCTGGCTTCATAATTCAGTTCGCCGGCACCCGAGCCACTGAAAACCACCATGGGCGCTACCTCATCCTCAACGCCACTGTACCAGCTATTGACTTCGGAGGTTTGCCCACTGCGGGGAGTTTCATCAAAGACGATTCGGATATCGGTACCTCTGACGCCGGCAGGGTTATTTCCACGGGTAGCCGTACCGGAATGGCAGGCATCCAGTATTAGCAGGAGATCGCCCTCACTGCCAATTTTCTTCCTCAGCCGGTAGGTGATGGCATCCAGTTCATCATCCAGCAGGTGCTTTTCTCCCCGGTAGGTGTTGAACATCCCCTCTACTTTTTTGGGCGCATCATAGGGCACCAGGGCTTCGTCAAAGCCATCAAGTTCGTCACCGCTAACATCCTCCACCTGCTGCCCGTGACCCGAAAAATGAATAACTACGACACTTCCTTCGGTAGCTTTGGCCGTCAGTTGTGCAAGCGCGTCAATAATACCCTGCTTATCAGCTTCGGCATCCTGCACAACCATTACATGATTTTCTGTATCAAACCCCTGCATACTGAGGGCGGTTCGGATAAGGCTTACATCATTGGCCGCACTCGTGGGTGTCCAGCCTGTCTCCGGTGCATATTTGCCGACAGCAATAATAAGGGCAAACTTAGCGGGATCAGTGGCCTTTCCGTTGCCGTTCTGGCCAGCCTCTGACACAAGGCTGGTACTGGCGTAAAAACACAGGAAGAATAACAGGTAGCGCATCATGAACTTGGTAAAATACATGGCTATAGGCGTTTAAAGCGAATAGATTAGTGCCTGTATGAGAGACAGGACTTTAAGGTTACACCTAAAATTATCATTTTTTCATTTGATTGAAAGCAGTGGTTTTTTATTTTTAGTAAACAACCATCT
>CAZFFW010000138.1:0-10175 GCA_964518125.1 uncultured Porifericola sp.
CCATCACTTCAGCGATTTCCTCATAAGAGAGCTGGTTGTAAAAGCGCAGGTAGATGACTTCTTTTTGTTTGTCGCTGAGTTTGGCAAAAGCCTGTTTAAGCGCCAGGATGCTATCAGAATTATCATTTAACTCAGGATTAAATCCGTAAGCCTCCGGCTCCAGCGCTTCACAGATTTTGATGATGTCCTTTCTTTGATCAGCAAGTTTTCGGTACATTCTTCTTTTCAGAGATACCAGCAGATAGGGTTTGACTGCGTTTACCACAGGTAGCTTGTGCTGATTTTCCCAAAGGTAGGTAAACAGATCCTGCACACAGTCTTCTGAGAGTTGTGCATCTCTGCTCAACCTGACGCCATAATCGTAAAGCTGGTTTACATGATTGTAGTAGAGTTGTTCAAAAGCAGATTTACTCCCGGAAGTGAATTGTCGCCACCACTGCTCATCAGAAACCGCAGAAGAATCATCGCTTCGGGCTGTAGTTCCATGCGTATTAGCAGAGCACTTACGGTATCTCCTGATGATCTTCATGCAGCTTTTCGTTAGGGCTTTACTGAAGTAAATCATTTTTTTGCGAAAGGCCAAGTTCAGCCGCCAGATTAGCAGTATTTGCTACATGAATGATGGCTTTTTTGAAAGTTTGTGAAAATGGAAAGCTCAAGGTGAGATACAGGAAATACTCCGAGTACTGCTGGCTGATCAGTGACGACAGAAATCTGGCCTTCAATACTGTAATTGCAATTACCATTCACTACTCCAATGATGCCGTGGAAGTTTTCCGCTGCCGCTGGGATGCCGGTAAGATTAATTTATTAGGCGACCCCATAGTTCACCACCTGCACTTTCGGTTCTTTCCAAAGTAGTACTTTTTAAAGTCTTGCTTTGTTATGCAAATCTAAAGGGCGACCCCGTCTGGGCGACCCCGTCTGCAGGAACCGAGAGGGGCCCGTTGCCACGGTGGCTAAGCAACTGCTCAAAAATCATCAAGGCTGCCTGCAAACTGACGGCCATCAGGCTTACGGCCAGTTCGAGCACAGGGAAGATATTGTTCTGGTGGAATGTCTTGCTCCGGTACAGAAAATGCAGCGATAATATACAGCCTGCCGGGAAGTTGTAAACTCCAGGATATCCATCCTTATGATTATCTACAGGACGTGCTGGAAAGATTACCTGAGCGCACCGTCAATCGTCTACATGAACTTCTGCCTCCAAACTGGAAACCTTCTAAGGTAACGACTGAAGTTGAAAATTAACAGGCAGGTTCACCGGATGGATACTATTAAGCAGCACCGTATGTCCATTGAGTTCTATTCTGCTGTTGTGAACTTGCAATAAAAAACTGGGGATACTGTCTTGAAAATCAAATGTAGCAAGTACAAAAAACTTCTATTCCAATTCTTTGTACAGCCGATTTTCATCTTGTACTGTGGGAAACCTTACCCAAAAGGTACTACCCTCTCCAGGCTCAGCATCCACCCCGATTTCTCCAAACATAGCCTTTACAAATTCACTGGAAATGGCTAAGCCCAGACCAGTACCTTCTTCATCATTGTTATGATCAGGCACCCTGCTGAATTTCTCAAAGATCCTTTGCTGGTGCTGAGCGGGAATTCCCGGCCCTTTGTCAGTAACACAGATTTTGAGGAAGCCATTTGTCTTGATTGCGGCTACCAGGATGCTGCTATTGTCTGGTGCATAACGAATTGCATTAGTCAGGAAGTTATTAAGTATCCAAACCGTTTTATGGGGATCTACCCTTATCTGCTGTAGAGGCGTGTCTAAGTTCTTTTCAATTTGCAAATTTTTGTCTTTTAGAAAGAGCCTGACACCATCAATAGCCTTATCAATGATCTGTGCAGGATCTACTTCCACTTTGTGGATATCAATCGCACCGCTTTCAATCTTTGAAATGTCTAATACTTCATTGATGATATGCTGTATCCTCCCGGTATTGTCAGCAATGGTACCCAGCAGCGAGCTTTGTTCCTGGTTGAGATTACCTACTTTATTGTTTGAAAGCAGCTCTGAGCACATCTTGATTGCCGCGGTAGGAGTTTTGAGTTCATGAGAAAGGGTAGCTATAAACTGAGTTTTAGCAGTATCTTTTTCTGCAAATTCAGTGATGTCGGTTAGTAATACAACATGCCCAATCAATACCCTGCGGTCTTCTCCGGTGGGTTCATCCACCACATCCAATACATGCTTGGCAAAAAGTTTTTGAGTCTGTTCTTCCACTGCTTTGAACTGGCTGATTTTTTCTGTTTCCCAGGTTTCCGCCCCGACCATCAGTTCCCTGATCAGATCCTTCAAGAGCTCATTCTGTACTGCAATATCCGGCGCATACCTTCCGATGATATCTTCCCTTTTGCTGATATTGAGCAGATTCAACATCCTGTCGTTGACGAAGATCACGTGTTTTGATTCATCCAGGCCAATAATTGCTTCGTGCATCTGGTTGATGACTGCATCCAGGCGTTTTTTTTCAAAGAGCAGGCTTGCCATATTGTTCTCTTTGTATTCCTGTAGCTTCGCTGCCATACCATTAAATGCCCTTGCCAGATCACCCAGTTCATCGTAATTTTTGACTGGTATTTTAACTTTGTAGTTTCCCAGGCTTAGTTCTCTTACGGCCCAGTTAAAGTCCTGAATAGGTCGCGTTAACACTTTGGGGAAACCATAAATGAAAAATATGCCTAAAATTAATGAACAGGCTACCAGGATACCCATGTAGAGTACAACTTTGTTAGAGGTCTGCAGTGCCTGTTCGTTCTTTTGTAATAAAGCATCCTCATTCATTTCGTAAATGCGAGTAATCTGCGCATTGATTTCCAGCAACAGGGGTAGAAGTTCACTACGGTAATTATCAGGGGGTGATTGATCAGCTGACGAAGTCAATTCACTACTAAGCTGCTCATAAATGTCAACCAGGCGGTCAGTCATTTTCCCCTCCCCCATTTCCGTAACATTAGCCTCTTGCAATACTAGTACTTCCCGGCCTTGCTGTAGTAAGTCATTTAACTCAGTTTTGGCATTAGGTGCAGCAGGAATAATGGTATATTCTACGATCTTATCCATGATATCATCCAGCTGCTGCATATAGGTGAGGGTGCGATAATTATCCTGGATGATGGCTTCAGTATCTTCTGAAAGCCAGCGAAGATAATAGCTACCCAGTCCGCCTACCGCCAGCACTACGATAAATACACTGGAAAAGATCAGTGTTAATTTGGTTCTGATGTTCATTTTTAGAAGACTAATATGATATCAATATTTGTTTCTGCCACTTTCTTAAGCAGCTTGTCAAAATAGTTTTTGCCACTAAGCTGCCGGTAAATGCTAAAACTAGGTCTGCCCAGTACAATGTTAGTGATTCTCTCCTGCTGGGCCACATCAAAAATGGTCAGCGGTATGTCAGTACTCTCCTTTTTGATCACTCTGCCTCCCTGTTGGGCTGCCCACTGCAGGTTTTGCAGTAACTTTCGCTGATCCGATAATTTGATCCTATCGGTACGTTCGCCGGGCGTCTGAATATACAACACCAGCCAGTCTGCCTGGTAGTGGCTGGCCATCCTGGCGGTTTTTCTCAAAATTTTTTTCCCTCCCTCGTAATTGGTGCTGATGCAGGCTAGAAACTTCTCCGTAGGCGGACGCAGACTGATGGGGACGTTCTTACTGATTTTTTTCTCCACCTGTATGGCCACCTGCCGCAGGGCAAACTCCCTGAGCTGCAGGATTTTTTCGGGCTGAAAAAAATTATCCAACGCGGCCTGTATGCGGTTCTGCGGATAAATTTTGCCGGCTTCCAGTCGTTTGATCAGATCTTCGGCCGGTAAGTCTATGTTCACCACTTCATCGGCATGGGTAAGTACCCGGTCCGGAATGGTTTCTTTTACCTCAATGCCGGCCAGGTCTCTGACTCTGTCCACCATACTTTCCAGGTGCTGCACATTGAAAGCGCTAATGACGTTGATGCCTGCGTTCAAAAGCTCCATGACATCCTGCCAGCGCTTTTCATTCTTACTTCCCGGAATATTGGTATGGGCCAGTTCATCTACCAGTACAATCTCAGGGCGGTTTCTTAAAATCTCATCCAGGTCCATTTCTTCCAGTTCGTGCCCCTTGTAGAAGACTTTTTTTCTGGGAATAAAGGGTAATCCCTCGCTCAGGGCAATGGTCTCTTCACGCAAATGTGGCTCAATGAAGCCGATTTTGACATCCACACCTGCTTTGAGCAGTTCGTGTGCTTCCTGCAGCATGCGGTAGGTTTTACCTACACCGGCGATCATGCCGATGTAGACTTTGAACCTGCCCCTGCGGGATTTTTTGATCAGGTCAAGAAAATGCTCCGAACTTTGCTGATCTGTCATCTTTGTTTACGCTTTACTAAAAATTTACGGCCAATGAAGTCACCAGGAAAGTATTGGTGCTGACATACTCATCACCTGCCCAGAAGACATCATCCATACTGTTGAAATGCCTACCTTCTACTCTAAATAGGGCGTTTTCTGTTACTTCATAGTCCAGGTTGAGCGAAAAGCCCAGCGTTCTGAAGCCTGCAGGGGCGCCATAATCAATGATTACCCCATCTTCATCGGCATAATATTCTGCACGACCCGCCAGGTAGATCTTTTCGTCCAGTTGCAGTCGGGCAATGACAATGGGTGTATACCAGGTATTAAAAGACGAAGAAGCTTCATCACCGCTTTCCTGCATGCCCATGTCAAAGCCAGCCACCATTTGCAGTGTTTCGGAAGGCTGCCACTGCACATAAATATTGTTGAAATAGCGCATCAGTGGGTCATCACCGGGCGTATCGCTACCAACAAAAGTGCTCCAGTTGATGCTAAATGCATCATTAGGATGAAAGTTGATCTGCGTACCTACTCCCGGCGCCTGGTTGCCATCCAGCCTTGCAATCCTTTGCCAGCCGTTGGTAACCAGCGCTACCAGGGTCAGGCTCTCAGTAGGATCATAGGTAAGCTTGGCACCACTCAAAAAGTAGGGGGAATTCTCGGCCAGCAGCGAGCGGGTCAGCGTAGGGTTTTCTGTAGAAAGAGCGCTTTCAAAACCAATATGAGAAGGGAAAATACCGGCATCCAGCCAGAGGGTGTTCTTATCATTGAGCGACACCCCCACATTGGCCTGAAACACATTCTTGAGCAGGTTTTCTTCTGCACTGTAGTTATCCTGCGCATAAGTGCCTGCCTGCAGCGCCAGATTGGCCCTGATTTTATCGCCGTTATAAGAACCACTGATCAGGCCCAGGTTGAGGTTGAATTCGTTGTGGCGGTTGTGGTTATATAAAAACGGCTGCCTGATGTGGTCGGCAGGCTCGTTGAAATCATAGGCGTAGAAGATATCTACAAATCCTTCCCAGCGAAAGCCGTTTTGCGGTTCTTCCTCCTGCGCCTGCACCAGGCTAAAGGTGCTGAAAAAGATGATGATGGTAAAAATAAAAGTGTTTTTCATCCTAGATTTGCGCTTAAGAGCGTTTTATTTTGTCCTTGATTAATTGTCATTTGTTAACTATTCTCTGCACATTGTTCATTGTTCTCTGCTCATTGTTTATTCCATCCAAAGCGAGGTTGATTTTAAGCACATTGATGTAGTTGCCAGGGCCAAAAAGACCTAAGAATGGCTTCTCTGTATAATCAGTGATCAATTGATTGATTATCTCGACTGAAATGTTCCTTGCCTCGGCTATTCTTTCGGCCTGTAATCTGGCAGCTGCTACCGATATATTGGGATCCAGCCCGGAACCGGAAGCAGTCACCAGGTCCACCGGAATATCGGCTTTGTCCAGCCCGGGATGGTACTTCATCAGGCTGTCCATACGGGCCTCTATTGTTGCCAGATATTCCGGATTTGTAGGGCTCAGGTTGGAGCCCCCTGTTGAGGACGCATCATAATCCACCGCTGAAGGCCTGCCCCAGAAGTACTGCGGACTGTAAAAAGGCTGCCCTATATTTTCATAACCTACCAGTGTTTCGCCCCGATAGATCGGTAAACCGTTTGCCCTTTCAGGTACAAGCTGTCCTATGCCGACCATGGCCAGGGGATACAATACCCCAAACATGAGCAGCGTACTGAAGCCGAGTATGATGATTGATTTGATGTTCATTTTAAATTAAAGATTAAGGATTGAAAATTTAGAAATTTTTCACTGTTCATTGCTCACTGTTCATTGTCATTAAATCATCATAGACACGAGCAGATCAATGAGTTTGATGCCGATAAAGGGCAGGATGATACCGCCCAGTCCGTACACCAGCAGGTTACGAGTCAGGAGGGCAGAGGCACCAATAGGCCGGTACTTCACTCCTCTCAGAGCCAGCGGAATGAGCATGGGGATGATAATGGCATTGAAGATCACTGCCGAAAGTATAGCCGACTCAGGGGTAGCCAGTTGCATGATATTGAGCGCGGCAAAGCCTGGTATGGCTACGGCAAAAAGCGCCGGCACAATGGCAAAATACTTAGCCACATCATTGGCAATAGAGAAAGTAGTGACATTACCCCTGGTGATGAGCAGCTGCTTTCCGATTTCTACTACCTCTAAAAGCTTGGTAGGATCATTGTCCAGGTCTACCATGTTACCTGCCTCCTTGGCTGCCTGCGTACCGCTGTTCATGGCGATGCCCACATCAGCCTGGGCCAGGGCAGGGGCGTCGTTGGTACCGTCGCCCATCATGGCTACCAGTTTTCCATCCTGCTGTTCATTTTTGATATAGGTCATTTTATCTTCCGGACGGGCTTCTGCGATAAAGTCATCTACCCCAGCCTGCTTTGCGATGAAAGCCGCTGTGAGCGGGTTGTCACCGGTCACCATCACCGTTTTGATACCCATTTTGCGCAGCCGGGCAAAACGCTCCTGTATGCCGGGCTTTATAATGTCTTCCAGTTGAATCACACCCAAAGGTTTGTTGTCCAACGCCAGGGCCAGGGGCGTACCTCCGTTTTCTGCAATGGCCTTGACGTCCTGCTCCATCTTCTCTAAGGTGCCATTTGCGTTTTGTGACCATCTTTTGATGGCATCCCAGGCACCTTTTCTTAGCTTGCGCCCGTCGGCCAGGTCTACGCCGCTCATGCGGGTCTGGGCAGAGAACTTCACAAAGTTAGCTTTAGCCATTTTTGATTGATCTACCTGTGTACCTTCTTTCTCTGCCAATTCTATAATAGACTTGCCTTCAGGCGTGCTGTCAGAGAGGGAACTCATCACACATAATTTCATGAACTCCTGGGCACTGACACCCTCGGAAGGAATAAAGCGGGTGGCTTTGCGGTTACCAATAGTGATCGTACCAGTCTTATCCAGCAGCAGGGTATCTATATCACCAGCGGTTTCCACAGCTTTACCGGATTTGGCGATGATGTTGGCTCTCAAAGCCCTATCCATACCCGCAATACCAATGGCTGATAACAGTCCACCGATGGTAGTCGGGATCAGGCAGACGAAAAGTGACACTAAAGCAGCCAGGGTAATAGGTACCTGCGCGTAATCAGAAAGTGGCTTCAGGGTCACCGTCACAATAAGGAAGACCATCGTAAAACTGGCCAGCAGTATCGTTAAGGCGATCTCGTTGGGTGACTTTTGCCGGTTGGCACCTTCTACCAGCTCAATCATTTTATCCAGGAAGCTGCTTCCGGGCTGGGTGGTTACTTTTACTTTAATCTTGTCAGAGAGAACCTTAGTACCCCCAATCACGGAGTTCTGGTCTGTATCTGCTTCCCGGATGACCGGCGCAGATTCGCCTGTGATGGCCGACTCGTCAATGGAAGCTAGTCCTTCAATGATTTCACCATCGGCAGGAATAATATCGCCAGCCTCGGCTACGAAGATATCGCCCTTTTTGAGCTGGGCCGAAGAAATTTCCTGGATACGGTCACCGGCCAGCCGCTTGGCGACGGTGTCCTGACGGGTTTTGCGCAGGCTGTCGGCCTGTGCTTTGCCCCGGGCTTCGGCAATGGCTTCGGCAAAATTACCGAACAATACAGTGAGTAAGAGTAAAATAGAAATGACCGTATTATAAGCGGGGCTTCCCAACGTTACATCTTCCTGCAAGGCAGAAAGGATGGTCACGATCAGCATGATCAGCGTACCAATCTCCACGGTAAACATCACCGGATTTTTGATCATCAGGCGGGGGTTTAGCTTTTTAAAGGAATCCTTTAAAGCCTGCTTGACCAGTTCGCCTGTAAATAAGGATGTATTTTCTTGATTGCTCATGTTAAAAGCTATTTTTCAGCATTAGAGGGTTTTAAAGAAGGCCAGGTAATCAGCGATAGGCCCCAGGGCCATGACCGGGAAAAAGGCCAGTGCCGCTACGATCAGGATAACTGAGACCAGCACGGCAGCAAAAGCGCCGCTTTCCAGTTGAAGACTTCCTGCGGTCTGGGGCACCGTTTTCTTGACGGCCAGAGAACCCGCAATCGCCAGCGGGCCGATGATGGGAATGAAGCGTCCCAGCAGCATGCTAAGCCCAGCCATAATGTTCCAGAAAGGAGTGTTATCTCCCAGACCTTCAAAGCCAGAGCCATTGTTGGCGGCAGATGAAGTAAACTCGTAGAGCATTTCAGACAGGCCATGATAAGCAGGATTGCTCAACCAACCTACATCGGGGTTTTCCACCCACTGATTGGCAGCGATAGCCGTGCCGGCCAGGATCAGTAGCGGGTGCAGTATCACCACCAAAGCAGCGATTTTCACTTCACGCGCTTCTATTTTTTTGCCCAGAAACTCAGGGGTACGGCCCACCATCAGCCCGGAGATAAATACGGCCACGATGACGAAGACAAAGAAATTGATAAAGCCCACGCCTACCCCTCCGTAGATGGCGTTGATGAACATATCCAGCAGAAAGATACCACCGGAAAGAGGTGTGTGACTATCGTGCATGGAGTTGACCGATCCGTTGGAGGTAGAAGTGGTAGACACGCCCCACATGGATGAGGCAGCCGGCCCAAAGCGCACTTCCTTGCCTTCCATATTCGGCTGCTGGCTCATACCCAGCATTTCAGTAAAGGTAGTGTTGCCACTAATTTCTTCAGAAGCTGAAATAGCCACAAAGCTGATAAACAGTACCGACATGACGCCAAAGAACATCATGGCCATTTTGCGTCGTTTCAGGTAAAACCCAAAGGCAAAGACCAGTGCCATAGGAATAAGCAGGATAGCCACATTCTCGGCGATGTTGGTCAGGAAATTGGGATTCTCAAAGGGATGGGTAGAGTTAGGACCAAAAAAGCCACCACCATTGGTACCCAGTTGCTTGATAGACACCATGGGTGCAGTAGGTCCACCGGCTACCAGTTGCGTATCTCCTTCCAGCGTAGTGACTTCTTTGAGTTCCTGGAAATTCGTAGTAGTGCCATTGAAAGTCAGGATCAGCGAGAGAACAACCGCCAGGGGCAAAAGAATACGTGTGTTGGACTTCAGGAAGAGGTTCCAGAAGTTGCCGATGGCCGAAGTAGATTTGTTTTTCAATGCCTGGAAAAGCAGGGCACAGGCTGCGATACCGCTAGCCGCGCTCACAAACTGCAGCCAGCAGAATACCAGCAGCTGCGTGAAGTGGGAGGCATTGGTTTCCCCTGAATAATGCTGCAGGTTGGTATTGGTGGTAAAACTAACCGCCGTATTAAAGGCCAGCATAGGGTCCCAGTTGGCAAGGCCAAGCGGGTTCCAGAAAGGATGAAAGCTTTGCAGCACTAATGCCAGGAAAGCAAAGAGGAACATGAAGACGTTCAGCCCCAACAAGGCTTTCATATTGGCTTTCCAGTCCATAGACCGATGAGCGTCAATACCGGAGAGGCTGAAAATAAAGTTTTCCAGCGGGCTCATAAAATCAGACCAGTTTTTTTCTCCGCCAAACACCCGGCTGATGTAGCGGCCCAGCGGCCAGGCAAGTCCTGCCGAGAGCAGGAAGATCAAAACGATTCCTAATATTTCTGTAAGCATGGTTTAAAACTTTTCGGGTTGGGTGATGGCATAGAACAGGTAGCCAAAGACCAGCAGGGTCAGGATAAATAAGATTGTCATGTTTTAGTGATTAATGAGTTCGTCAAAAAAGTCTACTGTCTTTGAAAAGATGGCAAAGACGGTCAAGGCCAGCATGATCATCAGAACAGATCCAAGAAATTCCATAGTCATTTAATTTGGTAATGACCATGGATGCCAAAG
>CAZFFW010000138.1:10275-15366 GCA_964518125.1 uncultured Porifericola sp.
GTCAGGCCTATATCCAGCAGTTCGGCGGCTTTGGTCTTGTTGCCTTCTGCGTAGCTGAGTACATTTTTGATATGCTCTTTTTCCAGGTCTTTGAGCTTAAAAATACCTGTTTTTACGCCAGGCTGTTCTTTTCGCAGAAAATCAAAGGGAAGAAGGTCAGGACTAAGTTCATTTCCATCAGAGAGGATGGCTGCGCGTTCTATGACATTACGTAATTCACGGATATTACCCCGCCAGTGGTGCTTTTTTAGGGCCTGCATAAAAGTTTCGGAAGCTTTCAGCGATGGCTTGTTCATCTTAATCCCAAACTGACGGATGAAATGCCCAGCCAGCAGCGGGATGTCCTGCTTTCTTTCGTCTAGTGAGGGTAAATGGATTTGGAAAACGGATAAACGGAAATAGAGGTCTTCCCTAAAGTTCCCCTTCTCTATTTCTTCTTCTAAATAACGGTTGGTGGCGGCTATGAGGCGGATATTTACCTTTTGTTCTTTGGTCTCGCCTACTTTGAGAAAAGTGCCGTTTTCAAGGACACGAAGCAGCTTGGCCTGCAGGTCAAGGGGCATTTCTCCAATCTCATCCAGAAACAAAGTGCCGGTATGGGCTTCTTCCAGCAGGCCTTTTTTGTCGCGGGTAGCCCCGGTAAAGGCGCCAGCCTTGTGGCCAAACATCTCACTCTCCAGCAGGTCCTTGCCAAAAGCACTGCAGTTGATGACGACCATGGGATTGTATTTGCGGCTACTCTCTGCATGGATGGCCTGGGCAAAAACCTCTTTGCCCGTACCGGTAGGTCCCGTCAGCAGGACGGTCGTGTCTGTCAGGGCTACTTTCAGTGCCAGGTCTTTGGCTTGCAGTGTAGCCGAGGACTCTCCCAGAATCTGAGTAAAGCCATGCTTATTCCTTACTTTTTGCTCCAGGCTTTTGACTTTGTACTGAAGCTGAGCTTTCTCGCTGGCTTTGGCAACCAGCGGAATGATCTTGGCCTGGTCATCACCTTTCACCAGGTAGTCAAAAGCCCCGTTTTTCATCGCCTGCACCCCGTCCTGGATATTGCCAAAAGCCGTCAGGCAGATTACCTCCGTTTCGGGAGATCGTTTCTTGATTTCTGTCGTAAGCGCCACGCCATGGCTGTCAGGAAGCTTTACATCAGTAAGCACCACTAAATAATCATCCTGATCCAGCGCTTTCAAACCGCTTTTTCCATCAACAGCAGTCTGTACCTGATAGCCTTCCAGTTCCAGCGTTCGGGCCAGCAGGTTGCGGATGTCCTTTTCATCATCTATGATCAGTAGCTTTTTTTCCATATTACCTGATTAACATTTCATTTGATAAATATCATCTCAGCCATAGCAATATGTAAAGTTAAGGACCAGGACTAAATTTGCCTTATGAGCTATAAATTAGTCCAGTTCCTGACTTCTGACAAAATTTTAAAGGCCAGGAAGACAATGAAGACGTATTACCACTATTGTCGCCCTATCGATCGGAACATATTAGCCGCTTTGGCAACTATACGCTGGATATGACGAAAGAGGTAGAACCATTACGAGTTGCTGCAAAGCTATTTTAATCTGGCTTACCTTAGTCTTGGCTGCTAAATGGCGGGTTTTATCCAGCCAGGATGGCTCGATTGCTTGCCAGCCGCTTCTTTGCAATTATTGAGTTTTCATTTTCGGGGTCAAATATTACGAATACTTCTGTTTGTCCGTTCGTTTCTTTAAAGTCAACCATTGCAAATCGACCACCAAATTCATAGGTAAAATTCTTTTTTTTGTAATCATAGTTGTGTAAATGGTAATAAAAAAGGTCCGGTTTTTTACCCGAACCTCCATTTACACAGTTCTTTAGACACTACCTAGATAGGCTTTCTACATCTAGATCAAAAACAAGCTGCAAGTATGCAATTGTTACGCCTGATGTTACATTTGCATACTTAACTATGTCAAACTAAAGCCTTCAAACTTATGAGGCTCTTTCATTTAAAGCTAAAAGCTGGTTTACCGGTCAAATCTGTACTGGTAAAACTTGGGCACCAGTATTTTTCTACATGTTCCACTACCAGTTCTGTACCCTCCACATGCCTGACCCGTGGCGCCATCTCAGGGTTGTACATGGTATCGGTCATATCCCTCATCAGGACAACGTTAACTCCCTGTTGTACCATTTGACGAATACCAAAAGGGCGGCCTAGTACACACATATTTAAATGTACACCCAATAGTACTACATTTTGAATCTCATGCTGAGCCAGTAGGTTGAACGTTTCCTGTCCATTATCGGTAATCGCGTCTTCAGGGGCTATTACAATGGTGGCTGTTTGCCGAGTCCAGGCATCACGAATCTCACATTTTACATCACAATCGCAGCCCATATCAGTGTCATCTATAGGTAGAGGCATTTCTCTGGTTTCATCCGGCCAACACCAGGCTGTTCCCCATCGTTGTGAGGTAGACAGTGGCTTTGGGGTTTTTACAAATGGCGCCTGTTTGGCTTTTTTTCGTTGTGGGGTATCCTCATAAAAAGATGTTACACTGCTGGGGGCATGGATGATTAAAGATCCCTGTTTACGTACCTCATGGATGATCTGATTCATCGGCCTGGCTAACTCCCCTACTCTTCTATCGGCTGATTTACACCAATGTTGGTCCCACATATCGCAGATGATAAATGCCGTTTTCCGGGTATCCCAAATTACTTTTTTCTCTTCAACTTTATAGGAACCATCTGCTGATTTGATGCGTGAACGTAAATTCAGGTGATATTTTTCATCTTCCTTGTCAACAGGCCTTTCGGAACTAGTCGTTACCATAATACTCAATATGATGACTGTTAAATTCAGTGCGAGTTGTAACATACTCAAATTCATTTAATTTATGATCCGGCAGGCCCTTTTTACACATTTATGGTCAAAGTACAATGGCTGATAGCCCTATCCTCTGGCATAATATATTAACTTTATCAGGCAATTCCATGTGGTTGTAGTAAATACTAGATCCTCATTGGCTAGTGCTGTCAATAGATTGAAAGCAGGTAGCTACCTAGTGCAACTTAGTCCGTCTTCCCATGCTCACTTTTTATGATGAATGTTCAAGACTCCCCTGCAATTAAGCAGACAGCTGAAAATCACTGCATCCAGTAAAAGATTTTGATTCTTGACAGGGATCAAAATATATCAGACGTCGTTCAAAGACTTTATTCCGTCACATGATTCCTTTGTTGGTTAGCCAGTTCCATTGCTGAAAGTCAAAATCTTCAATGGCAAATTGAGGCTCTTTGATTGGAGACTAATTTATTCAACTTCGGCTTTTTCAGTTGTAAAATGTAAAAGTAATAGCTGCGCGCGCTATAAGGCTACCATAAATTAATAGAAGATAAAGTCTTCTATAGACTGAAAAGATTCTGCATTCTCTTTTTTAAACCAGATGTCTAGTGTTTCGCCCAGAAAATCTTCAAAATATTGGACTTCAACAGGGTGAAATCCTGCTTTCAATGCGATATATCCATCATTACTGCTTGCACTGTGTGAGCCGTCGTTATCTACCACCAACTGATCCGCAATATAGATACGTGCACCATCATCAGAGTGCAGCCTGAATGTGTACATAGCTTCTTCTTCCACTTTGATGAATCCGGTAAACTTGAGCGCAAAGTGATCTTCACGTTTGCCAGCGATCTGTTCCACATCCAGATGATCAGCTACGCCAGTTCTGATAGGCTCTAAAGCGGTAAAGTCCGGTAATGACTTCCATTCACCTTCAAAAAACTCAAACTGCAGGCCTTTCTCTGGTTTTCTTAATTTTTGAGCCTTCAAAGGTTCCACCTTTTCGTAGCCGACGCCCTGCACCGGACCGGCAAAGCCCTGGCGATACACCCTCGCTTTTAGCTCATAGCTATCGTCCAGCTTAATTGGTCCCTGATAAAGCATGGCATGTATATCAGGTTCACGACCATCAAGGGTATAGCGTATTTCTGCATCCGAGAAAGGATATACCAAACTGATTTCAGTACTTTCCAGAAACTTGTTCTGAGCAGGCATGATCTCCAGAGGGGCCTGTCGTACTACCTTGAGCATTTCCTGCCCGCTAAGCACCATATCCTGCAGGCTGTCTGCCTGATAAGCCATTTCCCAGTCCAACACCAATGGTTCACTCCCGCTTATATCTTTGTTTTCAATAGATTGTAAGCTAAACACAACTTCTTTTTCAGCATGAGCCGGAATGCTTACTTCCCAACGACTCTGATCCGCCAGAAGTTGGTGATGATGTAGCAAAAAGCCTCTAAAAGTGATGGGTAAAGCACTTTCATTTTTCAGTAGCCAACGGACCTCACCCTTACTGGCATTTGCGCTAAGTAGCACTTCCACCGGCATATTGGATGCACTGATCAATTGTTGGGCTAATGTCCGCTTTTCAGGAGTTACAATGTTTTTCTCAATGATACCGTCCACCGCCACATTGACCAGTACTGGTCCGCGATCTTTGGTCATGGTCACCCAGACAATGTGATCGTATTCACCAAAAGACGCCCCCCGCAGTTGGCTGCCGCCCCCGGTCGTGGCCAGTGTGAGGTAGTTTTGTCCTTTACGTTCCTCGTACATGTAGCTGTGCCGATGGCCGGCTATAACTGTATAATCACGCCCCTCCAGGGCTAACTCTATCTCCTGGAAGCCGCTCAGGTCCTGGTAATCCCAGATCGGATGGTGCAGCAGGAGCATGGTCCAGCGCACGTCGGTATGCTGGCTGATGACTTCCTTCACGTAACTTATCTGCGCATCACTGAGGGTAACGCCATCTCCATCGTTGGAATCCATGCAGATGAACAGTACGTTGTGGTAGAGAAAGGCGTAGTAGCTTCTGCCAAACCTTTGCTGCCACTGCTCCCGCATCGTTTGGTTGGAGATGTCATGGTTGCCGGGCAGGAAGAAGAATGGTGCTTCCAGAGGCTTCAGGATTTTATAGAATTCATCCCACTGCTCATCAATGATCGCATTGTCTTCGGTATATCCTTCAATGAGGTCGCCCACGCACATGACAAACTCCGGCTGCAGCAGGTTAAGTTTACCCATTGCTTTGCCAAAAACTCCGGGCCTGTGCC
>CAZFFW010000139.1:0-15331 GCA_964518125.1 uncultured Porifericola sp.
CCTTGACATCCTCCTCAGCCATAAAGGTGGTTCCCCCGGGGCAAGGGATTCCCTTCGACGCACAATGTCCTGTGCAGAAAAGTAGGATAATACAATCTAAGCTGGTCACACCTTTAGGTATATCCGACTTTTTGCAGTTTCGTGAAAATTACGACGAGAAAAGCCACTTATGCCGTGGCACTGTGCCCGCTTACTGTACTGGTATCTTCACTGAAAAGCGTATTGATGAACCGCCATTCTGCCCTGGCTTCGGCATTGCTAAAAGTGGTTAGCAGATACCCCCTTTGGGAAGCATTCAGGTAGTTGAGATCATCAATGAGCAGACTGAACGACTGCTCCAGCCCGGAGAGCAACTGGGGATCATTACCAAAGACAGCTTCAAGGCCAGGAGAAGAAACTGAAGCCGTGGCGAACTCAGTACCTACTTTGTTTCCAGTGACATCTTTTAAATCGGCGTTCCAGGCATTGTGGGTATCACCTGCCAGTGAGATCAGCTTTTTACCAGCAGCAGCGGCAAAGATCATTTCCCGCTCTGCCGGGTAGCCATCCCAGGCATCAAGGTTATAGGGAAGCACCGTTTCTACCCGAGCGCGTTCTGCTGCACTTACCGAGGTGTCTCCCTGGAGCAGACGAGCTTTGATATTGACCAGCTCTCCTACCGCTATATTGTACTGGTTGAGAAGTTCAGGAGTCGTATTCCCTGTAGTCAATTGGGCAGTGAGCAGTAAAAGCTCAGCAGGAATAAACATTTTGGACATCAGCACCTGGCTGCCTACTACCTGGTGAGCAGCCGTACTTGAGGACAAGCTGCTCATAAGCCAGTTTCGCTGTTCAGTGCCCAATAAGGTCCGGCTGCTGTCCTGCCAGTCGCGAAGAAATGAGGCGCTATCAATGCCTTGTGCAGTGAGATAACTTGCCAGACTGAGTTGACGATCTCTGCCAATAATGCGGGTATCCAACATAAATAATTCCAGCAGGCCTGCCATATTGAAACTACGGTAAATCCTGGAATTATCATCTACCCTAGCAGGTAGGTATTCATGCCAAACCTGTATAGCACTGGCCTTCCTGGTTTCATAATCGCCTTCGTCAGGCTGATGGTTCTGCGCCCCATCTTTGTAAGCATCGTTGGTGATCTCATGATCATCCCAAACACAAATGAAAGGCTTTAGCTGATGGGCTTTCTGCAGCTGGGGGTCTCTTCTGTATTGCCGGTAACGTGTACGGTAATCATCTGTGGTAATAATTTCCTTGTCGGGCTCATGGGCTCGGTTCAGGGCGGCAGACTGATCGTTGGTGCCATAGCCGCCAGCTGCGTATTCGTAAATGTAATCACCAAGGTGCACTACCACATCAGCCTCTGATTCTGCTACCGCGCCATAGGTGTTGAAGAGTCCCGCCTGGAAATTAGCACAGGATATCACTGCCAGGCTGACTTCCCCAACTTCTCCGGCAGCAGGCAATGTTTTGGTTTCACCAATGACCGAATTAGCATCGGTAGCTTCATTTCTGAAACGGTAATAATATACGGTATTAGAGGCCAGGTTGCTGACATCCACGTTGACAGTAAAGTCGCTGTTGAGATCAATTTCTACAGTTTCGCTTACCACCAGATTATTAAAATTGCGGTCAGTAGCTACATCCAGCAATATCACGGGTCTCTCGCTTTCATTATCAGCCCTGCTATATCTTGTCCAGAGGATCACCTGGCTCTGGGTAGGGTCAAAACTGGCAACCCCTTCAAAAAAACCAAAGTCTCCAGTTGGCGTGAGGGTGTTATCTTCTTCACTACAGCCACTCAGTAAAGCAGGAATCAGCCCAGCCCCGGAGGCGGCTACTACAGAGTTTCTGATAAATCGCCTGCGGCTTAATTTTTCAAGTATTCTTTCTTTGTTCATTTGTCCGGATCGTTGTAAGCAACAAAAATAAACGGTAGTAACCACAGCAATTGAGAGGGTTGAAACTCCTAAACAAAGTCCTATCAGAGTGCCCCTGATTTGTTGAAAACTTCAAGGATCCAGAGGATCCAAAGGGTTAGTCTGTAACGCATCCTTTACTGGCAGCCATACTACATCGTGCTGGTTGAGCCTTTTGATATGTTGAAAGGGCACATACCCCAGTTCCTCCCGGCAACGCTCATCTAAACCCCTGTTGGTAATGTAGTGGCTTTGGTAAATATCTGTAGTGGCCAGAGCAGGCTTGTCACTGGGAATCTGGTAGCGAAAAATCAGCCTGGCAGTGTTTCTGAAATTAGTGGTTGTATGTCGGGCATGGGGTTCAATGAGTATCGCATATTCAGGGATTTGCAATCGCTGCATCAGGTCTTTTTTCATCTCCAAAGCTTCATTGTAGGGTGTCTGGAAAGGATGCACATTGCCTCCTGACACAACAATAAGGGGTGCAAGTCCTTCCCGGAATCTTTTGGCAGCCATTTCGTTTCTGATTTTGGCCAGGGGACTTAAGGAAACCCAGCTCTGTTCGGGTCCGTGTCCGGGTACCAGGATCAAAGTATAGGGAAATTCCTCCCATTTAATGGTGGAAATATAGCTCAGCACTGCCTGGTTTTCGCCTGCTTCCATAGGCTCAAAGCGGATAGCCTCATTCCGGTTATTAAGTTCTAGCAATTGCAGGGCAAATCTTAAAGTCGGCTGGAGGAAAAGGTCCATAGCCGCAGTGTCTTCCGATAGACGCTCCAGACCTGCATGAACCAGCCTTTGGTAATAGGGAGATCGTATATCGTAACTCACAGAATCAATGGCCGGATAACGACCATGCTGCCCGAAGGCATAAGACTGTATGATTTCATTGATCCCCTCAGCTGAAAGCTCCCAGGCAGCCGCAAGAAGCTCAGCATCGGACAGGTCTGCCATCTGCTGGTAGTAGCCTGATGGGCGCAGGTGTTCCTGCACCATGTGCTCAAGATAACTTTGTTCCAGACATTGCGTTTTCAAAACTTCAGAAACCAATTCAGTCTGCTCATCGCTAATAAGAAAAAGGCCAGCCAGACAACTGAGTTCGCCTTCACAGGTCTGTAGTGCGTAGTCAAACTGCCTTTTCTTCTCTTTTAAGAACTTTTGCAGTTGGGGCTCATGCTTCAGGAGTTGCTTTGGCTGCTCTACTTCTTCCATGAGCGTAAAGAGATAAAAAGTCTTATCCTGTAGCGGAGAGGAGGAGCGTAATGACTGGTAGGTTACGCTGTAGTCAGACTGGGCGCAAGCAAGTGGACTGACCAGGGAAAGTAATAGTAAGATAAACTTGTGCTTCATAAAAGTAAAAAAGGGAGCCTGACAACAGCTCCCTTATCATGCATGTTCAATAGGTGCTGTGTTGTTCGATTAATCCCCTGCCCAGGTCAATCTGGCTCTGAGGTATAGGCATGTACTCATGTTTTCCGGCTACAAAGTTAGCTCCTGACAGATGAGAGCGCTTTTGCTTTTCTGTATCCAGGTAAGCATTGATCACCTCAGAGGCAATACCCCAGCGCACCAGGTCAAAGAAGCGATGTCCTTCATGAGCCATTTCTAGTCGCCTTTCTGTTCTTAACGCAGTGATAGCTTCATCATAATTGGCAAAGGGCTGCGTGTAGGTATTCATCAGATAGTTGGCGGCATCAACATCTCCTTCCAGCGTTTTTACCGTTTCGCTGTTCATGGCTCTTTCCCTCACCCTGTTGATGTAGGTTCTACCGGTTTCCAGTTCTCCCATTTCTATAGCGGCCTCTGCTTTCCAGAGTAAGAGATCAGCATAGCGGATCACATAGTAGTTCAGAGCATTCACATAAGGCCATACCTGCAGGTAATGTGGGGAATTGGCAGATACTATCATCTTTTTGGGACTATATGGCCCATAGACAGCCGCTTCTCTGGCCCAACCTGCTTCGTAGTTGATACCCAAATCAAGGTATGGGATACCGGGCCTGGCCAGTGTGTGGTCCAGACGTATATCCACAAAATCGCTGCTGTCCAGGTCAGTGTTATCCATGGTTGGCAAGCCCAGCGCATTGGTTTTGTAGGCATTTACCAGATTCTGCGTCGGACGCTGAAACCCATACTGTGGATAACGCGGCCCACCGGGCGCAATAAGTCTGTCTCCTATGGAACCGTTAAAATTTCGGGGCGAGCCATCGTTGATGGTATGCTGTACGGCAAATATCACCTCCGGGCCATTGTCGTTTTCAGGAAGGAATACATCTCTGAAGTTAGCGAGTAGTTCAAATTTGCCGCTATTTATCACCTCCTCTGCTGCCTGGCTGGCCTGAGGCCACATCTTGCGAAATATATAAACTTTTGCCTGATAAGCTTTGGCTGCCATTTTAGTTGGCCTGCCCGGATCCTGCTGATCATCCGGTAAACCCAGATAGGCAGTTTGAAAATCGTTTTCAATTTTTAGCCAGAGTTCTTCATCAGTAAGTGTGGTATTGGATACATAATAATCTGCAGGAGCAGATGCACGCTCATCCACATAGGGAATTCGGTTATATATTTTTTTTAACTCAAAGTAGAAGTGGCCTCTCAGAAAATGCATTTCAGCTATGCGCTGGTTTTTCAGGTTTTCCTCAAAACGATCTGACAACTGGAGCAGCCTGATGGCTTGGTTGGCTCTTTTTACGCCTTCATACAGCGCTAGCCACTTTCTTTCCACATCTACAATACTGGGGTCTATATTGTAAATCTCCATCTGGTGGATCTGGTTCTGGTCGCCAGTTCCACCGCCCCCCTTGTAGGAGTCGTCAGAGACAACGTCCCCAAAGCTCCAGTTGGAAGCCGGTGAATTGAAGGCATTGGTTGCTTCGTTCATCTGCCCGTTCAGGATACTGTAAGCAGAGATGATCACCGCCTCCAGATTTGCCTGTTCCAGCACCTGTTCGGGGCTGAGTTCGCCAATGGGATCTTCTCTGAGGAACTCATCTTCAGAGCAGGCAGCGATCATAAAGAATGTGAGTAGAACAAATATCTTTTTCATAAACATGTTAGCTTGATGTCAGTGGTAAGTAAATTAAAGCCCCAGGTTGATTCCGAGTTGGAAAGTGCGTGAAGGAGGATAAATTCCTCTATCTACACCTATATCCAGGTTGCGGTTGTCAGAAGAATAGTTCTGTAATCCTACTTCAGGATCCATGCCCTCATAAGAGGTAATGGTAAACAGGTTCTGAGCCTGCAGGTATATCCTTAGGTTGAGTCTTTCGCTCACAGTAGCCGGTAGCCGGTAGCCAATCTGAAGGTTATTTAGCCTAAGAAATGATGCGTCACGTACAAAATAAGATGAAGGACGGGCATTGCGGTTGAGGTCATCCTGGGAGAGTCTTGGTACATCGGTACTGGTATTATCCGGAGTCCAGGCATTCATGGTGCGGGCATTTTTGTTATAAAGGGCCAGGTTGAAAAAATCTCCATAGTATCGGGTCAGGTCATACACTTCGTTACCCTGTGAGCCAAAGAAAAACATGGAGAAATCAAAAGCCCGGTAGTCTACACCTAAAGTGATACCATAGGTGAAATCAGGATGAGGATTTCCTATGAAAGTACGGTCATCGGCAGTGATGACATTATCACCGTCTACATCGCGGAAGATCAGGTCACCAGGTTGAGCGCCAGGCTGCTGGGCATGGTTGTCAATCTGCTGCTGGTTCTGGAAAATTCCTATGGCATCGTGTCCATAGAAAGAGGCAATCGGCTGTCCTACATCGGAACGGGATACTTCCTGGTTAAAGTTGGTCACGTGTAGTACAGATCCTGGTACCGACAGAAAATCAATATCATCGGGCAGGCTGGTAAGTTCATTGCGGATGGCAGCGAAGTTTACATCAGCCCTGAAAGTAAGATCACGGCTGACCTTGTCCTCATAAGAAAGCATCAACTCAAAACCTGAGTTGGTCATTTCTCCTACATTATCCCACACCGTCTGGTTGGTACCTCCCACCAGGGGCGGCAGGGGCCTTTCCACCAGCAGGTCACGGGTCTTTTTGTAAAAGTAATCTGCTGACATGATCAGTTTGTCGTTGAACAAACCCAGGTCCAGCCCCACATTGGTTTGGGTACTGGTTTCCCAGAGCAGCCCTACATTCGCATTTCTGGTTTCAGTGAATCCCTGCGCTACGCTGTTTTGCCCACCATTGATCGCATAATTGGAATAGAAGGGATTGGTAGCAAAGCTGGAAATGGTAGAGAAAGGCGGAATATCCTGGTTACCGTTTTGTCCCCAGCCTGCCCGCAGCTTTAGCTCAGAAACGGCCGCCAGGTTAAAAAATCCTTCCTCAGATATACGCCAGCCAGCCGACAAGGCAGGAAAATTTCCCCACTTGTTATCACCTAACCTGGATGATCCGTCCCGGCGGAGGGTAAAAGAAAGTAGGTAACGCTGGTCAAATTCATAATTGATTTTACCAAAATAAGAAAACAGCGACCATTCCAGCGCGTCGCCACTGTTCCGCTGGTCGCTGCCATCCCCACCATTGAGGTACTGAAAATTAGGGTCGTCATAAGGAAAACCTACGCGTGAAGCTGAAAAGCCTTCAGTGTATACGTTCACCGCTTCTATGCCTGCCAGTACGTCAAAACTATGCTGTCCTATATCCTTCACATAGTTAAGCGTATTAGACCAGACCCAGTCTGTACTGAAACGGTTTTCGGTACTCAGGCTGCTGGCCCTGTTCTGCGCCAGGATATCATCATACTCAGGAGAGAAAGAGCGAAAGTTAAAATTAGTATGGCTCAAGCCGAAGTTGGTGCGGAAATTCAGCTCTTCCATAATTTCATAATTGGCGTATACATTGCCAAAAATTCTCAGGTTCAGGCGCTGGTTGTCCCGGTTGCGGTACAGCTTGCCCAGGGGGTTCTGTACATCATTGATCGGATTGCCGGCGAAGTTGCCATTGACGTCCCTGACGGGCACCAGCGAAGGAAAGCGGTAAGTGTCATATACCACACTGCCCAGAACGGCATTGGTCGTGGTGTTGGTCTGCCAGGAGTGCGCCAGTGAGATATTTTCACCTATGGTAAGTTTGTTAGTGGGTTTAAAATCCGAATTGATTCGGGCAGTCACTCTTTTAAAATCTGTATGCTTCAGGATGCCTTCCTGATCAAAGTAACCTACTGAAAACAAAGAGCTTGATTTTTCGCTGCGTTTACCAAAATCCAGGTAATGAGATTGGATCATGGCCGTTTCAAAGATCTGTTCAGGCCATTGGGTATCGCCGGAAGGCACCCGCTGGTTCTGGTCCAGAAAAGCAGGAATGACCGGATTGGCACCGCTACCCAGTATGTCATTGGCTGGCGTACGGTTATCATTGGCAAAAGATTGCCAGAGTTGATCAGCGTATTGCTGGGCACCCAACATCCTGGGCAGGTTGTTTACCTGCTGCACTCCGGCAAAAGACCGGATATTGACAGATGGCTCATCGGTGCTCCCCTTTTTGGTGGTGATAATGATGACGCCGTTGGCAGCCCGAGAGCCGTAAATGGAAGCCGATGAGGCATCCTTAAGCACCTGCATGGAAGCAATGTCATTGGGATTGATCAGGTTAATTCCTTCGGTAGTAGGTACTCCGTCTATGATATAGAGCGGATCATTGTTTCGGATGGTACTGAACCCCCTTACTCTTACTGCCGTGCTGGCCCCCGGCTCATTGTTGCTAATCACATTTACACCTGCCACCCGGCCTTTGAGCATCTCATCGGCACCTGCCACTGGAAAACTCTGTACATCCTCGATCTCTACCACGGATACCGCACCTGTCAGGTCTTTTTTCTTTTGCGTAGTGTACCCTGTGACTATAATCTCAGAAAGCTGGCGCGCATCGGTCTGGAGTTGAACACGTATTTCGGAACGATTACCAATTTCCACCTCTTGCGTCAGGTAGCCTACGAAAGAAAATATCAGGCTCTTAGCCTCTGCTGGAAGCGTGATACGGTAATTACCTTCCACATCTGTTACTGTTCCGGAATTAGAACCTTTCACAATAACGTTGACTCCGGGAATGGGAAATTCATCTTCATCCAGCACTGTACCGCTAAGGGTCCTGTTTTGCGCCTGGGTTGAAAAGATGAAAAGTATCTGCATGAGAATGAGCAGAAAAAAAGGTCTGCTCCTGGGTAAAAATCTGATCATGGTTTGATAGTTTGGTAGTGAAGTGTGCTTTAATGACGCAAACTTAAGCATGTGCCTACCGACTGCTGTTAAGCCATGATGAAGCTATTGTAAAGTTGATGTAATGATTTGGTGCTTAGATTAGTTTTTTGTTAATCTTTGAAAAAGCAAAATAAGATTTGAGATAACTATAGTACTCCCTATTTGTAGGACCACCGTCCGGTAATTCTTAGTAGAAAAGAGCGGGACACCTTACAGACTGTATTTAGTGGAAGAAGCCAGAAGTTACGCCCTGCGCTGAAGCTGATAAAAGTTGATGCTGCTGGTTCTGCTTGGACTGTAACAGGTATTGCAGAGGCGTTTAACTGTCGTTTTTAGAGGGTCGATAATCTACCATAACCTTTTGTAATAGATGGCTTCAATGTGGCCCTGAATGGCAATAAGCAGTTGGCTCCACCAATAGCTAATTTACTGGTTGGTGAACAAGAAGCTAAAGTAATTGCCCTGCGTTTGGGTGCGTCCTTTAAAGGGTATGCTCACTGGACACTACTTTGGCTGGCTCGCAGGTTCATAGAGAAAAAGTTATTTGCATGAAATGACATTCATTCTGAAGAATAGCAATTCAGATGCTTCTGATAAAAGATCAGATGGTATTATGGCTTTATGTCAATCATTGCGTAGTGCTGTCCTTCTTTTTTTTGCTCATTAGCCATAGGCTCAGATGGTTATGTTCAGCTTCCACTACCAGCTTTACGTAATCTGTCCTGGACTGTAAAGCTTTAGTGGGAAGCCTGAAAGATTCCTGAGCTACATCTGCCTCGCCTATCAACTGATATGTATCTTCTCCACCCTGCTGAAAATGATCTGTTGTACTCATCCAGATTTTGACTTTTCCACTTTTTTCAAGCGCCTTCCAGTTTACATAAGTGTCTTTCCCCTTGCTGCTCAGTTTTGCTTCAGCAATAGAAACCTGTCCTGTCAGCGGTATGCCATCTATTTCAAAGAGCTGATTTCTAGAGACATCTAGGCTAAGGAATCGGGAAACGGTAGGAAAAACAGAAACAATTCCCGGCTCATGATCTTTGAAGTAGGTGTTAAGATCTTTGGCGTTGGTAGCGATCCAGATAGCTCTTTCCCTATCCGTTTGTCCACCGTGGTGCTTACCGGTTTCTGCATCTCTTCCGTGATCGGTGGTGATCATGATCAGCCAATCCTCATCCGTTTGCTGCTCCCGGTACTGTATGGCTTTCCATATCCTGCCTATTTGTTCATCCGCCAGGGCAACAGCTTTCTCCATCTCAGGGCCATCGCCGTACATATGCCCAATGTCATCGGTATACTCCAGGTATACCCAGCTCAAATCCGGTGCTTCTGCCCTGATATAGCGGGCAGCTTCATTGCTTACATGCTCATCTATGCGAAAAATGAAAGTTCTGTCATCCCCTTGTGGAAAATTGACGGTATCATGTTCAAATCCATCAAAGTGGTAATCAAGTTTTAGCTTTCCGGTGGCTTCTAAACCTTCTCCCAGCAGTTTGGTCCGGTTGTCCAGCCAGGTAGAAAAGATGGCCGTCTTTTTTTCAGGATATTGCTCTTCCAGGAACCTGAAAATTGTCCAGTAGTGGTAATTGGGCTGCTTGATCTCATTGCCATACACCCGGTGCTTGTTAACCCAGGTACCGGTCAGCATACTGTTGTAGCCTACAGCTGAAATGGTGGGCGTCTCAGAATAGCCTCCTTTTTCTCCGCCCATGTAGGCCCTGGTATAGCCACCTGCCCTGGCAATTTCATCCAGGTAAGGCGTAGGCACTTTTTCCAATACATCAGGCGGTATGCCATCTACGATGATCAATACTGTTTTCTTCTCAGTCTGTGCCTGAAGCGTTGAGCTTACAAGCAGAAGCAAGCTCAGAAAAACAAAAGGGTACTTTAGAAAACTCATGCTTGGGTGATGTAAAGGTTAAAAAGATCCCGAATACTTTTCAAATATCAGTATAATATTGGGTAGGCATGTAAATTCAGTGTTAAGTTCCATATAAATCCTTAATCAAATGATAAAATCACTTTTAAACAGCTGATTTTCAATATTTTACAAAGTTACTCTACTTTTATAGCACAAGCTTTTTAGGGAAAATTACAATACGCCAACCTTCGTCACTTACCCCCTTCTAGTAAGCCTTTCTTCTTTAAGCTAGCTTTGTGGCTCCTAAGGAATTTCCCTAAACTATACACACATGAGCACATTTTACTTATCCTCTAAGTATCTCAAGCAGAAGACATTGCTTTGGATATTTGCCTTTGCTTTCTTCTTGCCCATGCTGGCGCACAGTCAGCAGATGAACGTACAGGGACGTGTTACTGACGAATCGGCTGCTCCCCTGCCGGGCGTAAACGTACTAATCAAAGGTACGGGCAGCGGTACTATTACTGACATCGATGGTCGCTTTTCTCTTCAGGCACAAAGTGATGACGCACTCATCTTCAGCTTTGTAGGGTACCAGACTAGGGAAGTGCCTGTAAACGGACAGAGCCAGCTGGAAATATCTCTTTTGGAAGATGCCGCCCAGCTGGATGAGATCGTAGTGATCGGCTACGGCACCGAAAAACGAGTGAACCTGTCAGGCGCAGTAGACCAGATCAGCGGTGAAGTGATAGAGAACCGCCCGATTTCCAATGCTGCGCAGGGCTTGCAGGGACTTATTCCCAATCTTAATGTTAATTTTCTTTCCGGCGCGCCCGGCGCGGCAGCCGATATCAACATTCGCGGAATTACCTCTATTAACGGAGGTAACCCGCTGATCCTTATTGATGGTGTCCCATCAGATGCAGCAGAGCTCAACCGTATCTCTCCTCAGGACATTGAGAACATTTCTGTCATCAAAGATGCTTCTGCAGCAGCCATTTATGGAGCACGGGCTTCGTTTGGTGTAATCCTGATCACCACCAAAATGGGCAAGCAGGAAGGAATCCGCATTAACTATTCCAACAACTTCTCTTGGGACAGGCCTACTGTGCTGCCTGAAAAGATCACCGACCCCTACGTTTACCTGCGCCTGTTGGAAACGTCTACCGACAATACCCCCTGGGATAACCAGAATTTTAGCGACCAGACTTATCAGTTTGCCAGGGATCGTTCCAACGACCCTTCTCTGCCAGCGGTAAGGCTTAACCCAGCTGACGAAAGCCAGTGGGAGTATATGGGCAACCGAGACTGGACCAATTTCTTCCTGAATGAGAACAGTTTTTCGCAAAACCACTCGCTTTCCATCAATGGTCTTTCAGGCAAAACCAGCTATTTTCTCTCCGGTAACTACAACCGGCAGAACGGCGTACTGAGTGTAGCCGATGATTACTTTGACCGTTACAGCTTCCGAAGCAAAATAGATTATGCTGTCAAGCCGTGGCTTACTGTTGGCAACAATACTTTTCTGACTAATACGCAGCGTGTGCTGCCCTCAGCCCTGAGAAATGACAATGGCGTAATGGACTTCTGGTCAATCTACAACCTCTACCCTACCGACTGGCATGTCAATCCTGATGGCAGCTGGGCCAATAGCGAGGCAGGACGTGTAGCGGCCAGGGTAATTGATGGCGGTCAAACCAATGAGAAATACAACAGCCTGCAATCCCGTTTCACTTCTGAAATGAATTTCTGGGATGGGCTGGTAAAAGTAAACGGAGACTTTACTTACCGCCGGGGCGCTACCAATTTTGAGAGCTTTAATACCCGGTACAACATAGGCTTTGGCCCCGACGACATCCGGCAGGAAGGCAATAACAATGCCTTGCGCAATGCCATCTTTGAAGATTATACAGTCTTCAACATCTACACTACCCTGCAAAAAGAATGGGGTATCCATAACCTGACAGCCATCGTTGGCTATAACCAGGAGCATAACCGCATGGAGTATTTTAGTGCCCAGAGAAACAACGGAATTTCTGCTGCACTGCCTTCCATTGGCCTGGCAACTGGCGAGGCGCAGGTGGGTGAGTGGATAGAGGAATGGGCCTTGCGCGGAGCTTTTTACCGACTGAACTATATCCTGATGGACAAGTACATCCTGGAGTTCAATGGAAGATATGACGGCAGTTCCAGGTTCCCTGAGGGAAATCGTTTTGGCTTCTTCCCTTCAGCTTCAGCAGCCTGGAGGGTGGATCAGGAACAGTTCTTCGCCCCTATCAGCAGGGTGGTGAGTACACTCAAGCTCAGAGGCTCCTACGGTTCACTGGGCAACCAGTCAGTTTCCAACTATGGCTACATTCCTTTCATGACACCCAGCCTGTCCAATTTTCTTATCGGAGGTAATCGCCCCCAACAGATAGGCGCGCCGGGACTGGTTTCGCCTAACTATACCTGGGAAACGGTCAATACTGTCAACCTGGGTCTTGATCTCGGGCTGCTGGAAGATAAACTCTTCCTCAACCTGGATGTGTATGAGCGCAATACGCTGGGTATGCTTACCCTGGGCCGTGACCTGCCCAACGTATTGGGTGCGGATGAACCCAGAGAAAATGCCGCAGACCTGAGAAACAGAGGCTGGGAACTGGCCCTGAACTACCGCAATAATTTTGAGGTGGCAGGCAGTCCGTTGAGCTTCAGTACTAAATTTGTGCTCTCTGACAGCCGTACCACCATCACCAATTTTGATAACCCTAACCGTAACCTGACGCAGTTTTACGAAGGTATGGAGCTGGGCGAAATCTGGGGATTAGAAAGCGATGGGCTATTCCAGTCAGAGGACGAGATTCAGCAGTTGGACCAGACTGCCATCATTCCCTGGGGGGCTTTGTCCATCGTGCCTGGCTGGCCCAAGTACATAGACCGTGACGGCAACGGCGCCATAGAAAAAGGCACTACAGTTGATGATCCCAAAGACCTTACTGTCATCGGCAACATCACGCCCCGCTTCCAGTACGGGCTTGATGTGAATATGTCGTGGAAAGGTTTTGACTTCAGAGCCTTCCTGCAGGGTGTGGGAAGAAGAGATTATTACCCGCAGGATTATCTCTACTGGGGATTTTACCAGCAGCCTTATGCCGGCGGTTATGCGCATCTCAATGACTTCTATCGCGCTACGGCCGATAGCGAGGTGGACAGAGCCAAGCATTCGCAGGCATACCTGGATGCAGGACTGGCTGACCAGAACCTGGATGCGCAGTACCCGGTATTACAAGCCTGGCTCGCCGACCGTAACCTGGGTGAGCGCATTGATCAATCCATGGGGCTTGTTGTTCCGCAAACTCGTTACCTGTTGGATGGCTCCTACCTCAGGCTCAAGAACCTGACCATCGGCTATACCCTGCCTCAGGCACTAATGGAAAGAGCCGGTATTTCTAACCTGCGTGTATTTATCAGCGGAGAAAACGTAGCGGAATGGTCACAGATTGCAGATTTCTTTGACCCCGAGGCCATCAATGATAATATTAACTTTGACCCTTCCAGAGGTAACAACAGGAACACCGGAAAAGGCTATGCCTATCCTTTGCAGAGAAGATTTGCCGTGGGTCTGAACCTCAACTTCTAATATTAAAACAATGAAAAATATATTTAAGATTCTGTGTTTCAGCTGCCTGATGACAACGCTGGCTGGCTGCCAGGACGATTTTCTGGAGAGAGTACCTGAAACATCCATTGGTAAAGAAAACTTCTTCAATACCGAAGATGACCTGGACTTATATATCTACAGTCTGTATAATTTCCCCTCACATGGACAACTGGTAGAAGACCGATCTACTGATAATGCAGCTACTACTGGTGCTACAGAGATTAAAACTATGATGATCAGTCAGCCCAGTGCGGCTACTTTGCAAAATGGGTGGAACTGGGAACAGCTCCGAGAGATCAATTTCTTCCTGGAGAATTTTGACAAAGCCGACATTCCGGAAGCAAGGCTAAATCACTTTGAGGGGCTGGCCCGCTTTTTCAGAGCTCGTTTCTATACCGACATGGTGGAAAGGTATTCCAATTTACCCTGGTACGATCAGGTCATTTCTTCAGATAATGAAGAGCTGCTCTTTAAAGCCCGTGACCCCAGGGCTTTTATAGTAGACAGAATCATGGAAGATTTCACTTTTGCTGCCGAACACGTTGACCAAGAAAGTAGGCAGGGAGAAGTAAATGCCTGGGTGATAAAGTCGTACATGGCCCGGTTTGCGCTTTATGAAGGGACATTCAGAAAATACCATCCTGAGCTGGAGTTGCAAAGTACAGCCGATGACTTCATCCGACAGGCAGTGGCCATCGCCAAAGATATAATGGATAATGGCGGTTTTGGCATTTACAATACTGGTAACCCTATGTCGGATTACGGCAGCCTGTTCAATAGTACCAATCTGGGGGGCAATCCGGAAGTAATTTTTGCCCGCCACTTTGAAAACGAAACGCTTAACAGCGACTGGTGGGCATATATGTTTGGCAATTACGAGGTGAGTCCTTCCAGAGACCTGCTGCAGTCTTACCTCATGGCAGATGGCTCTTTTTACACCAGCCAGCCTGATTATGAAACCAGGCTGTTTGTGGAGGAATTTGAAAACCGTGATCCTCGTTTGTACCAGACTTATGCTTTTCCGGGCTGGGAGCTCCTGAATACCTCTACTTACTCACAGGGTGGCGGTATTTATGTACAGCAACTGGCCAAAAACTTTTCCGGTTACCACCAGATCAAAGGTTTCATCAACAATCCTGATGTGGTGGTGCAAAACAGCGCCGACTTTCCCATTATCCGCTATGCTGAAATACTGCTCATCTATGCGGAGGCCAAAGCGGAATTAGGAGAACTAAGCCAGGCAGACCTGGATATCAGCATCAACCAGGTAAGAGAAAGGGCAGGCATGCCTGCTCTGAGCCTGAATCCAAGCACAGATCCGGTGCAGGAAGCCAGGTTTACCAATATTAACTCAGCGCAAAAAGCCGTTCTCCTGGAAATCCGTCGCGAAAGAAGAATTGAGCTGGCACTGGAAGGTTACCGCTTTGATGATCTGATGCGTTGGGGAGCCGGAACTTTGCTGGAAAAAGAGCCACAGGGTATTTACTTCCCGGGTTTAGGTAATTTTGATCTTACCGGTGATGGTGTAGCAGATATTAAACTTATAGAGGCATCTGCCTCCATACCTGAAAACAGGGAACTGAACGAAGAAGGTCAGCCTCTGATCTATTACAGAGCAGGTACTTTTGGGCAGGATGTTGGAGTATTCCTCAAAGAAGGAAACGCCGGAAGTATACAGACGATGGAAGACAGAGGCACCT
>CAZFFW010000140.1:0-15217 GCA_964518125.1 uncultured Porifericola sp.
AATCATATTAAAAGAATAGCGCTGGTCTTTGCCTCCTCTGGCTCCCAGCCGGAAGCTCATGACCTCTCCTTCCCTGACGATATTCCAACCCTTTTTTTCGGGGAGCTGAATTTTTACGGTAGAGGTCTGGCTATTCTTATCCTGACGGGCCAGGTTTACCTCCTTGGACTGCCTTACCGGCAGGCTCATCGGGATACGATCACCGTAGCGCTGATCTATGACAAAAAAATCAATATTTAATGGATTATTTTCCAACTTGAGCCATTGGGTTTCCGTCGGGGTCCAACTGAAGCCGGTAGTGCCCAGTAGTTGTAGTCCCTGGGGAAGGCCTACAGCTTCTACTGAAAACTCTCCACTGTCTATATCCAGTTGGTAAATATTTTCCTGCCCGGGCCTTACCAAAAAAGGGTTCATTGTAGCTTGATCGTCCAGACGATAGCGGTGGGCTAAGATAAACTCTACCTGCCGACGGGTGCTTTGCCCTCCCTGATTGGTAGCTTCAAAAATAACCGGGAAGGTTTTTTGTTGCTCTTCAGCACTTACCAGACTGTAATCAGGAGTCCAGCGAAAAACCCCTTCATCGCTCAGGCTATAGCCCAGGGTAGAATCACCGATGGCGTCAAAACGATAACCTTCGCTCAGGCCGCCACTTGCCCTGAGATTAAATTCCAACGTTTCACCTTCTTCAACTTCATTCCAGCGGGGCTCCTGGGGGAAACTAATACTGATTTCCTGTGCCTGTAAATTCCATTGAAGAAAAAGAAATAAAAAAGTGTATAATAAGATTTGTTTATTCATACCCTGAAATATATAAATTACTCTGTGGAAACTTGGTTCAAATGCTCGTTTAAGCTCTTTGCAAAAATTGAGCATAAATGTGAAAAAAAAATCGTGTAGCCACTAAAGTTAAATTTTTTCTTCCTTTAGCTGATCTATCTACCCAACGAATTGGCTCATGCTTTATTTTTATGAAGCTAAATGACAATTTTAGGTCCTTTTACTTTCTCAAAATATTGCCATTCCAACCATTTGTCTGTACCAGGAGTCTCCACTTACAATACTCTTTTCAGTATTATTTTTGTGGCGAACTCATGTATATCTGAAACTATCTGAATGAAAAAAATTTTCCTGATTTGCTTTTGCTGTTTCTTGGCGAACAGTAGCTGGGCACAAAAGTTCACGATCAGCGGCTACATCCGCGATGGGGCCAGTGGCGAAAGCCTGATCGGTGCCAATGTGTGGGATCGCAACAGTAGCAGCGGCACCAGCACTAATGCCTTTGGATTTTACAGCCTTACCCTCCCGGCCGATTCTGTCCGGCTGCTCACCTCTTACGTCGGCTATGGCCCTCAACAGATCAGTTTCAGTTTAGAAAAAGATACAGTGATCAACTTCTCATTAGCAGGTGATGCCTTACTTGATGAAATTGTTATCTCTGCGCAGGATGCTGACAAGATTCAGGAAATCAGCCAGATGAGCAGCATCTCAGTACCGCTTGAACAAATCAAAAACCTGCCTGCCCTGCTGGGAGAAGTAGACGTACTGAAAACACTGCAGTTGCTTCCCGGCGTACAATCCGGCAACGAAGGAACGAGCGGCTTGTACGTACGGGGAGGCGGGCCTGACCAGAACCTCATCCTGCTGGATGGTGTGCCGGTCTATAACGCTTCCCACCTTTTTGGGTTTTTCTCTGTTTTTAACGCCGATGCGATCAACCATGTAGAGCTGATCAAAGGGGGCTTCCCTGCCCGTTATGGTGGCCGTTTGTCATCAGTGATTGATATCAGCATGAAGGAGGGTAACATGAAAGAATTCCACGGCGAAGGCTCTATCGGGCTGGTGGCCTCTAAACTGACACTGGAGGGGCCGATCATCAATGACAAAACTTCTTTTATCGTATCAGGCCGCCGTACATACATAGACCTCCTCGCCCGGCCGCTCATACGCGCCCAGACGGATGGTGACGAAACAGTAGGCTATTACTTTTACGACCTCAATGCCAAACTGAACCATCGCTTTTCTGACAGGGACAGGCTCTACCTCAGTGCCTACCTGGGCGATGACCGCTTTTATGCCCGCTACCGGGGAGACTATGAGGTGCAGGAAGGTATCAGGCTGCAGGATGAAAATGAGGCCGGTCTCAACTGGGGTAACCTGACATCGGCCCTTCGCTGGAACCACACTTACACTCCTAAGCTGTTCAGCAACCTGACCCTTACCTATAGCCGCTACCGCTTCAATATCTCTGAAGAATACCGCAATGAGATCTATGATTTTGAAGAACAACAGGTAGAAGTTGACCAGGGTCTCTCACGCTACCTTTCCGGCATAGAGGACCTAGGCGCGAAAATTGATTTTGACTACCTCCCCTCACCCCGTCATTTTGTGCGCTTTGGTGGCAGTGCCATCCACCATACCTTCCGCCCAGGCGCGCTGAATATACGCTTTGAAGATAATTTTGCTGAGGACGCGCTGGATACCCTGATCGGCTCACAGCAAACCCGGGCAGTAGAATTGTTTACCTACATTGAGGACGATATTGAGTTGAGCCCTCGCCTGAAGATCAATGCCGGTCTGCACCTTTCTGCTTTTCTGGTAAATGGCGAACAGTACGTTTCCCTGCAGCCGCGCATAGCAGCCCGCTACCTGATCAGTGACGAGATGTCGCTGAAGGCATCATATGTACAGATGGCACAGTTTATCCACCTGCTGACCAACTCCGGCATCGGTCTGCCTACCGACCTTTGGGTACCCGCTACCGAACAGATCAAGCCTCAGAGGGCCCAGCAATTTGCCCTGGGAATAGCCAGAAACCTGCCGGGAAAATTTGAACTAAGCCTGGAAGGTTACTATAAAGACATGTACAACCTGATTGAGTATAAGGAAGGCGCCAGCTTTATCAATGTCAACCAGGACTGGCAGACAAAAGTGGCAGTGGGCGATGGCCGGAGCTATGGCGCCGAACTACTGCTGCAAAAGAAAGAAGGCCGTACCACCGGCTGGCTGGGTTATACCCTTTCCTGGACGGATCGTCAGTTTGCCGAGCTTAACTTCGGGAAGCGTTTTCCCTACAAATATGACCGTCGGCATGACCTGGGGATAGCTTTGGTACACAAGTGGCGTGAGAAGATAGACCTTTCCATGTCATGGGTCTACGGCACCGGCAATGCAGTAAGCCTTCCTACTGCAGTCTACCGGGGAAGAAACGAATGGGATGGAAACATTAATGAATCCGTCTACTACTACGGTGACCGTAACAGCTACCGCATGCGGGCTTTCCATCGTCTGGACGCCAGCATTACATTCAACAAAAAAACCCGCTGGGGAGAAAGAGACTGGGTTCTGGGAATCTACAATGTCTATAGCCGGCGCAACCCCTTTTATATCTACCTGCAGGAGGGCTTTGCTGATGGAGAAGAAAGCAGGTTCAGACAAGTCAGCCTTTTTCCCATCATACCTTCTTTCAGTTACAGATTCAAATTTTAATTCATGAAGAAGCATATATATACATTTGGGATTTGCCTCGCCTTGCTGAGCTGCGAGACCGTAGTGGATGTGGATATACCTCAGGAGGCCCCTCGACTGGTTGTCAATGCTCTATTGGAAACTGATAGTTTGGTTAGAGTTCATTTGTCGCATAGTCGTGCATCCCTGAGTTCTCGTCCCATGGAAAATGTAGGAGGAGCGGAAATCCTGCTTTTTCAGAATGGCCAGCAGGTGGCTTCATTAGAAGAAGAAAGGATCAATGGCAACTGGGATGGCTGGTATATCGGTAACTATGCCCCGCAGGCAGGAAACACCTATACCCTGAGAGCCAGTCGGTCGGGATACGAAACAGTAGAGGCCGACACCGAAATAGAAATGCCCGTGAGTATCAGCAATCTAAGCTATGATACCCTGGTACTGGAGCAGGTCTTTTACGTAAATGATACTCCTGTTGTCAACCGGATGGTAGAGCTAAAAAACCTTTCACTCAGCTTCAGTGATCCGTCAGAAGATGAAAACTACTATGAGATAGCGGTTTTTCTGGATGCGGTAAACTACCGC
Organism: uncultured Porifericola sp.; assembly: GCA_964518125.1. Taxonomy (GTDB): domain Bacteria; phylum Bacteroidota; class Bacteroidia; order Cytophagales; family Cyclobacteriaceae; genus Catalinimonas. Next base: position 4,048 of record CAZFFW010000140.1, read on the forward strand.
TGGGACTATACTGAGGACGGGGAGATTTTTCCGGTGGATACACTCAATATCCGCTATCCCGCCTATCTGTCCACAGAGGATCCTGCTGTTGTCAGTGGAGATTTTTTTTCAGGAGATGATGAATACTACGGTCAGACACTAAGGTTCTCTGATGAAACTTTCAACGGCAGAGAATATACCATAAATTTTGACTTCCAGGGCAGCGGTGGCTATTCGGAGCTGCCGCAGCGAAAGTACCTAGTTTCGCTCAGAAGCCTCAACCGTGAGCAGTACCTCTACCTCAAATCCCTGGAGCTACAGGATGACAGCGAGGGTAATCCTTTTGCAGAGCCAGTGCCGGTGTACAACAATATCCTCGGTGGTTATGGCATATTCGCAGGCTTCAGCCAGGATATCCAAACTATTTCACTAGATGATTGAAAGAATTCTTTTGTTGGTAAAGATGTTTTGTTAATTTTGCACCTCATTTTGGTCTAGATTTTAGAAACAAATTATATAAAGCCATGGGAGTCACCAGACTTAAAAGAAAAGGGCTTAGAAATAAGCTGAGAGCAAAGACAAGACAGGACAAGATCAAGCAGTTGACAAAACAGCCGCCTATCAAGCAGGTAGATGTTGAGAAAATCAAAGCGGAATTTGAGAAAAAGAGCTGATCACGTAGCTGATACAGTTAAATCCTCAAAAAAAGTATGCCCCTCAGGCGTACTTTTTTTTGTAACCATTGGCTAGTCAGCCAGTTGATAGTTTGTTCATATTTTTTCAACTAAAATTTTTTTGACTTATGAGTAGTGCCAAACAAACCACTGACCATCAGAAAATAAAAGAATGGACAGAATCCCGCAATGGAGTACCTACCGTGATCAAAGGTACCGAAGACCAGGAGGGAAATGGTTTACTGAGAATTCATTTCCCCCAGGCCAGTTCTGACGAGAATTTTAATGAAATCTCCTGGGATAAGTTTTTTGATGAATTTGATGACAAGAAGTTGCTTTTTGCCTATCAGGAAGACGAGGATAGTACTTTTTACAAATTTGTCAGCCGGGGAGAATAAAGTCTGAGCCGCCTTCACTGGCGGCTTTTTTATTTTGGTCCCAGTTCTATGACCTCCATCTTGCTGATATGCCCCTGCTCCAGCTCAAAACGCAGCATCGTCCGAACTTTCTGAAATCCCTGCCTGCCGGCAGCTCCCGGATTCAGGCATAGCATCCCGCCCCGCTCCTGGTCTTTCACTACTTTGAGTATATGAGAGTGGCCACAAATAAAAATATCAGGCCGTTTTTCCTGTAGTTTATCTTTTACCCGGCGATTATACTTTGGCGGATAGCCACCGATGTGTGTCATCCAGATTTGAAGCCCCTCCCTTTCTATCCAGAGATCATGTGGATACTGCTGCCTGATTTCTTCCCCATCAATGTTGCCATAAACTGCCTGTAACGGCCTGACTGCCGCCAGTTGATCAGCCAGTTTGGGGTTTCCTATATCCCCTGCGTGCCATATCTCATCACATTGCCTGCAATGCGCCAGTATGCGCTCATCCAGGTAGCTATGGGTATCAGAGATCAGTATGATTTTCATTAGTTCCTTTACTGCTTTGTTTGTATCTTTTCTGAATAGCTGCTAAGCCTATTTTGTGCTGTAAAATTAGCCAAAGGTATTTGGTAATTGTACATACAGCCCCTAGCTTAGTGTTTATATCAACTATTTTTTATGAAAGGCCTGAAAAAACAAGCGCCTGTCAAACAACTTTTTTTACTGGTTTTTACCCTCATGATTCTCTACCGGGCAATTATCCATCTGCCTTTTTTTCCTGAAGAGATCTATGGTTTCGGATTCGGTAAACTGGTAAAGATCATCATCGGCATAATGTTTTGTATCGGCAGCCTGATCATCTATAGAAGACAAAAAAAAGCAAATCATGAATCTGGACGTTGAGTTTTTATCCCGTTTGCAGTTTGCCTTTACCATCATGTTTCACTACATCTTCCCGCCCTTCAGTATAGGTACCGGGCTGTTGCTGGTAGTGTACGAAAGTCTTTATTTTATTACCCGAAAGAAAGTCTACGAATCCATTACCCGCTTCTGGATCAAGATATTTGCGGCCAACTTTTCCATAGGGGTCGCTACCGGAATTGTCATGGAGTTTGAATTCGGCACCAACTGGGCCTCCTATTCACGTTTTGTGGGCGATATCTTTGGTTCGCCACTGGCTGCCGAAGGAATATTTGCTTTTTTCCTGGAGTCCGGATTTCTGGCGATACTGCTATTTGGCTGGAACCGGGTAAAACCGGGCGTACACCTTTTCTCTACCGTCATGGTGGCCTTTGGGTCTATGATGTCAGCCTTCTGGATAGTCGTGGCCAATTCCTGGCAGCAGACTCCAGTGGCATACGAACTGGCCACCACCGCCGACGGATACACCCGGGCCGTTATCACTGATTTCTGGGGGGTTGTCTTTAATCCCTCTTCCATGGTGCGCTTCAGCCATGTGGTAGTCGGGGCCTGGATACAGGGCGCTTTCCTTATCCTGAGCGTATCTGCTTACTTTATCCTCAAAAAACGCAACCTGGAGTTTGCAACCAGGTCTTTCACCTATGCACTGATCCTGGCTACGGTAGCTGCGCTGATGCAGCCTGCTATTGGTCATTACCACGCCCAGGTGGTGGGAGAATACCAACCGGCCAAACTTGCCGCATATGAAGGTCTGTACGAAACCAAAAAAGGGGCTGCCCTTTCCATTATCGGCTGGACAGATCCTGAAGCAAAGGAAACCTACGGTATTGAAATCCCGGGCATGCTAAGCTTCCTGCTCTATGGAGATTTTGATGCTGAAGTAATCGGTCTGGACCAGTTTCCTGAAGAAGACTGGCCTCCGGTAGCACAGGTATTTCAGACCTATCACCTGATGGTAGCGCTGGGGATGTTTTTCATTGCGCTGACACTGTTTAGTCTCTGGATGCTGTACCGCAAAAAGCTGTTTGATACACCCTGGCTGATGAAACTCTATGTGCCTGCGGTTGCACTGCCGGTCATTGCCAATCAGTCGGGCTGGGTGTCGGCCGAGAGAGGCAGGCAGCCCTGGATCGTACAGGACCTGCTACGGACATCGGACGGGCTGTCCAAGTCAGTTACTGCTCCGGAAGTGCTGATCTCGCTCATCCTCTTCTTTATCGTCTACATACTGCTTTTCTTCGTGTGGCTGTACGTACTTGACCGGGAGATCAAGCACGGACCGGACGATTATGAACACGGACCGGAATCTTATCAGCACAGAGGTGAAAGAATGGGGCCTATTGAAAAAATTGGTAAATAAATTTTTTGAAAATGGATTTTAATGTTGTCTGGTACATCATCATCGGGATATTATTGATTGGTTATGCGATCCTGGATGGCTTTGACCTGGGTGTGGGCGTATTGCACCTGTTCAGCAAGGGAGATACCAACCGCCGGATCATGCTCAATTCAATCGGTCCGGTATGGGATGGCAATGAAGTGTGGCTGATTACAGCAGGCGGTGCACTCTTTGCCGCCTTTCCGGAGGTTTATGCTACCGCATTTTCAGGATTCTACCTGCCGTTCATGCTCCTGCTGATCGCTTTGATATTTCGGGCGGTTTCCATTGAGTTCAGGAGCAAGGAGCCACGAAAGGGCTGGCGACAAAGCTGGGATGTCAGCTTTAGCGTTGGCTCCATGCTGGCGGCAGTGTTGTTTGGTGTCGCCATTGGCAATGTAGTCATAGGCTTTCCCATTGGCTCTGACAAGGAATACCAGGGCACATTCTTTGACCTGATCAGCCCATATACCATACTGACCGGGCTTTTTAATCTTGCCATGTTCACCATGCATGGTGCCATTTACCTGAACCTGAAGACTGAAGGCAGCCTGCAAAACCAGGTAAAAGGCTGGATCAGAACATCTTATGTCATTTTTTTACTCATGTTCATCCTGACAACAGCCTATACGCTCTTCTTAAGACCAGAAATGCTGGCTAATTTCTCCTTCGGACAAATTGAAAGTACCGGCACTTACCATGCGCTGGTGGCAGAGCATCAGACAGCAATTTCCGTAATTGCCTGGACGATCGTTCTGCTCAATATCCTGTCAATCGCCAATATCCCCCGTACCCTGGCCAAAGATAAGCCGATGCAGACTTTCATCTCATCGGCCTGTACCATTACTGCGATCATTGGTTTATTCGCCCTGGGTATATTTCCCAATATGATGGTATCCAGCCTCTCCCCTACCTACAGCCTTGATATTTATAACGGAGCCTCTACCGAATACACCCTAAGAACGATGTTTTTTGTAGCCATTTGGGGGATGCCCTTTGTCATAGGCTATACCTCGCTGATCTACTGGACCTACCGCGGCAAAACCCGGCTGAACGACAGCAGTTACTGAGCCTGTTCTCGCTCTTTCTTTTTCTTCCAGTAGCGCATCAAACCGGCTACGCTCATCCATGAAGGATTAGCGGCCTCGTATTGTTTGATAGCTTCTTCCTCCACCCCCTCCTGTCGCAGCTGATTGGCGACGTAGCGCCTGAACTCAGGAACAGTCTCCTCTGCGTTCTGTCCGAGCTCCATTTTGGCCCTGATCCAGTTACTCCACTCCATCAGCCTCCTTTCCAGCTCATCCAGATGCCAGTCCACATCTTTGATACGGCTGAAATGAGTGAGGTACAATACTTTAGGCTTTTGTTCTCTGATTTTTCGGATAGAATCCAGCCAGTCTTCAACATTGATGTCAGGCGGAGGACAGGGCGCTTCCACGATTTTATCAGCCGGTTTGATGCGAACACCCGCAACATCTCCGGTAAATATCACATCACCCATCTGCCAGGCGATATGATGAGAGGCATGGCCAGGCGTATGTATAGCCCTGATTTTAGTATCGCCGAAGGTCAGTGTTTCTTCATGTTCCACTGCTACTATTTGCTCCTCGACAATAGGGTTCATTTCGCCCCACAGCCTTTCCATATCATCCTGGTAAATACGTTTGGCAGAATCCCAGAGCTTCTCAGGATGTGCCAGGTGAGGGGATCCCACCGGGTGCACATATATTTTAGCCCCAAGCTCTGCAAATGCCCATGCCGCTCCGGCGTGGTCAAAATGGATATGGGTCAGTAGTACATGCCGGATATCTTCCGGACTGTAGCCCAATGACCTGATACTGTCTACCAGATGCGGAAAAGTTGAATACGGGCCACTTTCCACCAGTACTGGCCCCTCGGTGGTTTCTATCAGAAAACTGGCAATGGCTCTTTCAAATCCTAAAAAATGCAGGTCTAAGGTGTGTATCATAATGCTGAAATGTATGTTAAAAAATGAGAATTTAAACGATTTAACGCCCATAAACAAGCTTCAGCAGCTTATGTGGCCAATATCGGGCATCTGTAAACCTGGCCCGGTCAGATATATCCGCTCACTTTGTAGGCCATCATTCCCAGCATTTCCCGGATAATGATCTCCCAGTTGTGCAAACCGCCACTGCTGGGCAGAAAAAGTATGTCGGGCGTAAATTTATTTTCATCAGTCCGGAGATCAGCACTGTATAGCCCTACCGGCAAGCCGACTTTGGCAAAACAAGCACTGGCCCTGCGCATATGAAAAGCCGAAGTAAGGAGCAGATAACGTTGGTTCGGTGCTTTTTCATCTAGTAAGCTCTTGCTGAACAAGGCATTTTCATGGGTATTGCGGGAAGCATCTTCTACCAGTATATCGGCCTCAGGAATTCCACTCTGCAATAAAAGCCGCTTCAGCAGTATTGCCTCGGTAACACTATCCTGGAGGATTTTTCCTGATCCGCCACTTACTAAGATTTTGTTGATTTTACCTTCCCGGTAAAGATGCACCGCATGTAAAACCCTATCAGCAGCACCACTGGTATGCACCCGGTCGCGTGGTTCTTTATCCGAGGTGATGCCCCCCAGTACGATTCCAACATCATACTTCGGGAGAGAACTGATCAGTACCGGCTCCACCTCCCACCAGCGCAGCAGGGCATTGCTGATAAAAACATTGGTAAAAAAGAAAAGCAGCACCAAACCCGTTAAAAAGAAAGTACGGCGATATCTTTTGATAAACCAGCTCAACAAAAAAGCCATGCAGATGAGTGTCAAAGGCATGGCGAGAAAATATAAGGTCTTGGAAAGGTAGAAAAACATGTATCAGTGCCAGATCAATCAGTTAAAGAAAAGCAGGAGTATCAGAAAAACCAACACAAATACAATAATAGCAATGATATCTTTGTGTAGCCTGGGTTTCATTTGTCAGGGCAATACTGCGCTATGGTAGTATGATTACCACTACATTCAAATAGGGTATTTAATGATGAAGCTGAAATGTAGCCCTTTAGCACCTAAATCCTGCCCTCGTACACATTCTCGTTGCCGGCATTATCCTTTACGACAATCCTGACATCTCCCTGTAAGGGCACACGGTCATCGCTGCCATCTGTCCAGATAACATCCCACTTATAGTCGTACTTCATCAGTACCCATTCACCATTCACATAAGCGTCAAAACTGCTTATTCCGGATAGTTTGTCCTCAATTTTAAACTTAAGCTGGCGATTGCTCACATTCAGCGGGGTAATGACTGGAGCAACGCTGTCGCTGGCCAGCACAAAGTCACCAAAAGAGCGGGTGTAAAAGGAAATCGTACTGCCTTTCCATTCGCCACCCTCATAGCTCAGGTCTCCGGAACTGGTCATTTTGTAGACACTGATCTTCTGTTTAGGACCGTCGGGCAAATGCCGGGGCTTGAGCTTCACTTCCAGGCTGGCACGTAAGGGGGTATGGTCTTTATGCAGGGTAAAAACCTCCCGATCATCAAAAATCTGGTAATCGGTAGAGAAATACAGCGTATCAAAAAGTGAGTATTTAGGGAAATACACATCCATTTCCGGCTGATAAAAGCTGAAGGCATTGCCGGAAGGCACCCGCATATTGATAGCAAGATGCTCCGTTTTACCGCATACATCAACGGAGTCCGGTGTGCCTTTGCGCAAATCCCACAAGTAAACCGCTACATCATTGACCAGGTAGGCCGGCGCTTCTTCTATGTCCATGCGGTTGGCAAAAAAGCGGGCCAGGTTGGGTTGGTACATACCTTCCGGACTTTGTTCCATGGGGACATACAGTTGCAATACGTTTCCACGCACATGGTAGTTCTGATCATTATAAGGTTTACTGAAATACCGCACCTTCATCTGTTCTTTAGGCGTATTCTTCTTTCCTTTCAGCCTGATCTTCAGATCGCTGCTGTTGCCATAATGGTCGGTCAGTTTTATATCTACCTGATGTGTCTTTTCGTCACGGATGTCCAGCTTTCCTTTGTTAGAGGATGTTTCATAAATCGGCAGTGAGTTACCATCTTCTACATACAACCTGTAAAAGGTACGATCCTGGCGGAAACGCTCCTCATAGTTGACATGTACGTGTATATTTTTGGTATCGTTGAAGGAAACTTTGTCAGTAAGGTAGCTGAACTGTGGCTCACCGTCCAGGCTCATCTCTGTGGCAGTCACGCCATATACGTTACGCACGCCATCAGCCCGGTCAAAAGCGGCTACTTCCACCCCGATCTGTCCCTGCACATCAATTTCCTCACTTACCTCATAATCATTGCCCTTGCTGTTGACCGTAAATTCAAAGCGACCGAACTGCCCATTGATACGGGCATCTTTGTCCAGTGTCACCAGGGCTATTTTGCGCACATAGGGTGGAATACGGTCTACAATTTCTTCAAAATTGTATTTCAGCGGATCAAGCGGTACCTGGTTGGCGTCACGGATCTCAAAATGCAGATGGGGACCACCCGAGGAACCTGAATTACCCGCTTTACCGATCACTTCTCCTCTATCTACGGTAATTTCGTCTCTGCCGGGGAAAAGCTCTACTTCAAAGGACTTGTTCTGGTACTGGGCCTTACGCACATGTTCGGCAATTTCATCACTAAACTCATCCAGGTGGGCATAAACGGTGGTCGTGCCGTTGGGGTGCTGCAGGTAAAGGGCATTGCCATAGCCCCCCCAGGATATTTTGATACGGCTGATGTAGCCATCGGCAGCAGCATGCACCGGGGCACCCACCACTCCTCCTACCTTGATATCCAGGCCGGCATGCATATGAGAGCTCCGCAGTTCGCAGAAGTTGCCGGAAAGGTAATTACGTTTCCCCGGATTTACCGGGAATATGTAGTAATCATCCTCTACTTTGGAAGAGACAAATAAAGTAAATACCAGTAAAGAAGTCAGTAATAAAGTAAGCCTATTTAATTTCACACTCCAACAGTTTTTGGTCTTCTATGTATGCAGTTAACAAGTTTCCCTGCCGAATAGGTCCTACCCCCTTGGGTGTTCCGGTAAAAATGATGTCGCCTTTCTTCAGGGTAAAAAACTGCGAAAGGTAGCTGATCAGGTAATCAAATTTAAACAACATCATCTCCGTATTACCCTGCTGTTTTACTTCACCGTCCACCTGAAGACTGAAGTTCAGGTGCTCCAGGTCAAACTGATCTTTGGGCAGAAAGCCGGAGATCGGGGCAGAACCATTAAAGCCTTTGGCCAGCAGCCAGGGGAGACCTTTTTCCTTAGCCTTCTGTTGCAAATCACGCGCCGTAAAATCAATGCCGATGCCTATTTCGTCATAATATTTGTGCGCAAATTTCTCCTGTATGTACTTTCCTTCTTTTGCAATTTTGAGCAGTATTTCTACTTCAAAATGTATGTCAGTAGAAAAGTCAGGATAATAAAAAGGCTCATCGTTTTTAAGAATAGCCGTGTCCGGCTTCATGAACACTACCGGTTCTCCCAGGCTTTCATTGTTCAGTTCTTTGATATGCTCGGCATAATTGCGGCCGATCGCTAGAATTTTCATGCAAATGTAGTTTTAGGTATTTCGCTAACGGGTAAATTAATGAAGAGTCCACATCATATGCAAGCACTTACATATGTGATAAGTTTACAAGCCGTAAAAAATCCTACACGCATCATACTAACGTGCTGAATTGATCTTTTGTGCCCATCTTTCCTAACAACCTAGGATTAATTTGATTTTAAAGAGATGATGTCTAATATGCAGTAAATCTAATTCTGGCATGAACAAACACACATATGACTTCGGCGTAATCGGAAATTGCGCTTTTCTGGCACTGGTAAACAAAGACACCAACATCAACTGGCTTTGCTGGCCCCGCTTCGACAGCAGTTTTATCTTCGGCGGATTACTGGATGATGAAAAAGGCGGTGAGTTTAGCATCAAACCCTGCTCAGAGAGCTTCAAGAGCCATCAGTATTATGTGGAGAATACCAATGTTCTCTGTACTGAAATAGAATATGAGGACGGCAAATACCGGGTTACTGATTTTGCCCCCCGCTTTTTCCAGTACGACCGTTATTTTAAACCGCTGATGCTGGTCAGGAAGATTGAACCGCTTTCCGGTACGCCCAGGATCAAGGTTAAGTGTGATCCGGTAGGTGAATATGGCAGTTTCAAGCCTTCCATGAACCAGGCCAGCAACCACATTAAGTTTCTGGGACTGGAAAATGAGATCCGCCTCACCACCAATATCTCGCTGACCTATATGCTGGAGGACCAGTATTTTGTGCTGAATGATACCCGCTATATGGTACTGACCTTTGGTGCCCCGCTGGAAGCCCCGGTGGAAAGCACTGCCGAAATCTTCCGGCAGAAAACGGTCAACTACTGGCAGCAGTGGGTAAAAAGCATGAGCATCAGTGACTTCTACCAGCAACAGGTGATTCGTTCGGCACTGGTGCTCAAGATTCACCAGTTTGAAGATACCGGCGGTATCATCGCTTCCACTACCACCAGCCTGCCCGAGGCGCCGGGCAGTGGCCGTAACTGGGACTACCGTTACTGCTGGCTGCGGGATACCTATTATACGCTTACCGCATTTAACCATATCGGTCACTTTGAAGAGCTGGAACGCTATTTTTACTATATCGCCAATATTTCGGCCAGCCAGCAGAGCCGCTACCAGCCACTGTATTCCATCAGCGGCAGCGACCAGCTGGTAGAAAAGATCATGGACCTCAAGGGCTACCTGGGCAACCAGCCGGTCAGGGTGGGTAACCAGGCCTACGAACACATACAGAACGATGTGTACGGGCAGGTACTCCTGTCTTTGCTGCCCCTCTATGTGGACCATCGCTTCATCAATGACGAAAGGGCCGGTTCGCAAAACCTGATATATCAGGTGCTCGATAAAATAGAAGAGGTAATGTACGAACCTGACGCCGGTCTCTGGGAATTTCGCGACCTGAGCCAGTACCATTGTTATACCTACCTCTTCCACTGGGCTGGCAGCTCCGCCGCACTAAAAGTGGCCCGCCGCCTCAACGACAGCAAGCTGGAAAAGAAGGCGGCCCTGCTCAAACAGGCAGCCATAGAAAAGATAGAAGAGTGCTTTGATACCGACCGAGGCGTATATACCCAGGCGATCGGCACCAAAAACCTGGATGCCAGCACCCTGCAGCTGATCATGATGAATTACCTGGATGGCGACTCCGATAAAGCCAAAAGCCACCTCAAGAACCTGGAGAAAGAACTACGCTCTGAAGACGGCCTTTTCTACCGTTATATGCACATGGATGATTTCGGTATGCCGGAAACTACTTTCCTGATTTGTGCTTTCTGGTACGTGGAAGCCCTGGCCTGTGTCGGCCGTGTGGATGAAGCCATCCAAACCTTTGAGAACATCATGCAGTACAGTAACCACCTGGGACTCTTCAGTGAGGATGTGGATGCCGCTACCGGAAGTCAGTGGGGCAATTTCCCGCAGGCCTACAGCCATGTAGGACTGGTCAATGCCGCTTACCGCATCGCCACCAAGCTGGATGCACCGAACTTTCTGGAGTGACCTTTAAATGCGCTCTCACGCTGCCAGAGTCCAAAACTTTGGCAGCCTTATGTATGATCAAAACTCCAATCTATACGTCACCGAAGGAATGATCGGGAACAGACTGTATTGTTTCAGCCTGCCCTGGTCTTCGTAGAGGAAGTAGGGGTTCAGGCGGTTATAGGCATTGTAGAGCGAGAAGATCCAGGAACGTCGGTTGCCCTTGCGGGTATCTTTGTTCTTGCGGTAGCTGATATCCAGGCGGTGGTAAGCCGGCATGCGGAAGTTGTTGCGCTCATCCATGAGCGGAC
>CAZFFW010000141.1:0-15175 GCA_964518125.1 uncultured Porifericola sp.
ACTAACCTTTTGGTTTTGAAAACCTGTATTGCTATTATCCAATCCCTTGGTTTTTTCAGCTCTTGAAGCGAGAAAGCTTAAGCCTGATAGTGGCGCATTTTTGCCCTGGCAAATGACTTTATCTTGCTAACGCTAGTTTAAAGCTTTGTAATTTTCTCACCGGTATGTTGGTAAGGCAGCGCTTTAATCAATATATTTTCGGGAAGGAAATTGCTGACTATGAAACAACTCACATTACTATACTTAATCTTGATCTCCTTGATACTGGGCAGCTGTACGGAAGGAGTGGAAGTATCGAGTAATTCGGACGATATTCAAAACCAGCCCATACTCAGCCTGGTATCCTCTGAGCAGTCAAATATGCTTTTTAGAAATACCGTCCCAGAGGATGAAAAAATCAACATACTGACCTTTGAATACTACCACAACGGGGGCGGAGTAGCCATCGGGGACATCAATAATGACGGGCTTTCAGATGTATACCTTAGCGGTAATCTGGTGCCTAATCACCTCTACCTCAACCAGGGAGATTTTCAATTTCAGGAAGTAGCAGACAAAGCGGGCGTTAGCGGGAGTTCCGGTTGGAATACCGGTGTTACGATGGTTGATATCAATAATGACGGCTGGCTGGATATCTATCTATGCCTGGGCGGGCAGTTACCTCCCGAGAGGCGGGCCAATCAACTGTTTATCAACAATGGACTTAATCAAGAAGGAATTCCCTCCTTTACTGAAAAAGCAGCTTTTGTCGGACTTGCTGACCAGGGCTTTGCTACCCAATCAGTTTTTTTTGACTATGACCGTGATGGTGACCTGGATATGTTCCTGCTCAACCACAATGTTGTCCCGATGGAAAGCTTTGACCCTGATGCGGTGCGTCAGATGCGGGATCCTTATGTGGGGGATAAGCTGTACAAAAATGTGGGTACTGCCGCTGATCCAAAATTTCTGGATGTAACGGCATCTTCCGGCATTCTTGAAAATCCGCTGGGCTATGGACTAGGCGTAGCGGTAGGGGATCTCAACAACGACCACTGGCCAGACCTGTACATCAGCAATGATTTCCTGGAGCAGGATTATCTTTACTACAACAACGGAGATGGAACCTTCAGCGAACAACTGAAATCTACTATGCCGCATGTCTCCCAGTTTTCTATGGGCAATGATATGGCAGACTTTAACAACGATGGCTGGCTGGATATTATGGTGGCAGACATGGTAGCGGAAGATAACTATCGTAACAAAACCATGATGCGGGGAATGGATCGTAGCAAGTTTTATTACGCGGTAGAAGATGGTTATCACTACCAGTACATGATCAATACCCTGCAACTGAATAACGGTACTATAGAACAGAAAGGTGAAACCCAGCAAGTTAACTTCAGTGAAGTTGGTCAGATGGCAGATGTTTCCAACACCGACTGGAGTTGGGCGCCGCTGATCTTTGATATAGACAACGACGGCCATCGGGATATGATCGTGACCAATGGATATAAAAAAGAGGTTTCCAATAAGGATTATGTCAATTACGAAAAAGAAAAGCTTTCTGAAGTTTCCGCCTCTGACCCTGCTGAGATCCAGCGTCTGGTCAGGGAACTGCTGGATTCTATCCCTTCCACCAAAATAGCCAATTATGTCTATCGTAATAACGGAGACCTTACCTTCAGCAAAATGACAGAGGAATGGGGATTTGAGACGCCTGCTTTTTCCAACGGTGCTGCCTTTGGCGACCTGGACAATGATGGAGATTTGGATATAGTGATTAACAATATAGATGATGAGGTTTTTCTGTACGAAAATCACGCAGCAAAACAAGTAAAGCATCATTATCTGCGGATTCAACTGGAAGGTAACGAAGCCAACCGTCTGGGTTTGGGAGCACACATCAGTCTGGAAATTGGTGACCAGCGGTTAGTGCATGAGCATTATCTGAGCCGGGGTTTCCAGTCATCCGTAGAACCGCTGGTGCATTTTGGGCTGGGTGAGGCAGCTAAAATTGACAAACTGGTTATTCGCTGGGCAGACGGAAAGCAGCAGACCCTTGGTGAAATAGAGGCAAACCAGACGCTTAAGCTCATGCATGCAGATGCCAAAGAAACCGCATTACCTGCTAACAACAGCCAGCAGTACCTGTTCAGGGACCAATCTGGGGCTGTTGCCGAGATCAGACATCACGAAAATGAATTTGATGATTTTGAACGTGAAGTTTTGTTGCCGCATAAAATGTCAACTTTTGGGCCGGCACTGGCAGTAGCTGATGTGAATGCTGATGGCCTGGATGACTTTTACCTGGGGGGGGCGAAGGGCTTTGGCGGAAAAGTTTACATGCAGTCTGCTAATGGCAGTTTCGCTGAAAGCAGGCAAAATGCTTTTTCACTACACGCCAGTTCAGAAGATCTAGATGCTTTGTTTTTTGATGCTGACCTGGATGGTGATGTTGACCTGTATGTGATCAGTGGTGGAAATGAATACGAAAGAAAAGATATTTCCCTGCAGGACCGCCTGTATTTGAACGATGGCAAAGGAAGCTTTAGCCACCGGCCCGATGCTTTGCCCCCAATGATGAGCAGCGGAGGTAAAGTAGCAGCTGCAGATTTTGACCAGGATGGAGACCTGGATCTGTTTGTAGGAAGCCGGCAGGTACCGGGGATGTACCCCTTTAGTCCGGCAAGTTTTCTGCTGGAAAACCGGGACGGGAAGTTTGTCAATGTATCGGAGGATGTGCCGGCGCTTGCCTCCCTGGGCATGGTGACTGACGCATATTGGACAGACCTCAATGATGACAGCTACCCAGACCTTATGGTAGTCGGAGAGTGGATGGGTATTCGGGCATTTCTGAATCTTACTGGCCAAAATAATTCGTTTGTTCTCCAGGATATCACCCAACAGGCAGGCCTGGCTGACACCGAAGGCTGGTGGTTCAGTATCAATGGTGCAGACTTTGACCGGGATGGTGATATTGACCTGGTAGCCGGTAATCTTGGGAAAAACTACAAGTACAAGGCAAGCACGGCCTTCCCCTTTGAGATCTATTGCGCAGACTTTGATCAGAGTGGCACCTATGATATCGTACTGGGCTATTACAATGAAGAACAGTTGTTTCCCCTCAGAGGGCGGCAGTGTTCATCAGAGCAGATGCCCTTTATCAAGAAAAAATTTCCTGACTACGAAAGCTTTGGTCGTGCTACATTGTCGGATGTCTATGGCATGGAAAACCTGGAAAAGGCTTTACACCTGCAGGCAAAGACTTTTTCTACCGCTTACCTTGAAAACCAAGGGCTCAATGCTGATGGTATCCCTCAGTTTGTGCTGCGTGAAATGGATAATGCGGCCCAGGTTTCTTCAGTAAATGCAATAGACATTAATGATTATAACATGGATGGGCACCTTGACGTGTTGCTGGCCGGAAATCTTTATGCGTCAGAAGTGGAGACACCTCGTAACGATGCCGGAATCGGCACCTTTTTGGCTGGCGATGGCAAGGGTAATTTCCGGGTAGTTCCTCCCAGTGAGTCAGGTCTGTATATTCCCGGAGATGTAAAGAAGGTCAGTAAAATTCGTATCGGGCAAAATGCTACCGAGGCCCTCTTGTTTGCTAAAAATAATGATTACTTGCAACTGATCAGTACGCTGCTAGATGGAAGTCTGCTTTCTCGTAAATAGGGCTTAGGAATGCAAAAAAAAAGAAAAGCCGGATACTGCGAGATATCCGGCTTCAGGTTTTTAAGAAAAACTGAAATCAGGCGGCAGATAGTCGCTTGAACTTGGACTTCTCAAACTTTTCCTGCGCGTAATTTACATCAATCACAAACTCTTTGATCTCTTTTTGGGAAGGAAGCTCAAACATAGCGTCGGTAATGATGGCTTCGCAGATAGACCGAAGTCCACGTGCTCCTAGCTTAAATTCCATAGCTTTTTTTACAATATAATCCAGTGCATCATCCTCAAAAGTAACATCAATCCCTTCCATCCTGAATAGCTTTTTGTACTGCTTCACCAGCGAGTTCTTGGGCTGGGTAAGGATCATTTTGAGGGTTTCTGTACCCAGTGGATCCAGGTGCGTGAGTACGGGCAAACGGCCGATCAATTCGGGTATCAGGCCAAACTGCCGAAGGTCCTGGGCTGTCACATACTGCAGCAGGTTTTCTTTGTCAATAGACTGATCGGATATATTGGTCAGATTGCCGGAAAAACCGAGAGGTTTGGTATTGAGTCGGTTGGCTATCATCCGTGTGATACCGTCAAATGCGCCTCCGCAGATAAAGAGAATATTTTCTGTATTAAGGGCTATCATTTTCTGGTCGGGATGCTTACGGCCTCCCTGAGGGGGGACATTGACCGAAGTGCCTTCCAGCAGTTTGAGCAAGGCCTGTTGTACCCCTTCGCCACTTACATCACGGGTGATGGATGGATTGTCAGACTTACGGGCGATCTTGTCAATTTCATCAATATACACGATGCCTCTTTCGGCCGATTCCACATCGTAGTCAGCGGCCTGCAGTAGCCTGGTAAGAATACTCTCCACATCTTCTCCCACATATCCGGCCTCCGTGAGAACCGTTGCATCGGCTATACAAAATGGAACCTGCAGTATACGCGCCAGATTTCTGGCAAGATAGGTTTTACCGGTACCCGTTTCGCCTACCATTATGATGTTCGACTTTTCAATAGCAACCTCCTCATCGTCTTTCTGCTGCATCAGTCGCTTATAGTGGTTATAGACTGCCACAGCAATTACCTTCTTGGCATCGGTCTGGCCGACAACGTACTGATCAAGAAACTTCTTGATATCGGCAGGCTTCATCAGGTTAAATTCCGGAGCTTTACCCTTGCTTTTTACTTTGAGTTCTTCGTCCAGAATCTGCTGAGCCTGATTAATACAATAATTACAAATGTGCGCATTGATCCCTGATATCATCAGGTCCACATCTTTTTTATTTCTTCCACAAAATGAACAAGTAACCTGCTGTGGCATATCTCAAGTTAATTTTTAAATAATAAGAAATTGACAGACCATACTTTATGATCTGTCAATGAAGCTAGACTATTCTTTGTTTTTATTCTTATGGTAGCCACGCTCAAGGACCTCATCAATAAGTCCGTATTCTTTGGCTTCCTGAGGACGCATCCAAAAGTCAAGATCAGAGTCTTTCTCTATCTTTTCATAAGGCTGCCCGGAATGATACGCCAGGATATCGTAAAGGTCTCTCCTCAGTTCCTGCATTTGCTTTAGTGTAACTTCCATATCTCTGGATTTACCCTGCATGCCTCCGCTGGGTTGGTGAATCATTACCCGGGCATGCGGTAGGGCAGAGCGCTTGTTTTTGGCGCCACCAGCCAGTAGCACTGCTCCCATAGAAGCGGCCATTCCGGTACAAATGGTAGCCACGTCAGGTGCTACGTATTGCATGGTGTCATACATCCCCAGACCAGCATACACAGAACCTCCGGGACTGTTTACATACAATAGAATATCTTTCTTGGGGTCAACTGACTCCAGGAAAAGCAGCTGAGCAGTAATAATATTGGCGATATTCTCTTCTACCTGCATACCCAGGAAAATGATCCTGTCCATGATGAGGCGGGAAAACACATCAATTTCGCGGAAATTGGTAGGTCTTTCCTCAATTACCGCACGCGTCATATTTTCTACACGCTCTACATATTGATCAAAGGTATTACCATTAATGTTCTGTCCTTTGACGGCGTATTTTCTAAATTCGTCTTTGTTAATCATTATGTGGTTTTTTAATAAATATAAAAATGAAAAAAGAGTCCTTAATTTAAAGACTCTTTTTGATAACGAAAATTGTATTGCTTAGTTATTGGCGTTTATCTACCTCTTCTTTAAACTCCTCTACCGTTATTTCCTTCTCTTCTATGGTAGCATTTTCCTCCACAAAAGCAAAAATCTTCTCGGTACGGGCCTGATTGTACACCTGCATATAATTATTACCATTATCACCTTGCAGGTAATTGTCTACAAACGGGTCAAGGTTATCACCAAGTTGCTGCAACAAACCAGATTGGCCCAGTTGCTCTTCAATGAGCTCGCGAGCCTTGGCCTTTACATCTTCATGTTCAGCCTTAATGTCTTTGTCTTCAGAAATTTTATTGATGATCAGGTTCCACCTCAAATCTCTTACGTAAGCATCAAATTCTTTCTCTACCTGCTCCTCGCTTATACTTCCCTCGTTTTTCTCCATCAGCCAGCGCTTGAGAAAATCCTGGGGCACTTCAAAATCGGTATTGTCTACCAGTTTATTCCGGATATCCAGCATCAGAAGATTATGGGTTTCACGGTCATAATTTTCCTGCATGGTTTCCCGTACCTTTTCACGAAATTCATCTTCTGACTGTACGGAATCTTTACCAAATACACGCTCAAAAAACTCCTGGTCCATATCGGCAGGCTTGCGGCGCAGGATAGTCTCAATGGTAAAAACAAAATCTCCTGTTACTTCGGCTACTTCTTCAGGATTTTTGGAAAGCAGAACAGCTACATCAGTGTCTTCTGGGTGGGTTTCCCGAATATTAAAGGTAACCGTATCACCCTTTTTTGCACCTACAAAAGCTTTTGATTGCGTTTCGTCCAGTTCTTTCAGGTCAATAGACGTTTCGTTTTCCAGTTCACCTTCCTGCTGAGTCAGCTTTCCATTGATGATATCTTCAGCACCAACTTCCTCCACATTCTCCGTCTGACTAAACTGGTTTCTAAGGTTATCAATGGTTTCATTGAGTTCTTCATCAGTAAGCTTAAGCTTGAAGCGAGCAATATTCAGATTATCAAGATCGTAGGTGAAATCATTGACAAAACCTACTTCGTAGACAAACTCAAATTCTTTCTGGTTTTCCCAGTCAATACTTTCAGCATCGTCATAGTTGGGTAGTGGCTCCCCTACAATCTTGAGATCCTGCTCTTTGATATAATTAGGGAGCGCCTGAGAAATGAGTTGGTTGATCTCCTCTACCTTGATGGCCTTACCATACATCTTTTTGATAATGCCGGGAGGAACCTTACCGGGGCGAAAGCCTTTAAGATTGGCCTTTCTCCGGTATTCTTTTATTTTTTCTTCAAACTGAGATTGGTAATCTTCCTCCTTTAGGTTAATTTTAATAGAGGCTTCTGTATTACTTTTTTTGTCAAGCGTAATATCCAAGACCGAAAGAATTTAAAAAGTTGAAACTAAAAACCCTCAATCTCAGTGACATCGGTATGTGATAACTGAGAAGAGGGTTTTTTACAATGTGCGGATGGAGGGACTCGAACCCCCATGCCTTGCGGCGCTAGATCCTAAGTCTAGTACGTCTACCAATTTCGCCACATCCGCTCTTGGAAAAGAGACTGCAAATTTAATTTAAAAAATCAGGATTTCAATATAGATGTCAATTTTTTTTGAGCTTTTTTATTTAGGTCAACTAAAGTACATATGGATTTTGTTAAGCTATTGGATACTTTTCTATGATTCATATATTACCTTATCATTTCACTAGTAAATAAACAGCGGTGCTGTATGGCGCAGGAAACAATGTTGGTAGTTAATACTGACGAGGAGAAAAAAGAAATATTAAGAAGATATCGCAGACTTTTGAGGCAGGCCAAACCCTACCTCAAGGACGGGGATGCTAAGCAGATCAAAAAGGCCTTCAATACCTCTATGGAGGCACATAAGGAAATGCGCCGAAAATCAGGGGAGCCTTACATTTACCATCCGCTGGCAGTTGCAGAAATATGCGTCAATGAAATCGGATTGGGTACCACCTCTATTATATGTGCACTGCTGCACGATGTGGTAGAGGATACCGAGATAGAACTGGATGATATAGAGCGCGATTTCGGGAAGAAAGTAACCCGCATCATAGATGGTCTAACCAAAATATCAGGCGTTTTTGAGTACGGTACGTCGCAGCAGGCTGAGAACTTTCGTAAAATGCTGCTGACGCTCTCTGATGATGTAAGGGTGATACTGATCAAACTTGCTGACAGGCTGCATAACATGCGGACCCTGGATAGCATGCCCAAGAACAAGCAACTTAAAATTGCTTCCGAAACCATTTACCTCTACGCTCCCCTGGCCCACAGACTGGGACTTTATGCGATCAAGTCTGAATTGGAAGATTTGTATCTTAAGTTTACCCAGACTGAAAAGTACCGGGAAATCGCTGCGGCGATCAGTACAACCAAGGATGCCAGACGTCGCTTTATTAAGAAATTCATTGATCCGATTCAGAAAGAGCTGAATAAACAGGGCTTTGATTTTGTGATTAAGGGGAGGCCCAAGTCTATCTATTCCATCTGGAATAAAATGCACAAAAAGAATATTCCTTTTCATGAGGTATATGATCTTTTTGCCATCAGGATTATCCTGGACGTATCGCTGGAGGAAGAAAAAGCTGCCTGCTGGAAAGTGTATTCGGTTATTACCGACTTCTACAATCCTAATCCTGAGCGCCTGCGTGATTGGATCAGTACGCCTAAGTCTAATGGTTACGAATCGCTGCATACCACGGTTATGAGCCCCAATGGACAGTGGGTTGAGGTGCAGATCCGCACCAGAAGAATGGATGAAATTGCTGAAAAAGGGTATGCGGCTCATTGGAAATACAAAGATAAACCTGCAACTGCAGCCAACCGGCAGTATGGCCTGGAGGAGTGGATCGGAAAAGTGAGGGCTATTCTGGAGCAGGCCAAAAGCGAAAACAGCGGCTCCGCTATAGAATTTGTAGATGATTTTCGCTCTAATTTATTCAACGAAGAAGTATTTGTCTTTACACCCAAAGGTGAACTTAGGACGCTTCCCAGGGGAGCTACTGCCCTGGATTTTGCCTTTGATATCCATACTGAGATAGGTGCCAAATGCCTGGGCGCCAAGGTAAACCAGAAGTTGGTACCAATTAACTATATCCTTTCTAATGGCGACCAGGTAGAGATATTGACCTCAAACAAACAAAAGCCTAACCAGGACTGGCTGAGGTTTGCCGTAAGTTCAAAGGCGAAATCCAAGATCAAGGAAATTCTTAAGGAAGATAAGAAGGCGTCCGCCATTGAGGGCAAGGAGATTGTTAAGCGGAAACTGAAGCAAATGAAGGTGGACCTCAACTCCGAAGTGCTGGAGCAACTCACCAGCTACTTTAAAGTAAAGACACCTTTAGAGTTTTATTATCAGGTAGGCGAGGGCTTGATTCCGGCTACATCTATTAAAAAGTTCAAAGATGATCTTGATCATCAGGGCAAAACAGAGAAAGCAAAAATTTCTGATGCTAAATCCTTTTCCAAGCAGGTATCCAGGATCAAAGGTAAACCCCAGGATTTGCTGCTCATTGGCGATGATATGGATATTCTGGATTACAAGCTGGCCAAATGCTGTAATCCTATTCCTGGGGACGATGTGTTTGGGTTTGTGACAGTAAATGAGGGGATCAAAATTCACAGGACTAACTGCCCGAATGCACCGGAGCTTATGGCCAATTATGGCTACAGAATCGTGCAGGCCAAATGGATGCCGCTAAAAGAACTGGCCTACCTGTCGGGGCTGAAGGTCATTGGTACTGATAGACTAGGCCTCATTAATGATATTACCAAGGTCATTTCTGCCGAGCTTAAAGTAAATATGCGTTCGCTCTCCATTGATACTGAAGGGGGAATTTTTGAAGGAAATATCATGTTGTATGTGCATGACAAATCCCATCTGGATACCCTGATCAAAAAGCTTGAAAAAGTAAACGGAGTGGTAAAAGTAACCCGCTTTGATTCTGAATAATGAAAGCATGATGAATTCATCAGATTGCTATGATATCCCGAAGGATATATCCTATATTTGTGAAACAGCTGAAACCTGCATATGGCACTTAACCAAGACATATACCAAAAAGTAAAAGATACTTTTGTAAGCTACCTCGAAGATAAAGGCTATCGTAAAACTCCCGAGCGCTTCGCTATTCTGGAGGAGATTTACTCCAGAGACGGGCATTTTGATGTGGAATCCCTCTATATCAGTATGAAAAACAAAAACTACCGTGTCAGCCGGGCTACTGTGTATAACACCCTGGATATTCTGGTAGAGTGTGACCTGGTAAGCAAGCATCAGTTTGGTAAAAACCTTGCCCAATACGAAAAAAATTATGGTTACAAGCAGCATGATCACCTGATCTGTACTGACTGTAATAAGGTAGTTGAGTTCTGTGATCCCCGTATTTATAATATCCAGAAAATGGTCGGTGAGTTGTTGGATTACAAGGTGCAGCACCATTCTCTTATTCTTTATGCCAGCTGCAATAAAGAAAATTGTGTAGAAAAAGAGGACGCAGGAAAAGACATAGCTCGCTCAGAAAAATCTTAATATTTGTCGCTATAAAATATTTAGCTTTAACTTTGGTGTTGACAATGTTTGTTAACACCTTTTTTAATGTTTTAAGAATTCACCAATAATGAAAGTTGACGTACTGCTCGGCCTCCAATGGGGAGATGAAGGAAAAGGAAAAATAGTAGACTATCTGGCACCAAAGTACAAAGTGGTGGCAAGATTTCAGGGAGGACCAAATGCTGGTCATACGCTGGAGTTTGACAATATCAAACACGTATTGCACCAGATCCCTTCCGGTATTTTCAGACAGGATATCATCAATGTAATCGGTAATGGAGTAGTACTGGATCCGATTATTTTTAAAAGAGAGATAGAAAGCCTGAAAAAGTTTAATCTTGATCTGACCAAAAACCTCTACATCTCAAAAAAAGCACAGCTTATACTGCCCTCACATCGGCTGCTGGATGTTGCTTATGAGAAAGCAAAAGGTAAAGATAAAATCGGTTCTACCCTCAAAGGAATCGGACCTGCATACCAGGATAAGATTGGTCGTAATGGTCTTAGGGTAGGGGATGTGCTGGCTGAGAATTTTAATGAAAAATATGAAAAGCTCATTGAAGAGCATCGCCGGAAGCTTTCCTACTTTGGAGAAGACCAACATATTAGCGAAAATCAAGCAGAATTTTTTGAGGCTGTAGAACTTCTCAAAACCTTCAAAATTGTAGACAGCGAATATCTGATCAATCAGAAAATAAGGGAGAATATCACTGTGTTGGCCGAAGGAGCACAAGGCTCTTTACTGGATGTTGATTTTGGTAGTTATCCTTTTGTCACCAGTTCCACAACCATTGCATCAGGTGCATGTACGGGTCTTGGAGTTGCCCCCAGGAATATTGGTAATGTGTTCGGTATATTTAAAGCTTATTGTACCCGGGTAGGTTCAGGTCCCTTTCCAACCGAGCTTGAGGACGAAATTGGGGAAAAGCTTAGAAAAAGTGGTAATGAATTCGGAGCTACTACAGGGAGGCCCCGCCGTTGCGGCTGGCTGGACCTGCCCGCACTTAAGTACGCAGTAATGATCAACGGTGCTACTGAGCTGTTTATGATGAAAGCAGATGTACTCAACGATTTTGAAGAAATCGAGATCTGTACCCATTATGAGTTGGAAGATGGTACTATTACCGATCAAATGCCTTATGATGTATGTGATCAAAGAATTAGACCGGTGTATAAAACATTTAAAGGCTGGAACAGTGCCTTAGATTCGGAAGGCTTTCAGAGTTTGCCCTCCGAATTGTTGCAGTACATAGCATACATAGAAGAAGTACTGGAAATACCGGTAAACCTTGTTTCAACCGGGCCTAACCGCACCCAGACCGTTATCCGTGAAGCTGCAGAAGCCTAAAAATATGCATGACATGGTCCTTTACCGAGCGACCTGCGGTAAGTTAACATAAATTCATGTGTACCATCGGTGTATTGTCTTATCCTTGATAAAGTGTGGTCATAGGCATATCCAAAGCTGAGATTTTTGTTAATCATCATTTCAAATAGTAAAATTACAGCATCTCCGCTTCTGTAGGATGTCCCAACGTTCAGTACATCATCCAGGAAAACATTGACGTTCAGGTCCATGCCGATTGGCTGGCCCTCCTGTACTCTGATGAGACCGGAGGGCTTAATTCTCAGAAATGGTGATAGGTGGAAAACATGCCCACCAGTAATGAAATAGTATCTTGCTTCCCTGGCTTCGCTGATAAAATCTTCTTTGTCATATATTTTATTATTGATCAGGTAAGGAATAGAAATTCCGGCATAAGTTGTCTTGTTGCTGAAAAATGCCCCTGTACCAAAATTGGGGCTGAACCTAGTTACCGTACCATAAAATAAAGGGTCATCGGGATTATAAGTAGTAAGCCTTGAAAAATCGGAAAACATGTAGTTAAACCCAGCCTGCAGACCTAAGGACAAGGTTCCTACACCAATATTAAGTTTATAAGCATAACTGGCGTAGATACTATAATCATCATGCACACCAATTTTGTCACGGGAGACCAGCATGCCTACTCCTACAGGCCTGTTTTTGATTGCAGAATGGGCAATCAGTGAACTTGTCTTGGGTGCTCCTTCTACATTTACCCACTGGTCCCTGTGTAAAAGACTGATGTTTAATTGTGGCTGGTTACCAGCGTAAGCAGGATTGAGTACCAGCCCGTTAAACATATACTGTGAAAAAATGGGTCTTTGCTGGCCAAAACAAATATTGCTAAACAGTAGCAGTAGTGCTACGATTAGCATTTTATTTTGGCTGATATGAAATAATTTAAGCATACCATGTGGTTTGTATCCCGGACACCGCCGAAGTGCCCGGGATGATTTTATCTCAGTAATTCAAGGAAACCTGATTGAGGCTCTTCACCATTCTTTTTGTCTATGATATAGTAATAGGTGCCCTCTGGTAGTTCCTCCCCACCGATGTAAAGACCTCTGTTACCATAGCCTTCAAAGTAGGTTAACTCATTATCATATCGGAAGTCTTCATAAACAATAGCACCGGTACGATTGTAGATTCGCACTACATTTTCGGAGTACTGATCTATACAACTGATGATGAAGCGGTCGTTTTTACCATCTCCATTGGGCGATACGCCATTGAAAACCTGAATATTAGCGTTGATTACCCCACTTCTTGTATGTTGGCAACCTTTGTCGTCTGTGATGGTAACCTCATAAAATCCGGGAGGCTGATTGGTCAGGAAGAAACCATTTGCATAACCCTCTGGAGTCACCCATTCTATGTCCACGACACGAATAGGTTCTATGAAATCTATCATGATCGTCCCATTGGCTTCCTGACAGATTGAAGGCGTACTAAGTAGTTCAAATTCAGGCATATAGATATCTTCTCCAATACTGAAATCAGTACTAGCTGATGCACAACCTGAAATAGCATGGCTTACGACTACAGAATAGTTTCCTGCGGCCAGAAAGTTGACTTCATTGGTGCGAGAACTACTGAATACTTCTTCTCCATCTTCATTAAACCAGGTGTATCTATAATCCACATTCGGATCAATCATAGTGCTGTCAAGTACGGCTATTGCTGAACCATTAGCCCTGTCGCAGCGTGTAACCGGGAATGAACTGACAAGTGGTGCGGGTATGATCGTTGTATCGGGGACTGCTATCACCGTTCCGGTAAATGCATTGCTGATACAGCCGTTTACTTTATCTCTGGCTATCACAGTATAGTTACCGGCAGAAAGTTTGCCTAATACCGGGCCGGAAGCGATTGGTTTACTATTTACATTAGTTCCCGCATACCAGAAGAAGTTGTAGCGGGACAGTTCTCCGTTAACCTCTACGCTTAGTTGACCATTAGGATTACTGTCATCACAATGCGTCATCTGGAAATCATTGTTGACCATAATCATAATTTCATCTCCACGGCTATCTTCTACGACTATTTCAGCTCTTGACTCTTCGCAGTAAGGCTCATTTCTATCCTGAACTACTACTGAATAAGTACCATTGCTGAGCCCCTCAAGGTAGTTTTTGTTATTCGCTACATTTAGCTGTTGCATACCATTTTCATTGGATATGAACCAGGTGAAAATGTACTCTCCACTACCACCATTTACATTGGCAGCTACCATTCCATTGGGCTGTATACAACTGCTGAAACTCATGGAAGATGTTGTTACGACTACTGGCACCTCAATTCCTTCAATTGTATAGGTCCTCGTAGTACTACATCCGCTTAGCGTATCCATCACCCAGATGGTATATGCTCCTGGTACCAGATTGTCTATTTCCAGTAAATTGTTAAAACCCGAGATGCTATCAGCTGGGTCGGTGATCGTAAAACCTCTGTACCAACTGCTCACGATATTCTGGCTGTTTCTCACATCTACCTCAATATTTCCATCCGGGAAATTTGTTGGATCACAGGCTGTAATAGGCTCAGAAATATCGTTAAGCACAACGATTAAGGGTTCGACATTATCTTCAATCTGAAGCTGTACTGGCAGTGTGGTACATCCGGTAACTAAATTTTCAGCAACCACAAAATAAGTACCCGCCACCAGGCTAGTGGCATTCAGTGAATCAGTTGATAAACCTAAACTAGGACTTGATATGGTGGTGCTTAAATCTTCTTCATACCAGGTATACCTGTAATTGTTCAGATTGAGCGAATTACCGGCCAGTCGCACCTCAGTTACTTCAGCAGCGCCATCTCCGTAGCAGTACGTCTGATCGGAAAGTTTGCTGAGTAGGAGTACTGGCGTAACCTCTCTTCTTTGAATGGTATAATTAGCTGTTTCCTGGCATCCGGTAGACTTATTGGTTATCAGAACCTGGTAAGTACCGTTTTCCAGATTACTCACCCGGCTGCTATCAGCATTGTATACTGCATAAGTAGGCATCGGTGAGCCATTCGCCAGAGTCCATTCATACCGATAACCCAGAGGAGGAACATTTAAAGGATTAAACTCTCCTCCGTATACCTCAATTACTCCCTCGTTTATACCGGTGCAGCTGATAAAATCGGTAATTTCCTGCTGGTAGATAAATGGAGTGCGGCTTTTATCCTGGATCACCAGTTGCAGTCTACTGGAAACACAATTGGTGTTCTGATTGAATACATAGACATAATAAGTGCCGGGATTTAGTTCCGATACTTGATTACCTGTTAAAGGATTGTTTGATGCATCTGTTAAAATAGTTGCATCATCCGACGCCCTCCATTCAAACCGATAGTTGCCAAAATCAGGATGAGTACTATCAATGATATTTCCATTTTCTCTGATTCTGACTACCCTGGCTGTACCATTACCAAAACAGCTGGTACTGTTAACAATCTCCACGCT
>CAZFFW010000142.1:0-14859 GCA_964518125.1 uncultured Porifericola sp.
AGGCATCTTTTTCTTTAGTTGGCTCTTTCTTTTGTATGCTTTAAAACGGAAGTTTATTGCACCGAAAGAGACAAGACGTTACCTAATCCAAGGTGAATCAACCCTTTCCCTGCAAAATTCCTGCATTTGGCTGCAAACTTCTAGGTGATCTCGTCAAGAGTGAATACTTTTTGGTTTTATCAACCACACGCTGGCACTCATGATCAGAAACTATTTCACCATTGCGCTGAGAAACTTTCATAAGCACAAGGCTTTCACCTTGATCAATGTTTTGGGCTTATCTATTGGCATGGCTACTTGCTTGCTTATCCTACAATATGTTTCTTTTGAATTGAGCTATGATCGTTTTCATCAAAACATTGAACAGCTTTACCGTATCACTACCCGGTATCCTTCAGGAGAAGAAATTATTGAAGATGCTACAACTCAAAGTTTAGCCGGACCTATGTTGAAAGAAACGTTTCCAGAGGTTCGGGATTATGCACGTTTCTACATCATTAAAAACAGTAATTTACAGTATCAAAATAGACGCTTCAAAGAAGATAAGATATTTGTAGCCAGTCCTTCCTTTCTTACTATGTTTACTTGGGAATTCCTGCAAGGTGATCCTCAGACAGCACTCAACAACCCACTTTCAATTGTTATTACCGAATCAGTAGCTAAACGCTATTTCGTTGATGAAGATCCTTTGGGAAAAGTCTTGACGTATAAGGATCAGGAGGATGAAGAGCAAATGACAGTGACGGGAGTGGTGAAGGATAACCCAGCCAATTCTCACCTACATTTTGATGCATTGGTATCATATGGTACGGCATTAGAGACATGGGGTATAGAGCCCAACTGGAATCATAAAATGGATTATACATATCTTCTGCTTACTCCCGATACTCAGCCTGGTGATTTGGAGGCTAAACTTCCAGAATTTGAACGTAAGCATTTATCTCAGCATGATGAGAGCAGTTATGAGTTACAGCCACTAGCAGAAATACATTTACATTCTCATAAGACATATGAAATAGGAGCCAATGGCAGCTATGATAATGTGTATGCTTTACTTATTGTAGCTTTTATAGTAGTCTTAATTGCCTGGGTTAATTATGTGAATCTTACTACAGTACAATCTTTAAGCAGAGCAAATGAAACAAGCATAAGAAAAATCCTTGGCGCAAGCCGTAATCAACTCACACGCCTGTTTTTATTAGAATTACTTTTGTTAAATAGTATCTCATTACTGTTGGCATTAGTGATAGTAATGGTATCGTACCCATTCCTGCAGAGATGGATGGATAAACCATTTAGTCTGGAAGTGTTTAGTCAAGCTTATTTGTGGATACTTGCTGGAGCAATTTTTTTTGGAGGCACTTTATTATCCAGCTTTTACCCTGCATTTGTCTTATCAGCTTACCACCCCATCAAAATACTTAAAAAAAGTTTCAAAGCTTCAGAGAAGGGGAATACGCTTCGCAAAGCATTGGTAATCATACAGTTTTCCATGACCATGATGCTGCTTGCGGCTACATTCACAGTACATCGTCAGATAAGTTTTATGAAGAAGCAGGAATTAAGTGCTGATATGGATCAAACCCTGGTGTTACATGCTCCCTGGTTTACAGGAAGTGACTCCATTTATCTGCAAAATTACAACTTCTTTGAAAACGAAATTGGCCGCTTATACAGTGTCAGATCTATTGCAGTTGCTCAGGCTATGCCAGGCAATAATTTAAATGAAATGGCTAAAATTGATAATTTTTACCAATTCGGGAAAAAACCGAATGTTCCCATAAATTACTACTTTTACGGAGTAGATGAAAATTATATATCTACGCTGGGTCTCACCTTAAAGGCAGGTACGAATTTCCAGCACAATGAAATGGGATATCAACATCTGATTCTTAATGAGACAGCTATGCTTCGTTTGGGCTATGATAGTCCTGAAGAAGTAATACAAACTCAGGTGATGCTTTATGGTAGGGCTTATATCGTAATAGGTGTAGTAGCTGATTATCATTTTCTTTCACTCAAGGAAGCTCATATTCCTATCGTACTATATCCAGTTGATCCCAATTTCATAAATTTTTATGCTATTAAATTAGATATGACTGGTAACGGAAATGTCAATTACCAAGATGTAATCGCGGATATCAAACAGGTGTGGCTTGAAGCTTTTCCCAATAGCGTCTTTGACTACTACTTTCTGGACGAAAGATTTGATGCACAATATAAATCTGAGGTACTGTTTGGACAGATTTTCGGACTGTTTTCAGGTTTTGCAATTTTTATTTCCTGCTTAGGGCTGCTTGGTCTTTCAGCATTTACCGGCAGACAACGAACCAAAGAGATTGGTATCCGCAGAGTATTAGGAGCATCAGTGAGTAACATCCTGCTGTTGTTATCCAAAGACTATATGAAGCTCATGCTGATAGCTTTTCTCATTGCTATACCTGTAGCCAACTACTTTATATCAGAATGGCTGCAAAATTTTGCTTATCGGATTGAGATCTCCTGGTGGTTGTTTGGTATTCCTGGAGTGATGGTTTTACTCATAGCTGCACTTTCAGTAAGTAGCCAAACCTTAAAGGCCGCCATAAAAAATCCAGTAGATAGCCTACGGTATGAATAGAGGTAATTATGTTTTGATATTGATGTAATTTAAAAAAAGGTGCGAAAAACGGTGGATTGATTGTATTGGAAAAAAATAGAAAAAAAAACAAATTTAACATAATTCAAGTTATTCACGGTCAGTACCTTACTCTAGAGCTTTATACATGACTTTGATTATATAAATAAGATAAAGGAAGAGAATTGATAGTTTAAGAAAAACACTTTATAGTTGATGATCATCAATATCACCTAAATCTATTTTTTGTCCCAGGGTAGATTTCTTTTCTACGGAACCATAATCCAGAAGTAAGCTATAAACTATCGGATACTATATCTTCTAGCAAGAGGGAGATAAAAGCTGGATAAATAATAAAATTGTATTATTTCAACAGGCGGAAATTTGTCGTAATTTTATTCAGGAAAAATTTTATTCCTGATTTGGACAAACTTTATTCCTTCACTATACCGCTGATCAAAAATGTAGCTTACAATACTTACGCCTGTTGAAACATAGTATTTTTGTAGAAATTTTTCTCATTACGAGTACCAAAAAGCGGAAAATAATACCCTATCAGAAAGTTAAAATAAAATAAACTAAATATAAACAATTCATTATCAGGTATTTGTGCATTTGGTACAAAATTAGTCATATCCTAAACGCTTGAAAGTCAAGCAACTTTTTAAACACAAATTTTTTTGACTATGGAAACCTATAATAAATCAATTGACGTCCTTAATGAGCTACTGCAGAAAAATTACGAAGCCGAAAAAGGGTATCGTAATGCGGCTGAAAAAGTAACCAACATCCGTCTCAAAGACTTTCTTCTTCAAAATGCGGATACCCGTCAGGGGTTTGCGATTGAATTAGCAGAAGAAATCCTGGAACAAGGCGGGAACCCGGTTTCAGAAACAAGTACATTAAGTGATATACACCGTAGTTGGATCAACTTTAAGTCTTCTATTGCCAGCAATAAGGACGAAGCGGTGATCGAGGAGTGCATTCGCGGTGAAGAAGCGGCACTGAATGATTATAATAAAGCCTTGAAGAGTACTTATCTGGATAAGTCCAGTGAAACGATCCTCAAGGAACAGCGCGAAGAAATCCTTGATTCTATCAACGAATTAAAGGGTCTGGAAGAAGCAGACGAACTACTTTAACGTTTGCCAGGAGGGGCGCTGCCTCTCCTGAATTTTTTCGCAGGCTTACCGCTGCAGGACTTTTTTGGTATTAGCCCGGGAGCGATTCTGCCGGGAGTAATTGTTGCCAGGCTGCGCATCTTCTTCCTGGATTTTGTGATACACTAACAAAAAAAAGCATGAAAAATTCAATATTATTTTTAAGCATGGCCATCATCAGTTTTATGGCCGGCTGTCATGAGTCGGATAATGGGAGTGCGGTCGGCGACAATCTGAACAGAGAAGAGGGTGAAATCCTGAATAACAACGCCTTCAAAAATGCATTTACCAAATCCGCATATTTTGGAAAATGGGATCAGAATAAAGATGGTATGGTTGATGAAAATGAGTTTTATCGAAACTATGTCAAAACAATGGACAAAGATCAGGATGGTCAAATCAAGGCAGATGAATGGGAAATAGGTATGGGTGCCTATTACAGGGGGTTTGATCAGAAGCCTAAACACAGGTTTGAGGAAATGGCTTCCGCAAGCAATGGCCAGATATCTACCGAAGATGCTGAAAGCAAACTTAGGGAAATGAAATACATCAAGGAATGGAATACCGACGGAAAAGAGGGGCTGGTTGAAGAAGAACTAGCTCAAGGGGTATTTCACAACCTGGATGAGGATGGAGACGGTATCGTGGAAGCGGAAAAGTACACAGATTATTTTGATAAGTATGAAGGTTCCTGAAGTAGTATGTACAGAACTGTGAGAATGGAGGTTCGGGTAAAAATCCGGACCTTTTTTATTACCGTTGATGAAAGAAGAGCACATCTGGCAGGCAGAGGCGCTACTAATTTCAGAAAATGCGCTGAAAATCAGGGAGGCAATAACCTCCCTGTAACTTGAAGCCACCCGGCTGCAGGCTGGCCCTTAAATACACTTTATTCATGCTCAGGATTCTGAACTAAGTCACCCTTAGATATTGTGATTTCATCCAGGGGTATAGGGTAAAGCAGCGTCACCTGACTTTCTGGTACACCCACATGTGAAGCCATTACTTCTTTGGCACGTCCAAATCTCAATAAATCATGCCAGCGGTGGTTTTCAAAGGCCAACTCAAGCCTGCGTTCTTCCAGCAGTTTGTCTTCAAACGAACCAGGCATGTTCGCATCCACAGGTTCCAGACCACGGCTGCTTCTAACCTGGTTGATCAGGTCATATGCTTCAGCGGATTCGCCCAGTGCCTCAGCCAACATCAGTATTACATCTGCATAGCGAATGACTACCCAGTTATTATCTCCATCAAAAGCGATAGACTGATTTCCGGTGTATTTGGTCACATAGTATGCATCTGTTTCTTCATCCAGGGCGATAGAGCCCTGAAACCTTTCCTCTTCAGGGTCAAAGGCGGCCACCAGGTCGTCGGTGATTGCCATTGGTGTGTTGCCTCCACCTACACCACCCGAAATGCTCAGAGGAGTGGCAAAATACTCTATATAGCCGCTTCCCTCTCCCTGCCCTCCTGACTTGAACTGAATCTCAAAAACAGACTCCTGGTTGTTCTCGTTTTCTGCCCCCCACAGTTGCGTATAGTCATCAACGAGTGAGTACTGTTGTGAATTGATGACGCTTCTGAAGGCTTCGGCTGCCTCACTGTTTTGTCCTGAAGTAAGGAGTACTTTACCTAACAGAGCGGAAGCTGCACCACTGGTAGCCCTGCCCATAGCATAAGCTGCTCCATTGCTTGCTGGCAGGAGACTTTCCGCCTCCTGAAGGTCACTGGTAATCTGCTGATACACCTCCGAAGCCGACACCTGGTTGATTTCAATATTTTCAGGAGACCTGACTTCATTGAGTTGCAAGGGAACGTTTCCAAATAGTACGGCCAGGTTATAATACAAGAGGGAACGGACGAAGAGCGCTTCCCCCCTGAACTGATCTTTCATCGCCTGACCAAAGCTCGCCTCACCTATCCTGTCAAGGATGGCATTGGCTCGGGCAATTCCTTCATAGCTGGCAATCCAGGCATCTCTTACAAATTCATTGTCAGGCAGTTCGGTAAACTGGTCTATCTGCTCCAGAGATGCGGCCAAGCCCGAGGCTCCGGCATCGTTGGCTACATTATCAGAGCGCATTTCATTCAAGAGAATATAGGTGCGGCCGTAGGTGCCGTCTGACTGTAGCGCATCGTAAGTACCGTTGATGGCGACTTCAAAGTCAACAGCGTTTCTGTAAAAATTACCCGCATTCCGCTCGGAAATAGGAGACAAATCTGTAAAGTCATCGCTACAGGCGCACAGTATCATGGATATGAACGCCAATGTTAGAATATTGAATTTTTTTCTCATCATCTTAAACTATGTTTTTAGAATCAAAAATTGACGTTTAAACCTACAATGAATGTCCTGGCCAGGGGATAAGCTCCGTAGTCTTCACCGGGTGTCAGACTGTTATCCGGTTGGAGGTTAACCTCAGGATTAAAGCCACGGTACTGGGTCCACATCAAAAGATTGGTGCCGGTTACATACATTCTCAGTCGGCTTTCACTTTTACCCAGGGATGGTATTGTATAACCTAAGGTCACGTTCCTGAGGCGCACGAATGAACCGTCTTCTACCTGGAAAGAGGACGGACGGAAGTTGTTTCCGTGTGCGCCGGAGTTACGGTCTGCCCGAGGTATCTCTCCATTACCAGGGTCTTCAGGTGAGTTCCAGCGGTCGTTGAAGGCCGCGTAGCTGTTGAAATTGGCCTCACCATTCAAAAGGTGGCGTTGGGTCAGGTTCAGTATTTCCCGCCCCTCAACACCTTGCAGGAAGATGCTCATATCAAAACGACCATAGCTAAAGCGATTGGTAAGTCCGTAAATAAAATCAGGGAAGTAACTACCCAGTACAGTGCGGTCACTGGCATCTATCTGTCCATCGCCATTCACATCTTTGAATTTAAAATCACCCGGAGCGGCGTCTCTGGCCAGCCTGTCGTCTGGTGCATCCTCAATTTCAGCCTGTGATTGATATATACCCTCTACAACAAAGCCGTAGTAACTTCCGATCGGCTCACCTACCTGGGTGATATGTCTTACACCAGCTGCTCCGCTGGAGGGTATTTCATCAGCATCAGGGCCAAGGGCCAGCACTTCGTTTACATTGCTTGAGAAGTTAAAATCTGTTTCCCACTTAAAGTCCCCTACCAGGTTTCTGGAAGTAAATGAAGCTTCAAATCCCCGGTTTTCTACTTCTCCGATATTAGTAAGTGCTGTCTGAAACCCAGATGATGAAGGTACATTCACAAAGAGTAACAGGTCAGTTGTCTGGTTACGGTAGTAGTCAAACGTACCGTAGATTCTGTCCTGCAGGAAAGCAAAATCCAGCCCAATATTAAAGGAGGTGGTCGTTTCCCAACTCAGGTTTCTGTTATTGAGCGTTTGAGGCACTATACCATTTACGATCTGGTCGTTCAGGATATAATTACTGGACCGCAGTAGTCCTATTGCGCCATAGTTTGGAATTTCAAAGTTACCGGTGACTCCATAACTGGCACGCAGCTTCAGTTCGTTTAGGGCATCAAGGTTTGTCATGAATGGTTCCTGAGAAATGCGCCAACCTACTGAAGCTGAGGGAAAAACACCCGTTTGGTTGTCTGAACCAAAGCGGGAGGAGCGGTCTGAGCGTATGGTACCAGTGAAAAGGTAGCGCTCTTTGAAGCTATAATTTACCCTGGCAAGCGCTGATACCAGGGACCACTCCTGTTGTACACTATTGCCACCAGTTACAATGCCTCCACTTACTGTAGTGACCTGATCGTCTGGAAAGTTTCTGGCAAACACCAGATTAAGTTCATCATTTTGCTTTTGCGAGGTATAGCCTACCAGCGCATCCAGCTTATGTCCTCCTGCAAACGATTTATTATAATTCAGGGTATTTTCCCAAAGCCAGTTGATGCCCTGCGCGGAACTTGATTGTCCAAAGGGATCCCCCTGTGTAGAACCTCTGTATAAAAGAGAATTAGCAGTATAGAAAGACTGTCGGTAATAATCCAGGTCAACACCTATATACGTTTTGAAGGTGAGATCTTCGATTATCTTATAATTAAGATAAGCATTTCCGAACATACGGTAGTTTCTTATTTTTTCATCCACAGCCTGGATAATGGCCAGCGGATTATCAGCAGTGGTGGTCCCTCCTCCCAGGAAAGACTGATTGTCAGTCTGATTTGGCGTAATACCGTCTTCATCGTAAGGTTTAATGACCGGTGAATGTACCATGGCAGCATAGACAATACCAGGAGGACGAGCAAAATAAGGAGCATTTACGGGTAAGCGATCATTGTCGGTAAAGGCCATATTCAGGTTCAGCCCGGCTTCCAGGGCATTGCTAAACTTATTGGTCAGACTCGTATTGAGGCTATAGCGATCAAATTCTGAGCCCTCTACAATTCCTTTTTCTTTGTAATAGCCTCCTGACGTATAGTAAGTAAAGTTCTCAGATCCTCCACTGACTGAAAGATTATAGCTTTGCTGGGTTCCGGTAGAAAAGATAAGATCCAGCCAGTCGGTATCTGTACCATCCCAGTTCTCGTACTTTTCAGGTATTAAAACGAAGTCAGTATTGGGCCTTCCTGCGTTGGTATCTGGATTGTACTGGGGGTTAAAGAACTCACTATCCGGGTTGAGCGGGTCATTGGTCTGCAAATAGTTATTATTCCGGGAATCTTTAGCATAAGAGATGATTTCTGATGCATTCATTAGATCAGGTTTATTCATCACATTCTGAACCCCTGACCAGACATTAAAGCTGACCTGTGGTTTACCCGCTTTCCCTTTTTTGGTAGTGACCAGCACCACACCGTTAGATGCCCTGGACCCGTATATAGCCGCAGCAGATGCATCTTTTAGTACTTCTATAGACTCAATATCATTAGGATTGATACTGGCAAAGGCATTTTGCTTGGGTACAGAAAAAGCAGATGTGCGAGTACCTACATCTGCCTGCAGGTTGGAGTTGCGTGATATGGGCAATCCGTCAATCACGAAGAGAGGATCATTACCAGCGGATATTGAGCCTGTACCCCTGATTCTGATCTGAGGAGCGGCGCCAGGCTCACCTGAAGGCACCGACACATCGACCCCGGCTATTCTCCCCTGTATAGCGTTATCAAAACTCACTACAGGTATTTCCTGTATTTTGTCACCGCTAATGGAAGCTACTGATCCACTGATTTCAGTTCTTTGCTGGGTACCATATCCAACCACAACAATTTCCTTCAGTGACTGAACATCCGGCATCATCAAAATATCAATAGTGCTTCTACCGTTAATATTCACTTCCTGCGATTCATACCCTATAGATGAAAAAACCAGGGTTTGTACATCGTCATTCACTGTAAGCCGATATTGCCCATCTATTCCTGTTACTGTACCTGTTGTGGTTCCTTTGGCCAATACATTGACCCCCGGAAGTGTGCCACCCGTATCTCCATCGGTAACTGTACCGCTAATTGTTTTTTCCAGGATGACTTCAATTACTTTAAGAGGTTTGCCTTTAGGCCTGTTCTTAACCTTAAGAATATTATTAATCTGTTTAAAGTCTAATCCGCTGATCTGTGATATTTCCAGTAATACATCTGCCAGTGATTGCCTGGTGACATTAAGCTGAATTCTTTGGTTAAGGTCAATATCACTGTCATCATAAACGAACTGGAATTTTGTCATGCTTTCAATTTTGTCAAAAGCCTCGACAAGTGTAGACTGGTTTAAGTCCACAGTAATGATCACGTCTTTAACGTTATCAACCACCCGCGCTTTCACTTCCTCTGCAGCCAGCAGATGAACGCAAAAGAACTGCAGGAGACATCCATACAGCAAGAACCTGGCACCCGAGCGAATTAATTTTTGTAGTTTGTTTTTCATAGTTTAGTGTTAAAAGATTGGGGAAATAAGGCAATAGATGACTTGTAGACAAAGTGACAACTTATACCTGAGTGCCTCTATCCTGGAAATACTGCATGGCATTATATGTCGAATGGTTCCTTACTTAAGAAGTATTCATATGATCATAGGTCATGGTTTTATGTAAATAGTTTTATTCTCAATGCTAAATTCAAAGCCTCTAACAAAGCTTAGACTCAATAAAATATTCTCAAGCGATTCATTTTAGAAACATCCGGAAAAGCGCCAAGGCTCTCTTATTGCCTCCTGGCTTACAACAAACTCAACTCCGTACCACCTTTCCAGCTGCGTGAATATTTCTTCTGAAGTAGCTTTTTCAAAAATAAGCAGATTTTCTCTCCAGGCCAGTACCTTTTCCATGTCGGCTTTTTGCTTCTTGTAGGAGTTACCATTATTATAATAGATAACTTCTTCACCGGGCAGTAGCGTAATGAGCGTACTGTCTGACCTACTTACTTCTACTTTGCCACTGGCTAGCACTACCTCAATCATATCATCTTCCACAAATGCTTTAACATTGCATGAAGTACCCAGTGCTTTAGTGACAACATCCCTTGACTTTACGAGGAATGGCATTCCCGGATTTTCAGCCACGTCAAAAAAAGCTTCTACCATGAGATAAGCCTCCCGGGAGCTATTGCCGAATTTTTGCAGCTAACTGATCTCACTACCCGCATTTAGTTTTACGAGACTGCCATCTTGCAGCTAATGCGTGGATTTTTGCCCGGCCGTGCTTGATTTCGTAATCATTTCAGACAATTGATCCTCGGATACCTCAGATTTGTCCAAATCCAGCATCAACAATGCTAAGCTAAAAGCAATCAGCAGGATAGCAACTACGCTCAGCAAATAATTACTCCTAAATTACAATTTGCTTTCAAACTGTTTGTATTTCGTCTTTTCTCTAATCTGTTTAAGGTTTCTAAACTTATCTTCTTCCCGATAATATGGATGAGTATCTGTTGCATGCCATATATTCCCAAGTTCCTCCATCGCCCAATCTTCATCGTTTACATACTTTTGAATCTGGCTTAGTTCTTCATCAGTACATTCACCACGGAAATACTTCGCTATTAGATTCTGGTCCATC
This sequence comes from uncultured Porifericola sp., assembly GCA_964518125.1. GTDB lineage: Bacteria > Bacteroidota > Bacteroidia > Cytophagales > Cyclobacteriaceae > Catalinimonas. The sequence goes on from CAZFFW010000142.1 coordinate 10,763, forward strand.
ATCACAAATTCATTACTTATACCTTATATATCCTTGAAAGAAGTGTTGCACCCAATGAAGGATGCATTTATTTCGTATTTTTTTTAATGCTGATAAGTCAAGCACTATAAACCCTTAAAAGAAACGAGATTTGTACTGTCCAGAAGTAAGCCAACGCGTGGAATAGGCACCTGGTATTGGTAAGTTAATCACCACAGCTTTGAATTAAGTTTAGGAGAATTGGATTGGGCCCGATTAATAAATGAGCATAAGAAAAGTAATCAGGTAGTTTAAGCAAATACTCTCTTCTTCAAGCTTTTTAAAGCAAGGTGGATATGGTTTTCTACTGTACTGGGAGATAACGCTAATTGGGATGCAATCTCTCGGTTAGACAAGCCATTAATCCTGCTCAGTATAAAAACTTTTCGCTGCATGCGAGGTAGCTTTCTGATGAGGTCGTTGATTAATTTCTTTAAAAAACTGAAGTTAACCTCCTCCTCAGTAAAATGATTTCTTTTGGAAAGTAGTACAGAATAGTACTGTTCAATATCATAGTTCTTTATTCTCTGGATACTTCTTTTGTATACCTTATGCCTGGCTATAGTGAACATGTAGGCCAGAAAATTTCTTTCCGGATCAATATTTACTCTTTTTTCCCAGATTTTGATAAATGTTTCCTGCACAATTTCATCAGCATCATTATTAGACTGAGTCAGATTCAGGCAAAAGTTATATAGTTTGGCAAAATGCTTATGGTATAGTTTCTCAAAACTCTCAGGATCTCCCTCACGCAACTTACTGACCAATATAAGATCATGGTTTACGCCTGTATTATGCATATTTAGTTTGTGCTAGGATAGGATAAATGTGCTAGGTTTTTCAATATATATATTTTACGCATTGTATCAAACTTTACCTCACTGGTAAGTTGCCTTGATTTGATCCCTTAGAGAGGTTGAAAGAGATTCCTGAATGATTTTAAGATGCTGTTTCAGGTATTTATTGCTGGTTCCTGATCATGATAAAAATAGTAATTTTGAAAAGCAACTGCCCATCCCCATATTGCAATTCAGGCAGTAATTTCCCAGCAGTGAGGCAACAAGTCTGAGAATTTGCCTTCGTAATCGGAGTCATTGAGTTTTCGCAGTACATCCGTGAGCCATTACTGGGGGTTTTCATTGCAGGATGGGAATAGCCGACAGATTACATTAGGATGATCAGTATTACAATTCTAGCTTATTCATTTGGTTAAGTTTTTACAAATGTTGAATTTTTTCGTTGCGGATATTGATTCAGACGTTCATTGTTGCTCCATGTATAGGATAATTTTTTCCATATGGAACAAAGTTTTTTTGAATATTATTTTTATTTTCTGCCACAATTGCTGCTATACATGAGACCAGGGTTTGATCAGGTAGATGCATGGCACACCAAATTTTCCGGGTTTTGACTCAGCATCTTCTCAGCTTATCAGCAGCTCAGCACTACCTTTTTTCAAATCAAAGCAAACCATGAAATTATCTTTCCCCTGATAGTAGCACCCGGCTTTGAGTTGACTGCTGTCTTTAATTTTCTCCAGTCTTTGTTGTTGCCCGTTCATTTGGAGAACAGCTTGCTTCACTTCGTTTGTCCTGATCCTCAAGGTAAAGTTATCTGCAGCGAAAGGAGCCTGGAACTTAACTTTCTTGCCATCAAAACTGATGTTGGTCAGTTCTTTTGCGGCCCAGTAGCGGGCAATCTCACTATTTTTCATCCAGTTTAAGGTCCCATATTTCTGCTCCAGCCGACGGACGACTTCCTGAAAAATAGTAAAACCCTTTTTCTGCCCGTTGTAATATATACCCGGCCAGTGGCAAACCATGATGGCCGGCTCACCTTGATCAATTACTTCCACCATTCGCCCCTGAGAAAGGTCGGCAGAAATAAATTTGTCTACCGAACCGGGGGTTAGGCCGTCCCAGCCTCCAAACCAGTCGCCGGTACAGCCGATTACCGATACCACACATTTGGGATCCTGGCCTTGCAGGTCGGAAGGATATTTTACCAGCGGAACAACACTCTTGCCAGGTTCAGTATACAGATCTCTGAAGTAATGCGCCACGTCTACTTCCGGGTAGACTTCCCTTACGGCTTCCAATGTACCCTTGGCCAGCGCTTCTTTATTCTGGCTGGCAAATCCCCCCGGCGTGGTAACGCCCTGGCAGTCTAAACCAGCGTTTTTTAGTACCTGAAGGGCATAAGCCATATAGGCTCCCAGTTCGTCGGCACTCTTGTCCTGGCTCCATCCCCAGTTTTCCATGTATTGCTCATTGGCATAAGGAAAAGGACGACCGGTTTTGATGTCAATGACGCGCGTATGGCTGATCATCTCCGGATGAATATCCCAGTCAGGCTGCATGCTTTCTCTAACGAGTTTCAGGCTTTCCTGTAGCTCTTGCTTAGACCATCCCGGAATAAAACGATCTACCCAGCCAGTACAGGCAGGATATGGAACTATGCTGTACTTCCCCTTCACACCGTGTTCCAGGCAGTAGTCCCTGAATTCCCTGACAAAGTCGTCAGGAATCTCCTGAGGCAACTCCCGCCAGTTCTGCTGGTATTGGTCCGGAAACACTTCCTGAAATTGAGGTATGCCAAAGTAAGCCATGTTCACCAGGGTGGTAGAATCATCAATGATGAAACTTAGCGGAACCTGGTCTTTGGGGTTTACTACCTGTACTTTTTCATTTTGAAGAAGAGAGGCAATGGCAGCCCGGTCAGCCCCTATCATAATGCCCGTTCCTGCCAGGGCGGATTGCTTTACAAAATTTCTCCGGCTGTGATGGTGTGCGTTCATAATGTTTTTGTCGCCGAAGCGATCGGTTGAAGTGAGTAGTAAAGCAAAAAAGTATATATTAAGCACGCTAAAAACAAGCTTAGCCTTCCAGCTTTAGCATGTTTATCAAAAATCAATGATCACTGCTCCTTACAGGAATAAAAATATAGCAATTTTATATATACCTGCTGATCAGGTTATCTACACTTACCAACCTTTTTCTGATGAAAAAAACCTTTTTATTCGCCCTTTGCATACTTGTATTTTGCAGCGAGGTTTTCTGCCAGTCTTCAAGCGAGCTTGGGGAAACGATCAACGCCTTTTTAGCTACCCTGACTGCAGATGAACAGCAACAAGCCTCTTACGAATTTAATGACAGTCTGCGAACCCAATGGACCAACCTTCCCCTGGGATTGGCTGAGCGGCCCGGTATACGATACGGTGATTTATCAGAAACAAGCAAGATACATTTTCATGACATCCTTACGACGCTCTTTAGCTCTCAGGGGTATTTGAAGACCAACAATATCATGCACCTGGATGATTATTTACTGGAGATCTATGAAATAGCCCATCAAAAGGGACAGATGAATGAAGAAACTATCCAGCAACTCAGGTCATTGAACTGGGGACACGGAAATTATTATGTCTCGGTCTGGGGAGCACCTAAGCCTGATGAAAACTGGGCCTTCAAATTTGAGGGACATCATATCTCCCTGAATGTCACATCCGTTGACGGACTACTTTCTACTACTCCGCTGTTTTTTGGAAGCGATCCTGCACTCGTCAGGGTCACCCAGTTTGCCGGTATCAGGCCATTGAGCAAAGAGGAGGACTATGGCCTGGAGCTTTTCCACATGCTTTCGCCGGAACAGCAATCGGTAGCCGTTTTCAGTAAAGATTTTCCCAGGGATATCATCACTGCGCCCGGAGAGCCGCAGCGATTAACCGAATTCCAGGGAATAAAAGGCAGCGCTCTGACCGATCCACAAAAGCAGCAATTAGAGTACCTGATCCTGGAGTATTTGACGAACTTTGAAAGAGAAAGATCCGGCTATTATATGGATAAGCTCATGAAAGGCGGGGTGGACAATATTTATTTTGGATGGATTGGCGGCAAACAGCGAGAAACCAATCACTATTATGTAATCCATGGCCCGGATTTTCTCATTGAGTATGACAACGCAGGATGGATATACGAGGGAGACCATATTCACACCATTTTCCGGGATAAGCGGGATGATTTTGGGGAAGACCTTCTGAAAACACATTACCGTCAACACCAACATTAAACCATCTTGCC
>CAZFFW010000143.1:0-14839 GCA_964518125.1 uncultured Porifericola sp.
AATCTTAATTGAAAAGGAGTATCCAACTGATGGTAAGATTGAAAACCCTTTAGCTTGTCCAGTTACTAAGTTTCCTTTACAAAGAAAAAATGATTGTTTTTTCTGTAACGAAAGTTTGCTCGCATATCCAATTATAGGCAGCATACCTTGCCTACTACCACAAAATGCTATTATAGCCAGCCATTTTTCAGATTTGGTTTCAGGATTTTAATTTACTAAATGGAGAAAAATAACATTAGAAACTATCTGAATCCCAGTTGTCTGGCCGGTATACCCCCCACAATCTCATAAGGCTGCACATCTTCTTTGACTACGGCTCCTGCAGCGATGACTGCGCCGTCGTGGATGGTCACACCCCGCAAAATCTTAGCCCCGGTCGCGATCCACACATCATTACCAATGGTGATGGGGGCGGTGATGTTAGGCTGCTGGTTCATCGGCCGGTCTTTCTCTATGCCGTGGTCGCTGTCTACCAGGTACACAAAAGGCGCAATCTGACAGTCATTGCCGATGCTGATGCCTGCCGAAGCAAAGATGAAGGTATGGTAGCCAATGGTGGTGTTATTGCCAATTTTTACGTAAGCCTGTTCGTTACAGGGACAGATTTTTGCCCCTTCCTTCACGATCACATTGTCACCGATACTGATGAGGTGGGGATAACGCATAAAGGCGGTGTTTTTCTCAAAATACACACCACTTCCGCAACTACCCAGCTGCTGTTTTATCTTCCAGATCCGGTATTTATCCCTTAGTGTGGGCCTGATATGCTTTCTAAGTTGCTGGTTCATACTGTTTTCAGGTTAACTTTTTTCGGTCAAAAGCATCTATAAAGGAGCCGGGGGTCAGGTTATAAATCCGGGTGCCCAGTGTCTCGGCATAAGCTTTTAACTCCCAGTAAGAGCGGAACGAATAGTAGAACTTATGCAGTATTTCATGCAAGCGCCGGGCCTGCGTACTGCTGCCAGCATACATGGGCCTGGCTTCAGCATTGTATACCTCTGACTTTAGTTGATCATCATAAAAATGCTTCTGGCTGAGATACACCCGGTTATCTTCGGCCACCAAAATTTCTCCCAGCCAGGAGTGGTCCGCTCCGCAGATATAACAATTTTCAAAGCCCAGGTTCAGGGCAATGGCGATAGTGCCCACCAGTACATTGTGCGGCCTTGGCATACCCAGCCAGCGGCGGAAAAACCAGTGGCTGATCTCCGGAATTCCCTCAACGGGCGTATTGTTAAAATAGGCAATCCTGATTTTGGGATTTTCCAGGAGTGGCTTTTTCCAGGTAGTGTGCTTCCTGGCCAGTGCCGGTACAAAGAGCACCATATCCCAGTCCGTTTTTTCTGCCAGTTCTACAAAAATCTTATAGCGCTCTTCCTTAAAACCTGCTTTTTCTTCTTTTCCCCAGTAATCAGGCGCTACGATGACGTAATACTGAGGCTTCACTTTTGAAAAAGCATCGGTTCGGACAAAGTTGTTCACCGCAAAAACCGCCTTATCCTGCAGAAAATCCAGGTGGTTAGCCAGAAACTCTTTCAAAGAGGGGCCATTACCCAGAAGTACGCAGTCTGTGTGATCACTTATTTTCTCCGGTCGGTGTAAAAAAAACCTGCTCATCAGCAGCACCTTGATCGCCGAATAAAAAGAAGCAACCAGATTGTCAAAAAACGTTATATATCCAGGTTTCATACCCAATGATTCTTCAGTGTCAGATCAACTTAAAAAGCCTTTTACCACCCAGATTCTGAATTTGACCAGCATCCAGCCGCCGGCAATTTTGCCCCGAAGCGCATAAAGTAGAAACAGGACCAATGTACCCCCGATCTTGATGAGCTCGTCCAGCAGGCGGGACAGTTTTTCCGATAATGGCGCCCCTTTCAGTCGCTGCGTCTCACTTTTGCCGACGCCCTCGGCCAGTCCCTGAATATAATCCATCTGCAGTCTTTTGGGGGGAATGATATGTTCTACCACCACATTGGGCACATACCAGATCTGTTCGCCCTCTTTTTTCAGGCGATAGATCATTTCCTTCTCATCACCTCCCATGAGCCCGCTGCCTATACGACCCAGTTTGACGTTGAAAGTCCCATAGCGGTCAAAAACTGATTTGCGGAAAGTCACGTTGGCCCCGATCGGAAATTTACGTCCGGGAAAGGGACGGGGCTTTTCACCCATATCCAGAGCCGATACCAGGGGCAGGAGGTAAGGTGTCATCCAGGCGGGGCTTTCGGCCTGGTAAACCGGGATGACTTTACCACCGATCGCCTGAGCCTGAGGCATTCGCTGGAAAAAGTCAATGATATTTTCTGCGAAATCCTCCCGCACAAATGCATCATCATCAATATAGGCAATCAGTTCGCCCCGGCTCTCGGCAATGCCTCGGTTCCGGGCATAGGAATGTCCCTGCTGCTTTTCCACCACATGCCGAATATTGCTTTCGGGATGCTTGCTGATGAATTCCTGGCAGATACTTTCTGTCCGGTCAGTACTGTTGTTGTTGACCACAATGGACTCAAAGCGTGACGCATCCAGGCTTTGACGGGCTACATGCTCCAGGGTCTTCCCGATGAATTCCTCCCGGTTATACGTACAGATGATGATAGAAAGTATGACTTCCTTTTCGGCCATAAAGCTTATGCTGATTCAGGTTCTTTCTGCGCACTTCTGATGCTCCACACGACACTGACCAGCAGCATCGCTGCCAGGATAATGGATGAAACCAGCGAAATGTTACTGCCCAGGAAGTAAGACTGCGGCTGGAATGCAAAGCGGATGGTATGCTCACCCGCCGGAATCTGCAGGCCTCTAAGGATAAAATTGACCCGCACGTGCTCCACCGGCGCATCATCAATATAGGCCTGCCAGCCGTCAGGATAGTAGATTTCTGAAAATACCGCAAAGCTTTCTGCAGTTACATTGGCCCGGTACACCAGTTCGTTGGGCTGATAACTTTCCAGGCTGATACTTCCCTGTTGGCTGAAATTACTTTGTTCCACCGAAAAATCAGCGGTATTCAGCACGGCGGTCTGCCCCGGCTGTATATCACTGAGCGCAGCGATAGCTTCATCGGCAGAGTTTACTTTCCGCAATTCGCTCACCAGCCAGGCATTGCCCAGGGCCTGCTCATTAATGATCACTGCATTGCGGCTGTCCCCGGCTTTGATAAAGCGGGTGTTCAGCATATTGAGCACTTCAATATTGGTAAAATCGGTATTTCCCTGCTGCAGATTTTCTATCAGACCGGCGATTTCGTTGCTCAGGTGGTAATCAATTAAATCCTGGTAACGGCCCAGTTTGGCCCCATGATATCCCCCGATGGAGGCATGAAAATAGGAGGTAAGCGCGTCATTGAAGGGGTTCATCAGGTTGAGCACCCTGGCCTTATCTTCATTCTGCTGCATGATGAACTGGTCGGCTTCGGTGGCCGTCATGGCGGCATAGCGGTTTCGCTCCCGTACATAATCCTCTTCCGTCAGGAAGCGCTTGCCTACCGCCCACAGGTCCAGCGTGGACAGAGCGATGAGACCCACTGCCAGCCAGACGGAGGGCATTTTGCCCCGCATAAAGAATAATATTAATCCACCTGCCAGTAGCGAAAGCACCAGCGAACGGATCGCGTCGCCCCGGAGGAGGTCGGCACGGTCATCTTTCAGGGCATCCAGGAACATCTCGCCACCCTGCTGCGCCAGGAAGCGGTTGTCTGACGGCCCTTCAAAGCTAAAGGCCCCGGCAAAAAGGATGAAAAGCAGCGCAATACCCAGCGGTATCCCGGCGGCAATGAAAAATTTCTTCCGGGTGGCCTTGTCCCACTGCTGCTGCATAAGGCTTTCCAGGCCTAGCAGGCCCAGCAGTGGAATACACAGCAGGGCGATGACCATGGCCATCTCTACCGTCCGGAATTTATTATATCCCGGAAGTATGTCGTACAGCAGGTAATTAAGGGAAGGAAAATACTTGCCCCAGGTGAGCATGATGGAAAAAACCGTCGCCACGATGAGCCAGGTCCGGTGGGGCTGGGGTGCAAAAAAACACCCAATGAAGAACAGAAACACCATGATGGCCCCGGCATAGGTAGGCCCGGCAGTACTGATCTTACCGCCCCAGTAAGTCGGGGCATTGGATACAAAGCTCTCTATCTGCTGTCGGCTTAATTGGGTGCCTTGCAGGAATTCTGCCAGGTTGGAACTCATTCCCAGAGCGCGGTTGCTGGCGCCTCCCGAGAAATCAGGAATGAAGAGGGTGAAAGTTTCAGCTACATTCAGGCTATAGGCAAAAACATAGTCTCTTTCCAGGCCTTCGCTGGTATTGCCTTCCGCTTCGGTCAGTGCCGAAGGGCCGCGGGTAGAGTACTGTCCGTACTGGTAGGTATTCCAGATGCGGGCAAAATTGGCTCCAACCCCCAGGGCCGCTGCCAGGATCAGGATCAGCGATTTTTTGAGAAAAGCAGCAGTGTCCTTGTTACGCAGGGCATGCACCAGCATAGCGATACCATAGATGACCACCGTGATCAGCAGGTAGTAGGTGATCTGCAGGTGGTTACTTTTCAGTTCCAATGCCAGCGCCAGGGCGGCCAGCGTAAAGCCCCATAGCAGCTTTCCCCGGTAGGTGAGATGGATGCCGCCCAGCACCAGCGGCATGAAGGCGATCGCCTCAATTTTCCAGATGTGACCGGCTTCCAGGCTGACGATGTTGAAGGTGCCCAGGCCGTAGGCAATGGCCCCTGCAATGGCCAGGTAAGGCCTTACCCCAAAGATGACCAGCATGATGTAAAAACTCAGGAAGCACTTGAGAATGACTTCCGCCTGCCGGGGAAAACCGAAAGAATAGGCTTTCATGATGGTGTTGATAATTCCTTCACCCCGATACTGTATGTTGATCAGGTAGGCGGGCATACCACCGAACATGGAATTGGTCCAGAGGGCTTCTTCTCCGGTTCTTTCCCTGAATTCGCTGATCTCCTGCCCGGAAGCTACCCCCTGCAATACGTCATTCTGCTGGATCGTCTTGCTCTCAAAAAACATCGGACTAAAGAAAAGGATGGTGACGATCAGGAAAATGAAAACGGCGATCAGGTGCGGTAATATCTGCTTTTTGAAATCAACTTTGGGCATAGGATAAAAATTATAAGCCTTAATCTAGGCAGCGAAGTTAGCATGCTGGCCGGAAAGATAAATGAATATCCTGCAAAAGTTTAAAACAGGAGGTTTTGAAGTTGATTTTTGGCATTGGCTCATATTTTTTTAGTAAAATTGCCGGTAAAACATTGATTTTTTTGGCCTGTACCAACAATCCATGAACCTAAAAATATTCCTTTGCTGCTGTTTATTGTATTGTATTAGTTGCTGCTTGTCTCTACCGCTGTTTGCCCAGGACTATCCTCCCAAGCGGGAGTTCAGGGGCGTCTGGGTGGCTACTGTGGCCAATATTGACTGGCCTTCCTCCCAGGGGCTGACCAGTGAAGAGCAGCAGGAAGAATTCAAAGAACTGGTAGCATTTCATAAGCAGAACGGCATGAATGCCCTGATTGTGCAGGTGCGTCCTAATGCCGATGCCCTGTATGAATCAGCTTACGAACCCTGGTCGCGCTGGCTGACCGGCAAGGAAGGCAAAGCCCCCGATCCTTTTTACGACCCGCTGGAGTTTATGATCAAAGAATGCCGTAGCCAGCAGATGGAACTGCATGCCTGGGTCAATCCCTTCAGGGCGGTTTTTGGCGGAGATACTACTGCGCTGGACAGCAGTCATGTCTTTTTCCGGCATCCTGAATGGATCAGGTTTTATGGCAAACACGGCTATCTGGACCCGGGAGTGCCCCAGGCCAGGGACTTTTCGCTGGCTGTCATTATGGACGTAGTGAACCGCTATGACATTGACGGGCTACATTTTGATGACTATTTCTATCCTTATAAAGTAGACACGCTGGCCTTCCCGGATTCAGTCTCTTTTGCGGCCCACGGCGGTGAATTTGAAAATATTGACGACTGGCGTCGCCAGAATATCAATACCTTCATCCAGGCGATTCATGATAGCATAGAAGCCGTGAAGCCGGCAGTAAAATTTGGCGTGAGTCCCTTCGGTGTCTGGCGAAACCAGTCGGTTGATCCACTTGGATCAGATTCGCAGGCCGGACAAACCACCTACGATGACCTGTACGCTGATGTCCGTCTCTGGCTCCAAAACGGCTGGATTGATTATGTGGTGCCCCAGATTTACTTCAGTATCGGCTATCCGCCGGCAGACTATGAAAAGCTGCTGGACTGGTGGGGACGCAATACTTATGGCAAACAGCTATACATCGGTCAGGCAGCCTATAAAGTGGACAATAACCATGACGAACGCTGGAAAGATGCCAGTCAGATACCCCGGCAGATTCGGATGAACCGCCGAAACTTTCAGGTCGACGGCAGTATTTATTTCAGCGCTAAGTCATTTCTACAAAATCCCCTGAAACTCAACGATTCACTGCGGGCTGAATACTACAGCCATCCTGCGCTGATCCCACCCATGAGCTGGAATCATTCGCCACAGAAGGCTGCACCGGCACCTCCCCAGCAGGTCATCGCTGCCAGAAACGGCAAAGATGTCTTGTTGCAGTGGGAGGGTAATATCCACCAGGAAGTGCGCTACTATGTGGTTTATCTGCAGAAGGGAGACGAAGTACCCAACCTGAGCAATGCCAAAGCAATCATCGGGACGAGCTACTATCCGCAATTGCATTTTAAAGAAAAAGGGAGTGGTCTGTTCCGGCAGAAGCACACCATTGTGGTCACCGCAGTAGATAGCGATATGCGGGAAAGTTTTGCCAGCGAACCGGTGCAGATCAGGCTTTTCCCGGAATAATTCCGGAAAAATCCGTTCGCTAAATGATGCGAAATAATGATCAAATTAGATCATGTCTATTTCAAAAAAAATGGCCATTCAGGTGCTTCTTCATAAAATCCTGTGTGGCCATTTTTGAGGTGTTTTTACGAGGATCAGACTGCCTGCTCCAGAAATTTTGGTGGCTGTCGGTGTTGGCTGGCCTGCTCGTAGGCGTAGGCAATCCCGATCAGCTTGGGTTCTGACCATGCTTGTCCGAAAAAGGAAATTCCTACCGGCAGATTATGCACAAATCCATTGGGAACCGTAATATTCGGATAACCCGCTCGTGCGGCCGGGGATGAACTGCCACCCAGACCATGGTCGCCGGTGATGAGGTCTATCGGCCAGGCTGGTCCTCCGGTAGGCGCAGCGATGGCATCCAGCGCATATTCCTGCATGACTTTGTCAATGCCTTCTTTGCCGCAGCCCAGTTTGATCTTCTGCAGAGCTTCCTGGTATTCGGCAGTGTTCAGGTCACCTTTTTCCTGGGCCATCTCCAGGATCTCCTGCTGAAAATAGGGCATGGCCCGATCTGCATTTGCTTTGTTGAAGGCGATCACTTCTTCCAGCGACCTTCTGGGTGCATTGGGATGTTCGGCCAGGTACTGATTCAGGTCTGCTTTGAATTCGTAGAGCAGTACGTCAAAACCTGCCTGTCCCAGGGATTCTCCGGAAGTAACTTCCTCCACATCCACCACAGTGGCTCCTTTTTCCTCCATCAGCCGAATGGCATCTTCCATCAGGGCGTCTACTTTTTCATGAAAGCCCATCGCCCCTCTCCAGATTCCAATTCTTTTGCCCTGCAGGCTCTCGGCATCCAGAAACTGTGTATAATCAGGATAGGCTTTTCTCGTGGAGGTCTGCGTTTCAGGGTCTTTACTGTCTGCTGCGGTCATGGTACCCAGCATGGTCACGGCATCGGCTACCCTACGTGCCATGGGTCCGGCAGTGTCCTGGCTGTGGGCGATAGGGATGATGCCGCTTCGGCTCAGCAGACCCAGCGTAGGCTTGATGCCCACGATGCCATTGGCGTTGGAGGGGCAAACGATGGAGCCGTTGGTCTCGGTGCCGATGGTGAGCATACAAAGATTGGCGGATACCGCTGCGCCGGAACCTGAGCTGCTGCCGCAGGGATTGCGGTTGAGCGAATAGGGGTTCCTGCTTTGGCCGCCCCGGCTGCTCCAGCCGCTGGAAGAACGGGTAGAACGAAAGTTAGCCCATTCGCTCAGGTTGGTCTTGCCCAGGATAATGGCTCCCGCCTCCCGCAGTTGCTGCACGATAGACGCATCTGCCCCTGCGCGGTGTCCCTCCAGCGCCAGCGAACCGGCAGTGGTCTGCATCTGATCGCCGGTATCAATATTATCTTTCAGCATGACGGGAATGCCGTGCAACGGGCCACGTACCTTTCCCGCTGCTCTTTCCTCATCTAGTTTTTGCGCAATGCTGAGGGCGTCAGGATTCAACTCAATGACTGAGTTGAGGGCAGGTCCTGACTTATCCACCTTTTCTATTCGCTCCAGGTAAAGCCTGGTGATGGCCTCTGCCGTATACCTGCCTTCTTCCATGGCCTGCTGCATCTCGGCTACAGTGATTTCTTCCAGTTCAAAACTTTCAGTAGCGTAATTGGCATCAGGCTGTTCTGCTGATACGGCCTGTGGCTGGCAGGAGGGTAAAGAAACGGAAGTCAGGGCGACACCACCCAATGCGGTGTTTTGTATGAATTTTCTGCGATTCATGAGGTTAGGGCTTAGGTTTAATCAGGCACTAAAACTAAGCAATTCATGCGGTTTGTAAAACATGAGAACTGAATAGTTTGGATTAGACTTTCAACAACTATTCAGGTAACAGCATGCGATTAAGTGATTGGTTTACAATGTTTTAAGCATAAGTTTTGATGTTTTTACTTCAGAAAGAAGTGGGGTGTAACTGGCTTAAGGTCCATTGTTTGCCCTCCTCCAGGCTGCGAAAAATCTTATAAGGGGCGGGTTGTTTTTGTAGCGCAAAAATCCCATTTAAGATACCGCCGATGATTGGGTTGGGAATAATGTAAGCAGTACCTCGGCAATACTGCTGCATCAGTGGAGTATGCTCTTTGAGCCAGTTTGCCTGTTTTTTCTGATACGTAAAGCCCGGCAAAGTCGCATGCGTGGCATCAAAGACAATGGCTAATTCCTGCTGACGGTCATACAGATGAAAAGTCTGGTCCAGGTAGGCCTGAAAATTTTCTTCGCTGGGCTGATGTCCGGTGAAAGTAATGGTCACCAGTGGGAAAGCGGAATCATCTACGATTGCGTAGGCGTTTTCTTGGCTCATGGTTTATTGTATAAGGCTTGTTTCTTATTAAGAATCATTATGTGCAATTTTTGTTTCAAAAAGCAGACTATGTACATGCTCATTTTCCGGAGCGTTCTACTGAATGATCTTGGGGGAATTACCTGAAGACTAGTCTACTCTTCTGGCTTGCTGATTGTGGTTAGTGGCGCTCTCCTTCATATCATACTTTCGGAAAAAGGATGCGCTGCTAATGTAGGCTGAAGCAGGCGATCCCGGACCAGCTCAGGTACCAGGATTGGTCGTTTTTGTGCGGGGTGATCAGCAAAAAAGCTTGATGGATGCTACCTTTAGTGGCTAAGTAATTATCATTGGGTAGATATGATTTTTGAAAATGTAAATATTTGTAACTATTCGCGTGGCTACATTGTGTTTCATCCAAAAATTACCTAAAATTAATAAGCTTTTTAAGAGGATTATAACAAAGTACATGCTTGATTCTAAATCGTATAATTCTGAGCAGGAGTGCTGGAAGGCTTTTCTTTCCGGCAGGCATACTGCATTTGCCCTTTTGTTCAAAAGTAATTATAACGCTCTGTATCAGTATGCCCTTCGTTATACCAGGAGAGAAAATCTGGCCCATGAGTGTGTACAGCAGCTTTTTTACCAGCTTTGGGTCAGTCGCAGTAATATTAGCGAGGTAAGCAACGTAAAAGCGTACCTGTTCAAATCCCTGCGTTCCAATCTCCAGCGGGAAGGTAAGTACCAGCAGCGGCTTCTTATGCTGGAAAGTGCGGAGCAGCCCCTGAGCTTTTCTCCTGAAGAAATACTGCTGGAAGATGAAGCCGATGAGTACCGTAAAAAAGTGGTGGCCGATGTGCTGAATGTACTTCCCCAGCGGCAAAGAGAAGCCGTTTACCTCAAATACTACGAAAACCTGTCTTACCAGGAAATTGCAGATGTGCTCAATATCAATTATCAGTCGGTGGTAAACCTCGTTTTCCGGGCTATCCAACGCCTGAGAGAAGAAGACCAACTAAAAAAACTGACGATCACTTCCCTCAGCCTTCCGCTGTTGTATCTACTTTACTTCTGCCTTGCTTAATTTTTTTTTAGCTCCTTTTGATTTTTACAATCCATTCATCAATAGGACTGTCTTGCTGTATTCTATTTGAAGAAATATGGGTGTTTAATGCTTTTATGAACAATAAAAAGCTAGTTTTTTAAAAAACTTCATTTCAAATTATTACCCTCACCAGGTTTTGAGTGAGTATAAAATTCCTTCTGCTTACTCTTCTCAATAATCTAATTCACTACCTCATTGAAAGAGTACCGAAATTTGGAGGACCTGCTGGATGACCCCTCCTTTCAGTTGTATGCCAGGGGAATCGCCTGCCAGGAGTCCGAAATGTGGAAAGAACTGCTGGAGCAGGAACCCGCACTCCGGCCGCTGGCCCGACAGGCAACTGCCATGATACGCGGACTTTCCCTTCGTACCGAAACCCTGAGCGAAGCTCAGATAGAACAGGCCTATGCCAGCACAATGGACAGAATCAGGGAGGATGACAATGCCAGTCCTGCAAGAGGCTATATCTATGCAGTGGCCGCCTCAATCAGCCTGGCCATACTGGCCGCATCGCTCTGGTGGTGGATTCCTTATTTTCATCTGGTGACAGAAAAAACTGCCTACGGAGAGACCAGGGAGATATTACTGGCTGACGGCTCAAGTGTTACCATGAACGCAAATTCTGAACTGAGTTATGACCCGCGCTACATGCTGGGGCAGGAGCGCAAGGTTTTTTTAAAGGGTGAGGCCTTTTTTGATGTGGTATCCATAAAAAGCAACGGCCTTGCATCCAGCTTCCTGGTCATCAGTGAAGAAGGAGGTGTGGTGGAAGTCCTGGGCACCAGTTTCAACGTGACGAGCAGGCGAAACAAGACCCGCGTAGTGCTGGAAAGCGGACTGGTAAACTTTAGTGGTGGTAACGCTCAGACCAGCCTGCTGCCCGGCGAAATGGCTGAATACAATGAGCTGAGCAGAAAAATCTATAAAAAGAAAGTGCCGCTCAATAAGTACAGCGCATGGAAGGAAAAGCGGCTCTACTTTGATGACACACCCCTGGCTGAACTGGCCGGAATCCTGGAAGATAATTATGGATTTACCGTCGTATTCAGGCAGGAGCACCTGAAGGCAAAGCGCATCAGCGGAGAAATTTCCGCCCTGCATGTAGACAATATCCTGAAAGCGGTAGAACGTATCTTCTCTATCCAGATTTCCCGCCAGCAGGATACATTATTTATTGATTCCTACGAACCTTAATACAATAAACTATGAGAACACCTTTCTACAAAAAACAGCTACGCGCTGTATTCACACTACTCCTGATGTTGAGTAGCCCCTGGCTGCTTAGGGCACAGGAACTCCCCGCTGATGAGCCATTGGCCATGAGCATGCAGTCTTCCGATGAAGCTGTGGAAAAGCAGCTTGAATCTGTAATTCAACAGCTACAGCAACAGTACCAGGCGTCTTTTCTGTACGAGAAAAAGCTTGTCACTGGCCAAAAGGTAAAGGCTGAATTGAATTATCGGCAGAACCTGGAGCAAAACCTGCGCAGCGTATTGCAGAATACCGGCCTGACCTACGAGAAAATAGACCAGCACACTTACGTGATTCTGACCGAAGAAGAAAAAGCGGCTAAGGTTCGCCGCCTGGATAAACAGCCGATCCAGGGATCTAGTGCCAACAGCAACCAAATCGCTGGCTCCAAACTTCTGGCATCCGTGGGCAACCTGCCGCTGGACCGTAAGGAAGTGGAGAAAAGGATTACCGGAAAGGTGAACGATGGTGAGAATAATGCCCCTCTTCCCGGTGTCAACGTGCTGGTAAAAGGGACAACAATCGGTACGGTTACTGACATAGATGGTAACTATACGCTGCTGGCTCCCGATGAGGCGACCACCCTGATATTCTCGCTGGTAGGTTATGAGACCATGGAAGTGGATATCAACGGACGTAATACCATCAATGTAGACCTGGGAGTGAATGTACAGGAACTGGGTGAAGTGGTAGTGACAGCGCTGGGTATCAAGAAAGAAGCCAAAAAACTGGGCTACGCTACTTCTACGGTTGCCCCTGAGGAGATCACCGTTAACCGTACGCCCAATTTTATGAACGCATTGCAGGGAAAAATCCCCGGTGTGAACATTACCTCTCTGGGAACCGGACCTGCCGGAACCAGCAAGATCCGTATCCGTGGTCAGTCATCCTTTGGCGGACAGAACCAGCCGCTGCTGGTAGTTAATGGTGTGCCGATTGATAATTCCAACTTTGGCGCTACTTCCGGAAACCGCGGTTCTGACGCTGCCAATACCGACCGGGGCCGTAGCCGTACCTCGGATGGTGGCGATGGGCTTGCCAGTATCAACCCTGACGACATTGAGTCCATGACCGTACTGAGAGGCGCGGCAGCTTCCGCGCTCTATGGCGCGCGCGCCAAGGATGGTGTGATCATGATCACCACCAGGACAAGAGGCAAAGGCCAGGGTATAGGCGTTGAATACAATACCAATTTCACTGCCGACATGCCCCTGGACTTTACCGACTACCAGTACGAATATGGTCAGGGAGAAAACGGCGTAAGACCCACCACCCCCAACCCTACCTCAGGAGTGTGGAGCTTCGGTGAACGCTTCCAGCCGGGTATGACCCAGGTGTTGTTTGACGGTATTGAAGTACCATATGTGGCTCAGCCGTCCCATGTAGGAGAGTTTTACCGTACAGGTAGTACCTTCACCAATACTGTTACTTTATCTTCGGGCGGTGAGTACGGAGGCTTTAGTCTATCCCTCTCCAACCTGGACAATACCTCCATTGTACCAAATTCAGACTACAACCGGCGTACGATCAACCTGGGCTTTACGCAGGAGATTGCCAAAAAACTGACGGTGACAGGAAATGTCAACTACTCGCGTGAGGATATCAACAACCCTCCTCAGATCGCTGAACAGGATATGAGTACGCCTACCACCATTTACTCGCTGGCCAACTCTATGCCGCTGGACCTGCTGCGGGAGAACATGAAGGATGCCAACGGAAATGAGTCCATTTACTCCCGTTTCCGTAACCGTACCAATCCTTACTGGGCTACTTTTGAGAAATTTGACAATGTGGACCGCGACCGGGTTTTCGGTAACATCACCGCCCGCTACAATTTCACCGACTGGCTGTACCTGCAGGGCAGGGTCGGACAGGATTTCTACGCCCGCGACCAGGACTATAACTTCCCAACCGGTTCTGCGCCACTGGGCAATGCTCCGGAAGGCTTCGTAAACGGACAGTATGTGCAGGATTCGCGACGTTTTCGTGAGATCAATGCCGACTTCCTGATCGGTGCCAACCGCGAATTTGGTAAGTTTGGTGTGGACCTGACTTTCGGGGGTAACCAAATGTACCGCCGCATGGACCGCAACAACGTAGTGGTAGATGACTTTGTGGTCAGGGACCTGTATACTGTGATGAATGGTCGTGTCAAAGACCCGATTTATGAAATTTCCGAGCGACAGGTGAACTCACTCTACGGTATGGCGGAACTGTCCTACAATGGCTATCTTTTCCTGAATGCGACTGCCCGTAATGACTGGTTTTCCACCCTTTCCCCAGCCAACCGTAGTATTCTCTATCCTTCGGTCACCGGTAGCTTTGTGTTCTCTCAGGCCTTTACCAATTTTCCCAACTGGATTTCTTTCGGTAAAGTAAGGGCGGGCTATGCCGAAGTGGGTAGCGATACCGACGTAGCCCCTTATGCGGACAACCTGTTTTATGCCGTATCCAATAACCTCTTCCCCAATCCGGCCGGACAGCGGCAGCCGGTAGGTATCATCAATTCCGGTACGGTACCCAATCCAAATCTGCGCCCTATGCGGGTTTCGGAGTGGGAAGCCGGTCTGGAAATGAAATTTCTGGATAATCGCTTCGGCCTGGACTTCACCTACTATAGCAAGCTGACTACGGACCAGATCCTGGCCGCCCAGGTGTCGGATGCTTCTGGCTACACCAGCCAGTTAATCAACGTAGGAGAGAGTATCAACCAGGGCTTTGAAATACTCCTCACCGCTACTGCGGTTCAGACTTCCAATTTTCGCTGGGATATCAGCTTCAACGGATCCTACAATGATTCTGAAGTGCTCAAGCTGGACGAAATTGATGACAACGAGGCGCAGATAGTCGTAGGTGGTGGTCAGTTTGATGGTGAATTACGCCAGGTAGAGGGGCAGCGGCTGGGACAACTCTACGGTTTCGGTTACCTGCGTGATGCCCAGGGTCGTCAGGTTTTTGATCCCAACAGTGGTCGTCCGCTCCGCACCGACCTGCAGATTCCTTACGGTAGTGCTATCCCGCTTTGGGTAGGTGGTATCATGAACAGCGTTCGCTACAAAAACTTCAGCTTCTCCGCACTGGTGGACTTTAAACTGGGGCATAAGCTGATCTCCGGCACCAACTTTAATGCATGGCGTCATGGGCTGCACAAAGAAACCCTGGTTGGCCGTGAGCAGGGATTTGTGGTAGGAGAGGGCGTCAATCCTAATGGGGAAACCAACACTGTACAGACGCCGGTACAGGCTTATTATGAAACTGTACGTTCGCTGCGCATTCAGGAGCCTTTCGTATACGATGCAGGTTTCTGGAAGCTGCGCCAGGTTACCTTGT
>CAZFFW010000144.1:0-14703 GCA_964518125.1 uncultured Porifericola sp.
GATACCCAAAAGATGAGGGATTCACCTGATTGGTTGCATGCCAGCAAAAAAAAATTTGCTACCGTACACTTTTTTGAATGAATAAGTTGTAGGACAAATCATACCAGATTCTTTGGTCAATTAAGTACTCCAGTAGTCTTTTTCCTAGCGTAAATAGGCTTAGATCACATCTTTCACTCCTATGTACTTGCCGTGTCAAATTCTTCAGCTGTCCTTGAAGTGCAACTAACAGTAGGAAGATATATGTCAAACAAGCAGCTATCAGCAATTTTGCTAACCTTAGCGGGTCACTTATTTTGCTTCGGTGCAATTGAAACCCCTTTGTTTTTTGATCGGAGAACAGTGTCTCAATGGTAAACCGCTTTTTGTAGTATCCACTGATCTGCTGGGCAAAATCCATATTTGACAGCAAGTATAAGGCATCCTTGTACCTCTTGCCATGCCATATAAGCAAGTTGACTGGTCCGTAGCCCTGTTGGGTGACCTTTAGATCAGGGATAAAGAAATGATGCTGCCGTCCAGTACCTACCGTTCTGAGCCGAAAAACATCGTCGTTTTCTGCTGCCAGCAAATCTTTTCGTGTCCTTAAAACGTACTCCCAGCCAATATCATTCAGAAGCTTTTGAAGACCTATTCCATCAAATTCACCATCCCCAAGCAAGACCTTACGGCAACCAAGAGGTACTATTTTTATCAAGCCTTTTATCAATTGACAGTGCATTTCTTCAGGTAGATGCCCCTTTTTGGCTCTTTTAGTAAGCCAGATAATGGGGATTGCGCGTTTCTTGTACACCAAGCTGATCATCAACACCATACATCCTCGTCCACAGGTAGAGCCATCTATGGCAAAGATTAGTTCTCCTCTTTGACTCATTTTTTCAAGCAAAGGCCCAATAAATGGTAAATAACAGGTCTCATAGTCAGTAAACTCGTTCAACAAGAAACGCTTGAACTGCTTGATCTTACTTTCGGTTTTGACCTGCTTGTGCACACCTGAAGCCATTTCAGGTAACTGGACAGAAGAATTGCCCAAAATGCCTGAAACCATGCAAATTAGCGTGTTCATCCGTCTGAGAGGGTTGCCCTTGAGGTCTTTACCATAGATTTTCATCATAAATTCCCGTACCTTGCTGTGGCGATATTTTTATCGTTCATAGAGATCAGTTGATTTAAGTTGGCGCTTTTTATCAACTGATCTTATATTTTTAGCTCTTTTAACCAAGATTTTCTACCGATATTTTTCCCTAGTTAAAAGTGTACGGTAGAGAAAATTGCTAATGAGTTTACTTGCATTCACAACCAATTTATGAGTAGTCCACTTATATTTTGTATGCTCTAAAGTAGCCTTCTTTAAGAGTCAAAATGAATCGGTAATTAACAATAAGGTTAAAAAAAGCGCTGCCCACCGAAGTGAGCAGCGCCATTTTGAAAATGCCTGAAGTCGGGCAGGATGCCCTCCGGAAGGTTGTCACCCCACAGGAGCAGGGCAACTGGAATTTAAACTGAGCAGCGCCAATTTTTAATTTTCCAATCTGTAATCTTACAATTTACAAATCTATTGCGCCTCTATCTTGGCTGCGTTGCGTTTACGCTCATTTTCGTTGAGGTAAATCTTACGCATACGGATGCTCTTGGGCGTCACTTCCAGGTATTCATCCTTCTGGATGTATTCCAGGGCTTCTTCCAGTGAGAAAGTCTGCTTGGGAGCAATCTTCACGTTGTCGTCAGAGCCGGAAGCACGCATGTTGGTCAGCTTTTTACCTTTCATGATGTTCACCACCAGGTCGTTGCTGCGGCTATGCTCACCGATCACCTGTCCTTCGTAGATATCTTCACCCGGATCCACGAAGAATACGCCTCTGTCCTGCAATTTATCTATGGCATAACCTGTACCTACGCCGGTTTCCATGGAGATCAGCGAACCGTTGATACGGCCCTGGATTGCACCTTTGTAGGCCTCATAAGACTTGAAGCGGTGGTTCATCACGGCTTCACCGGCGGTAGCAGTCAGCATATTGCTGCGCAGACCGATCAGGCCGCGAGCGGGAATGTCAAACTCCAGGTGCTGCATATCGCCGCGAGATTCCATAATAGTTAGCTCACCTTTACGCTGGGTAGCCAGTTCTATTACCTTACCGGCAGATTCAGCGGGTACATCAACTACCATGTGCTCAATAGGCTCATGACGGACACCGTCAATTTCTTTGAAAAGTACCTGCGGCTGACCCACCTGCAGTTCGTAGCCTTCGCGGCGCATGGTTTCTATCAGTACTGACAAGTGCAGGATTCCTCTTCCGTAAACCAGGAATTTATCCTCGCTGGTGGTCTCTTGTATCCTGAGGGCCAGATTCTTTTCGGTCTCCTTGAAAAGCCTGTCGCGCAGGTGGCGTGAGGTGACGTACTTACCTTCTTTACCGTAGAAAGGTGAATTGTTGATCGTAAAGAGCATACTCATAGTAGGCTCATCTATCGAAATACGGGTCAGGGGCTGAGGGTTTTCAAAATCTGTAACGGTGTCACCGATCTCAAAATTCTCAAGGCCTATAATGGCGCAGATATCTCCGCTTTGTACTTCTGATACTTTTACTCTTCCCAGGCCTTCAAAAGACTGCAGTTCTTTGATACGGTTTTTCTTCACACTACCGTCTCTTTTGCAGAGGCCCACCGTAGCGCCTTCTTTGAGCACACCCTGGAACACACGGCCAATGGCGATACGACCCACAAAGGCAGAATAGTCAAGAGAAGTTATCTGTAGCTGAGGTACGCCTTCGCGACGGGGCGCTTCGGGCACATGGGCCACGATAGCATCCAGCAGGGGCAGGATGTTATCAGTAGGCTTCTTCCAGTCGTCTGACATCCATCCATGCTTGGAGGAGCCGTACATGGTCACGAAGTCCAGCTGCTCTTCGGTAGCGTCCAGGTTGAACATGAGGTCAAATACCTGCTCGTGTACCTCGTCGGGACGGCAGTTTTCTTTGTCTACTTTGTTGACCACTACAATAGGCTTGAGGCCCAGTGAGAGGGCTTTGCCCAGTACAAAACGGGTCTGCGGCATGGGGCCTTCAAAGGCGTCTACCAGCAGCAGTACGCCATCGGCCATCTTAAGCACCCGCTCTACCTCACCACCAAAGTCGGCGTGACCTGGGGTATCAATAATGTTAATTTTAACATCCTGGTAACGAACGGAAACGTTTTTGGAAACGATGGTGATTCCACGTTCCCGCTCCAGGTCGTTGTTATCTAATATGAGTTCTCCAGTTTCCTGATTCTCTCTCAATACTTTGGACGCATGGATGATCTTATCAACCAGCGTGGTTTTACCATGGTCAACGTGCGCGATAATCGCCACATTTCTGATGCTCTGCATGAGTTTGTTTATTGATTTGCTATGAAAGCGCAAAAATAGCGCAATAGGTTCGATTTAACGGAACTATTATTTAATAAAGTTTTGAGAATTAGCGGTAAAGCGTAAATAATTGGGCTAAGTAATTGAAAAAAAGCAGGTTAAGATGGTTTTTAATCGCTTATCGGCCCTGTTCAGGACATTCCAACTGACACATCTGTTAAAAAAAATACTTCTTAATGTAAAGTATACTTGACAAACATCATTTTTCTGCTTACAATTGTAAAACAAACTTTACTTTATGTTAACTTTATTTGACAAAATGGAAACACAAAACAATACCTGGACCAGCCGCAGCAGAAAAAATACGCGACACCTGGCCTACTGGACCCTTGCCTGGGTACTGACTATGGCCATTGCCACCTTTGGCCCTATTAGCTTGTGGCCTGGTAGTCAGTTCCTGACCCTGATCGCCTTTGTTATTAATCTTGGTGCGGGCATAGGGATGATATTTGCCAACATACGCCACCTGAGAGGGCTTGATGAGTTACAGCAAAGGATTCAACTGAACGCCATGGGTATCGCGCTGAGCGTCGGTGTTGTGGGCGGACTCAGTTACTCTATGTTGGACACAACTAACCTGATCGCCGGCGATGCTGAGATCAGTGTGCTGGTAATCGCTGTTTCGCTTACCTATCTGGCAGCTGTTATTATTGGTAACCGTATGTATCAGTAATGGAGAACCGTCTGAAAATCCTGCGCGCGGAGCACAACCTTACCCAGGCCCAGCTGGCAGATGCCCTGGAAGTTTCCCGGCAGACGCTGATCGCTATTGAAAAAGGAAAATTTGATCCCAGCCTGCCCCTGGCGTTCAAACTCGCCCGCTACTTCAATCGGGCAATAGAAGACATTTTTCAGTATGAGGAGGACTAAGCCCTATACTCCTACCCGCTTCAGCATCATCAACCGAAAGTCAATGGCTTCTTTGCCGGGAATTTCCAGGGCTTTGAGCGTCAGCGTACCTTTGCCGATAGGGAGTCTCATAACGCCGGTATTCAGCGGCTTAAAATCTTTGACCCACGACTCATCCCTTGGTACACGGTTTTCCTCCTTACCTTTCATAGGCGGGTCGTGGGCTTCCGTAACCAGAAAGCTATGGTTTTCGCCCAGGAAGCTTAGCTGTAGTTTGGTGCCTACGTCCTCGGGTCGGCAAGTGTAGTAAACTTCTACTTCATAATCACCGGCTTCAGGTACTTCTATTTCCCAGCTGATGCTGTCCTCTGTACTGGTCCAGTTTTTAAAGAAAGAGCAGTTAGGCCAGATGCTGGAACGCTGTATACTTCCGTAGGAAATGCCATCCCGGGCAGGAATCTGGTAGTAAGGATAGTCAGGATGCCCGACAATGAAGGGACGCGTGTCTTCGGTTGGTAGTTCTGCTAATGCATCCTGCTCAAAAGCCTCTTTAGCAGCCGTCAGACGGGCTACTACTTCAGGGTGCTGCTCGGCTACATCCCGGTATTGTCCCGGGTCCGCAGGCATATCAAACAGTTGTCCCTCATGGTCCAGGCGGAACTGCTGGGAACGCACGCTGCTACGCTTTCCCCAGTGGCTGAACAGCAGGCGGTCGGGCCACTCAGTAGCTTCTCCCATCAGCAGGGGCTTCAGGCTACGGCCATCCAGCGGTTTTTCCTGTTCCACCGGCACATTGGCCAGGTCGGTCAGGGTAGGGAAAAGGTCTGTCACGGCAGCGATTTCATCCACTTTTTTACCAGCTTCCAGAGTCCTTTTCCACTGTATAAGCAGGGGTGAGCGGACACCTCCTTCGTCGGTGGAGCCTTTGCGGCCTTTCATGTTACCGTTCCAGCGCCAGGAGTTAGGCCCGTTGTCAGTCAGATAAATGACGATGGTATTCTCTTCCAGGTCCAATTCTTCCAGCGTTCGCGTAATGCGACCCACATTCCAGTCAATATTTTCGCACATCGCCAGGGCTGCGCGGGTAAAGTCCATTTCTTCTTTCTCCGGATCGCGGTGCAGTGAGTCAAGCGGCTTGTCTTTCATGCGGTTCCAGTACTCGTCAGGCACCTGCATGGGGCTATGCGGGGTGTTAAAAGGGAGATAAAGCAGAAAGGGCTGGTCCTGGTTATTGCGGATAAATTCAATGCCTTTATTCGTCAGGTCATCAATGATATAGCCGTCCCCCTGCACGATCTGCCCGTTTCGCTCCAGCATCGGACTAAAATAATAGCCCCAGTGCCCGGAGGCAAATCCGTAGAAATCGTCAAATCCCCGGCCGTTGGGATGGTAGGGGTATTGCATGCCATTATGCCATTTGCCGTAGCAGGCGGTTTGGTAACCGGCTTGCTGGAAGTGCTCGGCAAAGGTGGTTTCGTCCAGGTCCAGGCGCTCACCTCCGGCAGAGGTGGAATACACGCCACCGCGAGAGTAGTACCGGCCGGTCAGCAGTTCGGCCCGGGTAGGGGAGCAGACCGGCTGCACGTAAAAGCGGTCAAAAGAGACGCCATTCGCCGCCAGCTGGTCAATATTAGGTGTGCTCAGGTTGGGGTTACCGTTCAGGCTCAGGTCGCCCCAGCCCTGGTCGTCGGTCATGATAAGGATGATATTGGGCCTGTCCTGTTTTTGCTGCACAGCCTGCGTACTTTCGGAGCTGCTGGTGCAGGAAATAAAAATAAGTACTGACAGTAGACAGATGATTAGTGTGTGGAACGAATTACGGAACATCCTGCAGCTTGTTTGTAGTTTCAGATCGTTAAATTGTCTAAACATACAAACTGAATGGGCATATTACAAAAGCGCGCTTTTCCGCGCCATCTGCGGCAGGCCTATGACAGCTTAGCCACTACCTGCGAGGCTTTGCGGAGGGTGTACCATTTGAGTTCGCGCTCTTTTTCAGGATCGGGTTTTTTGAGTTCAAACCGAAAGCTGATATGCACTTTATCGGTGGAAAAATTATGCACCATAAATTCATAGCTGTTTTTCTTGATCAGTCTGTCATATTCCTGGGTATTACTGATCAATTCATCCATCAGCGTGGCGGTATCTTTAAGAAGTTCAGGTTTTACATCAAACGCTACTGAAACCAGCCCACTTTCTCTGCGGCTGTAATTGACGATATCTGTAGCATAGACCGTATTATTAGGAATTGCCACAAAATCTCCTTCTTCGGTACGCAGATGCACGCTACTCAAAGTAATATTGATGATTTTCCCTTCATGATTGCCAACTTTTATGAAATCTCCCAGCACGAAGCGGTCGGTCACCATGAAGATCATCCCGTTCACTGTATTGGAGATATAGTCTTTGGTCAGAATGACTGAAGCAACCGCAACTAAGGAAAAGGAAGTAAAAAAGGTCTGCCAGTCAAGGTCAAACAGCAGAAATGCGGCTGCGATAAATGCGGCTGCGGAAACCAGCGTGGCAATACGGTTGATCGCCAGTACTACATTATCTTCCTCTCTTTCTTTCAGGTTTTTTCGGAGTACATAAAAATAGACGATCACGATCCTGACCAGGGAAACCAGCACGTGAGTTGTCAGAAAAAAGATGACCGCACGCAGTACGTTAGCAAAAAAATTTCCCTCTTCTTCTTTAAGGATATCTCCGAACGTGAAGTTAACATACAATAAACCTCCGAGCAGGAATAATTTTAAAATAAAAAAAAGCCTCTTTCTGCTCTCAAGGAATGCGACTCTTTTATGATCTTTCTCCTCTGCTACGGCAATATCTCCCTGTTTGCTCATAAGCGCAAAAATAAATGATATTATTCAATTTCAACACTGAAGCAACACGAAAGGACCAGAATCTTCCCAACTGAACCAAAATAGTTATTAAATTCGTGCCTTCATCAAAAATATGCAGCCTTGAAAAACCTCATGAAAACATTCTGTACACTGATCTTAGCCACGATTTTCCTGCTCAACTTCGCCTGCGAATCCCCCAGTCAAGAATCTATCAGTACCAACCTGGTGGAGGAAGTGATTATTCCCAAGCCGGTTTCTGTCAGTGCTACCAACAAAGCCTTTGTCCTTGACGAAAATACGAATATTTACGTACAGGGAGACTCGGAAGAACTCATGACCGCCGCGCAGTACCTGGCCGACAAGCTCAATCCTTCCACCGGGCTGGATGTACAGGTGATCAGCACCGCAGAAGCACCGGAAGCCGGACATATTTTTCTTACCACCTCAGCCGGTAACGATCAGCTGGGAGATGAAGGGTATCTCTTAGAAATTACCGAAGAAAGTGCAATGCTGAAAGCCAATACTGCAGCAGGTGTCTTCCGGGGCATTCAGACGCTGCGCCAGCTGTTACCTGCCGGTGTAGAGGCAAAAACGCAACAGGAAGGACCCTGGCACCTTGCCACCGGCACCATCCGCGATTATCCTGAGTATGCTTACCGGGGCGTGATGCTGGATGTAGCCCGCCATTTCTTCAGCCCGCAGGAGGTCAAAGACTATATTGACCAGATCGCCTACTATAAATTTAACCACCTGCACCTGCACCTGTCCGACGATCAGGGCTGGCGCATAGAGATCAAGTCCTGGCCGGAGCTGACCAATATCGGCGGTAGTACTGCTGTAGGCGGTGGCGAGGGAGGTTTTTTTACGCAGGAAGAATATGCGGATATCGTAAAATACGCACAGGAGCGGCACATCACCATCGTACCGGAAATTGATATGCCCGGGCATACCAATGCCGCCCTGGCTTCTTACCCGGAACTGAACTGCAGTGGCGAAGCACCCGACCTGTATACCGGCATAGAGGTGGGCTTCAGCACCCTCTGTGTGGATAAAGAAATCACTTACCAGTTTGTGGATGATGTGGTACGTGAAATTTCCGCACTTACGCCCGGCCCTTACTTCCATATTGGCGGCGACGAGTCTCATGTGACCCCGGAGGATGACTATATCAAATTTATCAACCGGGCGCAGGAGATTGTGCGTTCACACGGCAAACAGGTAATGGGCTGGGACGAAATTGCTAATGCCGACCTGGTCGAGGGTTCGGTAGTACAGCACTGGGCCGATGTGGAGAATGCGCAGAAAGCGGTAGCGCAAGGCGCCAAGGTGCTGATGTCACCAGCCGTACGCGCTTACATGGACATGCAGTATGACTCAACTACCGCACTGGGCCTGCACTGGGCCGCCTATATTGAGGTGGACAGCGCCTACCTCTGGGATCCTGCTGAAGTTGCCCAGGGTGTCAGCCGGGAAGATATCATCGGCATAGAAGCACCGCTCTGGACAGAAACCATCACCAATCCGGAAGACCTGGAGTATATGGTATTTCCCCGGGTGGTCGGCTATGCTGAAATTGGCTGGACTGCACCGGAAGCCCGCAGTTGGGAGGAATACCGGCAGCGGCTGGCAGCGCATTCTGAGTACCTGAAAGCCATGGATATCAATTATTACCAGTCGCGCCTGATCCCCTGGGCGGCCGGGCATCCTTAGAACTTTAAAGTAGACATTGATTTTTACCGTGGGCCGAAGTTTTGGCTCACGGTTTTTTTATGCCCTTTTTTAACCTTTGCCGCTTTATTTTGTAATATTGATAAGGTCAAGACCTTTTTAGGCTGAACAACAGCTTTACTTTTTCAGAAACCTGATTTTTATTTTCTAAAGCAACCCGATCAGCAAACATCAAAACTTCGATATCATGCGAAAACTAATCCTGAGCCTGGCCATCATTTTCTGCCTGTCTGTAAGCATTACCGCAGACGAAGGCATGTGGCTGCCTTCCCAGATCAAACAGCTCATGCTCTACGAGCAGATGAAAGAACTCGGCCTGGAGCTAAGCCCCGAGGAAATTTATGACATCAACAATTCCAGCATCAAGGATGCTATCGTAGCGATTAACGGTGGCAGCTGTACCGGCGAGATCATCTCGCCTCAGGGCCTGATGCTGACCAACCACCACTGCGCCTACGGTGTGGTGCAGGCCCTCAGTTCGGTAGAAAACGACTACCTGAGCGACGGCTTCTGGGCCATGTCGCAGGAGGAGGAAATGCGTGTAGAAGATTACCGGGTAAGTTTCCTGATCAGCATGGAAGATGTGACCAACCGCTTCCAGGAGGTGCTGAGCGGCGATATGACCTCCCAGCAGCGTCAGTCTATCATTGCGGAGCTGAGTAATCAGATCGCCGAAGATGCGCAGGCCGAAACCGGCTACGAGGCTTCGGTAAAATCTTTTTATTCCGGTAACGAATTTTACCTCTTCCTGTACGAGGTTTTCAATGACGTACGGCTGGTGGGCATTCCGCCGGAGTCCATTGGCAAATTCGGGGGCGATACCGACAACTGGATGTGGCCCCGCCAAACCGGCGACTTCGCGCTTTTCCGTGTGTATGCTGCGCCCGATGGTTCTCCAGCCGAGTATTCAGAAGATAATGTACCGCTGGAGCCCCGCCACCACCTGCCGGTATCGCTGGACGGGGTGCAGGAGGGCGATTTTTCTATGGTCTTCGGCTTTCCCGGCAGCACCGATCGTTTTCTCACCTCTTATGGCGTAGAAATGCAGCTGGACATTAATAATCCTACCCGTGTGGACATCCGCGACCGTCGCCTCAAGATCATCAAAGGCGATATGGAAGGCGACCCGCAGATCAGGATCAAGTATGCTTCCAAGTACGCCCGGGTGAGTAACTACTGGAAGTACTTCATCGGGCAGAGCCAGGGACTGAAGAACCTCAACATTGTGGAGGAGAAACAGGAACTGGAGCAGATGTTTACTGACTGGGTAGAAGAAATGCCGGAGGAGCGAGCTGCCTACGATACGGTGCTGCAGAATATACAGACCGCTTACAAGACCCTGCGTAATTATCAGACCTCTTACATTTACCTGACAGAAGCGGTGTATGGTACTGAAATATTACCTTTTGCCTATCGCTTTGCTGCTCTGGAAAAGCTGCTGCAGCAGGATACTGAAACCGAAGCCGCTCAGGCAAAAATTGACGCTCTCACTGCTTCCCTGCAGGAGGATGCAGAAGCGTTTTACGAAGACTACAATGCACCGACCGACCAGAAAGTGTTTGCGGCTCTTCTGGAGATGTACCACGAAAATGCACCTGAAGACCAGCAACCGGATATTTTCAAGCGGGTAGAGAAAAAATATAAAGGCGATTTTGATCGCTGGGCCGAGGTTCTGTACCAAGAGTCCGTCTTCACCAACTACGACCGCCTGATGGGCTTTCTGGATGATCCTAAGCTCAAAGTACTGCAGGCCGACCCAGCTTATACCGCCATGCAGTCTTTTATGAATAACTACTACGGTAAACTTGCCCCCTCCCTCCGACAGGCCTACGGAGACCTGGAGAATAACAATCGCCTTTTCGTCCACGGCCTGCGGGAGATGAATCCTGACAAGAATTATTATCCCGATGCCAACTCTACCATGCGCCTGACTTTTGGTACCGTTCAGCCTTATGAACCCCGGGATGGGGTACTTTACCAGTACTATACCACCCTGGAAGGTGTGATGGAGAAAAAAGATCCCGATGATGCTGAATTTCAGGTGCCGGATAAGCTGGTAGAATTGTACGAGGAAAAGAATTATGGTCAGTACGCGCTGGATGATAATACCATGCCGGTCAACTTTATCTCAAATAATGACATCACCGGTGGCAACTCGGGCAGCCCCGTCATCAACGGCAAAGGCTACCTCATCGGTACGGCCTTTGATGGCAACTGGGAGGCCATGAGTGGCGATATTGCCTTTGAGGACAAACTGCAGCGCTGTATCAATGTAGACATTCGCTACACCCTCTTCATCATTGACAAATTTGCCGGCGCCGGCCATCTGATTGAAGAGATGACCCTGGTACAAAACGGTGTGATAGAAGGCGATGCCGTAGAAAGCCCGGAGCCGCTTGAAGAAAGTGGCGGTAATGAATAAAGGTGTTCCTGACTGATTTAACAGTCAAAGCCCTGCCATCCTGGTGGGGCTTTTTTTTATCCTTTTCAAAGCTGGAAAATGAAAGTTCCGGGAGAGCAATTTCTTACTTTTCTATTCTGGAAAAAAACAATCCTGGTATGCAGAAAAACAAACTAACTTCAATACGTATTGACCGTTAATCTATGTAAAAGACTGATTTTTATACCAATTTTTTTAGACCCCTCTGCGTTATGGAGTGTTTAATGAATTCTATAGGCTTTCTTACATAGTGAGGTATGAACCAGATGTCAATAACAGCTAAACAGGCATCTGCCTAACTTCACCCAAAGATTTTTAACACTGAAAACAATGAAAAAATTATTGATTGTACTGGCTAGCGTGGTGGCTTTGGTGCTTTTGGCAGCCATCATTATCCCAGTCATTTACAAAGACGACATACAGGCCATGGTAGACAAAGCCCTGGCCGAGAACCTCAATGCGGATGTCTACTACGATATCAGCACTTTTGACCTTTCCCTGCTCAGCAACTTCCCTAATGTGACCGTCTCCATGGACGATTTCGGGATTGCCAACCGGGCGCCTTTTGAGGGTGATACCCTGGTTTCGGTAGGAAGCTTTGAGCTGGTGGTCAACCTGAAGAGTGTACTTTTTGAGGATCAGCCTCGCCTGAGCGAGCTCAAGCTCGACCGTGCCAATCTATTCATTTATGTAAAAGAAGACGGTAGTGCCAACTACGATATTGCGGTAGCTTCTGAAGAGGAAGCGGCTCCGGCTGATACCGCTGCTTCTGAGTTCTCCATTGGTATCGACCACTGGGAAATCACCAACGCCAACATCATCTACGAAGACCTGACGCTGCCCATGCTGATGGTGATGGAGAACATGAACCATAGCGGCAGCGGCGACTTTACGCTGGATGTGTTTGACATGGAAACGCTCACCAATATTGAGCGCCTGACCGTCAACTACGACGGGGTAGAGTATATGACCAACAAACTGGTAAATGCTGATGTCACCATGCTTATGGATCTGGCAGAAATGAAATTTGCCTTTAAAGACAATACCGTCAAGGTGAATGACTTCGGGATGGGCTTCGACGGTTTCTTTGCCATGCCCGGCGAGGATATGGTGATGGACATCAACTATACCGCCAAGGACAATACCTTCAAAAGCCTCTTTTCATTAGTACCCGGTGCTTACCAGTCTGATTTTGATGGGCTGAAGGCAGAAGGAACCGTTGATTTCAGCGGCTACATCCGCGGTACTTACAACGAAACCTCTATGCCGGCTTTCAAAATGCAGCTGGCTACGTCTAACTCCATGTTCCAATACCCCGACCTGCCTACCGCGGTGAGCAACATAGATGTGGACCTGCTGGTAGAAACCGGCGAAGATGGTAATCTGGACAATACGGTTGTTAACCTGGAGACTTTTCATGCGCAGATGGGTAACAACCCCATTGACGCCAGCTTCCTGATGCGTGGCCTGGATAAGCCTTACCTGGAAGCAAATGCCACAGCAAAGCTTGACCTGGACGAACTCAACCGCATGTTCCCCATGGACAGCCTTAGCATGAAAGGTACATTTGACATGAACCTGGTGGCCAAAGGTACTTATGACAGTACCACCAACCAGATTCCGCAGGTCAACCTGGCGATGAATATGCAGAATGGCTACGTGAAGTCCGGTGACTACCCTCCGCTGGAGAATATCAACTTTGCCTCCTCCGTAGTCAACGAAACCGGACAACTGGCCCAGACCGTGGTACGCCTGAATGACTTTGACATGCAACTGGCTGGTGAGCCTTTCTCCGCCAATATGGTGCTGACCAACCTGGAAGATTATACCTGGGATGTGAATGTCAATGGTGCGCTTGACCTGGCGCAGCTTACCCAGATTTATCCGCTGGAAGGTATGGAACTGGCCGGTTTGATCCGCGCAGAGCTTGCTTCCCAGGGCAAAATGTCGGATGTGGAAGCTGAGAACTACCAGGCTTTACAAACTTCGGGCAGCATGGAAGTGCAGGATTTCAGCTACGTAGGTGAGGACTTCCCACAGGGCTTTACCATTGACAATGCGCAGGGCACTTTTGACCCCCGCAGCATTACCCTTAGCAACTTTGATGGCGCAGCGGGTAGCACCGACCTGAGAATGAACGGTTCTATTGCCAACTACATCGGTTACATCTTTGGAGAAAACCAGACCCTGCGGGGTGAGTTGGCGCTAAAGTCGGGCAAGATGAACCTGAACGAATTTATGACGGAAGACAGCGAGCCTGTAGAAGAGGATACTGCCGCTGCTCCGCTGGAGGTAGTAGAAATCCCCCGCGATATTGATTTTGTCTTTAATTCCAATATTGCCGAAGTAATTTATGATGACCTGACGCTCAACAACTTCAAAGGTACGCTCATCGTACGCGATGGCGTGGTGCGTATGGATCAACTGGACTTCAACACCCTGGGTGGACAGTTCGCCATGAGCGGTGCTTACGATCCCCGCGACCTGCAGAAGCCTATGTTTGATTTCAACCTGGATATTGCCGACCTGGCGATCAGCAAGGCTTACGCGAACTTCAATACCGTACAGGCTCTGGCACCTATCGCCAAAAATATGGAGGGAACTTTCTCAACTACCTTCCGCATGGCTGGCCTACTCATGTCCGACATGAGTCCGGACATGAGTACCCTGGATGGTAAAGGTATTGTAGCCGTAGACGATGCTGCGGTACAGGATTCTAAACTGGTTTCTGCCATTACCGCAGTTTCCAAGCTTAATAATACCAACAGCATCACGCTCAATGATGTGACCATCCGTGCCGAGATCAAGAGCGGAAGGGTGTTCGTAGAGCCTTTTGATGTTAACGTCGGCAACTTCAAAACCACCCTGGCAGGTAGCAATGGCATAGACGGCAGCATTGACTACATCGCTAAGATGAACGTCCCGGCCGGAGCAGTAGGCTCTGCGGTAAACAATGCCATCGCCAACCTGACGGGCGTCAATGGTGCTGTATCTTCCAACATCATGCTGAACCTGAGAATTGGTGGTACTTACGATGACCCCAAAGTCAGCCTGGCCGGTGCTGAGGCAGGAGAAAGCACCTCTCAGTCGGCCAAAGCAGCGGTAGCTGCCAAGGTAGAGCAGGAGAAGCAGGAACTGCAGGCCGAGCTCAACAAGCAGAAAGCCGAAGCAGAGGCCAAAGCCAAAGCTGAGGCTGACAGGCTGAAACAAGAGGCAGAAGCCAAAGCCAAGGCAGAAGCCGATAAGGCCAAAGAGCAGGTAAAAGAAGAAGTGCAGGAAACCAAAGAAGAGATCAAAGAAGAGGCGCAGAAGAAGCTGAAGAAGATCTTCAAGCCTCCATATTGATCCTCGTCACCAACTTTGGCAAAGCTTAGAGCTTTGCCAAAGTATTGTCACTTCAGCAGGCGCAGCGGAACCATCCCTGCGCCTTTTTT
>CAZFFW010000145.1:0-14643 GCA_964518125.1 uncultured Porifericola sp.
ATCAAATCACCGTACCTCAAGAATTGGAAAAAAATGGCCTCTGAAATATACCGCACACAGGTAGCCTTATTACTCAATGTGCTTCCAGAGGTGGCCAAAGAAGAAATCTTTGCGTTACACGGAGGCACGGCTATCAATTTGTTTGTCCGCAATATGCCACGTTTATCCGTGGATATTGACCTGACCTATCTTCCTATTGAAGATAGAAAAGATTCATTACGAAATATATCGGATGGCCTTTCCAGAATAAGTGAAAGTATTCTTACAGTCCTGCCAAAAACCAAGATATCCCTCATTGAAGAAACCTCAAAGCTTCTGATTGCTCACCAAGGCGCGCAAATCAAACTGGAAGTCAACCAAACCAACCGAGGAGCATTGCACGGTCCGCAAATACTTCCATTATGCGAAAAGGCACAGGAAGAGTTTGAGGCATTTTGTGAAATACCCGTCATTGGTATAGGGCAACTCTATGGTGGTAAGATATGTGCTGCCTTAGATCGTCAACATCCCCGAGACCTTTTTGATGTGAAGTACTTTTTAGAAAATACTGAATTCACACATGAGCACAGAGAAGGGTTGATTCTAGCCATTCTCAGTAGCAACCGCCCAATGGAAGAGTTACTCTATCCTAATCTTCTTGATCAAAAAACTACACTGACCAATCAATTTGAAGGAATGAGCAATGAGCCTTTCAGCTACGAGGATTTTGAAAAAGCCAGAGAGAAACTTATTGAAACAATCCATGGATCATTGACCGAGCATGATAAAGCTTTCCTGATTTCAGTTCAAAGCCTTCAGCCCGACTGGAGCATTTATGACTTTGAACGCTTTCCGTCTGTGCAATGGAAGCTGCAGAATTTAGAAAGGCTGAAAGAAACTAATGCTGATAAGTATAAAGGGCAGTTAGATGGATTAATTGAGAAATTGACCTCATGATAATACCTGTGATTTTTAAAACTGAATGATTATTTTCAAAGACAAAAATGTATGAACGATCTATCAAATACGGCCTCAATAAAATAACAGGTGAACAGCTTGATGCTGATGAAATTTTTTCTAACACCAAAGAAGCTTTTGCCCTAAAAAAGCAGTTTATTACGGAAAGGCAGGTGATACATTGTAGGGAATGCGATCAGGAGTTATTCATCACCACTAGTAAATATGACAGACTACATTTTAGACATTCTCCACAATCAGATCCTTGTATTTTAAAGCAAAATAACCTTAGCTCTGAGGAGTTTGAGGCGATTAACAAAATTATTGCTGCTAAGGAAAGTCCGAGACACAAGTACCTGAAAAATAGAATCGGTTCATTAGCACTCAAAACTCCTGATGTTGATACAGAATCTGTACAGATAGATGATAAATTTATTATTGCAGGAAATGAAAAGAGAAGACCAGATGTGTACTTCTCATATAAGGGCTATCAAATAACTTTTGAAATTCAACTTTCTGCACTACCTCTGAAATACATTCTTGATCGCCAGAATTTTTATACCAAAAACGGTATTTACCTTATCTGGATTCTAGACGATTTCAATGTACATGGGCAAACACAAACCGAAAGAGACATAAAGTATCTCGACAGTCATCAAAATTTCTTCAAGTTGGACGAACGATCGGAGGACACCCTACAACTTCTCTGCGATTTTAAAAAGCCATTTTTAAACTCTGAAAATGAGCTTAGGCATAAATGGATACAAAAGCCAGTCACTCTCGAACAACTAACTTTTGACCCTAACACAAGAAAAGCTTACTACTTTGACCTTGAAAAGAATACCAAATCGGAAGTAGCTAGACAACAAAAGATTGCAGAGGAGACAAAGCAAAGACAAAAGAGAGAAACTCGGAAACGAGAATTAGAAACAGCGGAGGCAGAAGTTGATGATATGATAACTTTTATGAGATATCTCTACAAAAATGATCATTTACTTTTTGATAAAGAGCTTAGTACGCTCGTGCATTTTAACGAGCAACAAATACGACTTCTCAACAAGAAACTTTCATTTAAGAATAAGCATGACGCAGATACTGGTCGGCCTTTTATCATTGAAATGATTACATCCCAAACACACCCAAACTTTTTGCAATTTGTATTAAGGGCTAGTCAAATTGAGAAGGATGTAAATGTACTGGATAGAGAAGGTTTATCGGCACTTCAACACGTATTCCAATCTGAATATTATGCTTATCGAGAAATTGTTGTCAAATCATTATTCAAAGGCGGATATGAATTGACCACATCAGACAAAGCATTTTTTGAGCGACAAATTACTACCTCCACCAGCCAGTTGGAAGCAGAGCGGCAATATTTACGTATTCAATTTTATGAGAGGTTAAAAGGCAGGAGTTATTATATTGATGATGTAACAAATATTGACAGAGTGATCTATACCCTGCAGTCCATTCATGACAATAAAATACAAGGCTTTAAAATGAAAAATTTTGTAGCTCTGACCAATAATGCGATAGAATATTATCCCAAACATTGGGTCTATATTGAGAATGCATTAAAAGTCAAATGCCTTTGGGATATAGTCATTAGTTCTGACAAGAAAATGAGCTTTCAAAAGAAATTAGCCAAACACAAATCATTGAATATTGACTATGATTTTAGTAATCATTGGATGATCAACATTCTGTTCCCGGAGCTAACAAAAGAAGTAAATCCGAATATCTTCTAACCATGTGGGTACAC
Organism: uncultured Porifericola sp.; assembly: GCA_964518125.1. Classification (GTDB taxonomy): domain Bacteria; phylum Bacteroidota; class Bacteroidia; order Cytophagales; family Cyclobacteriaceae; genus Catalinimonas. The sequence continues at coordinate 2,699 of CAZFFW010000145.1, forward strand.
AACCAATTTTGCCATCTGGCAATAAATAACGTACTTTGCACCTGAATGCAGCAATTCAAAAAAATATCATCCCTTTTCTTTCTGAGCATATTCAGTATGCTCATGCTGCATCAGGCTTTGCCTCATAATCATCATCAACATGAACTTATAGATGTAGTTGAAGCTCCCGAGCATCATCATTCGCATGCTCACAGTTACGACCATGACAAAGAAGAAAATAAAGATTCAAATGATCATTCCGGATTTTTGGATTTTCTATTGGGCAGTCATGCACACACCTATCATTCCAATGATTTTGAGGTAAGGAATATTGCCAAGCAGCAAATTAAAGTAAAGGAATTTTCGGCTTTTACTCTGCCATTATTTCATACTTTCTTATTTAAAAAAGAAAGTGAGCCTGATAGAATCATAGTCTATCAGCCACCAGGCAACTTTGATTTTCATTTATCAACCCCCTCGCTCAGAGGCCCTCCCGTTTTAGGTTAATCTTTCTGTGTTTGCCATCTGGCTCTACCAGACTTGGCGAACCGAGTTTTTAAGGTTTAACCTAAATCATTTATTATTTCATGTTAAAACATATCGTATTCGCTCTGTGCGGATGCCTGTATGCTGCTATTGGTCTTGCTCAGACTAACCAGACGGAACAGGTACTTCGCGCAATTGAGCAAAATAACAAAGAATTAAAGGCCTTCCAGTCGCTAATGGAAAGCCAAAGGCTTGACTACAAATCCAGCAACAACCTGCCGGATCCGCAGGTTTCTGCATTTTATCTGCCGTTTGGTGAGCATACCACAGGTGATTATTCTGAATTTCAGGTTTCTCAATCTTTTGAGTTTCCCACGGTCTATGCCGCTCGCGGCAACTGGATTGATAAGCAGGAAGAACAATTGCAACTGGAATACTCCAGAATCAGACAGGAAGTACTGCTACCCGCTAAAAAGTACTGCATTGGGCTTATTTCGTTAGCCAAACGAAAGGAAGTAGTACAACTGCGTATGGAGCAGGCACGGCAGGTTTTTGAACAGGTACAAGAGCTTTTTGACAAAGAGCAAGTGGGTATCCTGCAACTCAATAAGGCGAAAATCGCCTGGATGCAAGACCAGTTTCAGGTAGAGCAAATTGAGGCAGAAAGAAGAAACCTGTTGTTTTCCCTGCAAAAGTTGAATGGAGGGCAGGCAATTGTCTTTGATCAAAAGGTGTTCGCCACTGACTTGAAACTTAGCGATGCCGATAGCCTGTGGCAGCAAAAAAAAGCCACTGATCCGGAAATAGTAGTTTCTATCGGTCAGGAGGATGTTTCCTTGCAACAAATAAAGGTTGAAAAGAATAAACTGTTGCCAAACCTCACTGCCGGTTTCAATCATCAGGGAATAATGGGGTCCAACTATTCTGGTGTTTATGGGGGGATATCTATTCCCTTATGGAACGGTAGAAATAAGGTGAAGGCGGCAGAAGCCAGGTACCAGTACCAGCAGTCTAAAACTGAAGCTGTCACTACAGCGATGTATTCCACTTTTCTGGAACAATACTATCAATATGAGCTGATGCTTCGGAAATACGATGAGTACACTACCACATTGGAAGGTTTGAATAGTGAAAACCTACTGTTAGAAGCTTATCAGCTAGGGCAAATCTCCTTTATGGACTATTACATTGAGCTGCAATTTTACAGACAGGCTTATGATAAGATGCTGGAAATAGAAAAAGAGCTTCATCAGCTCAAAGCAGAAATTTTAAAATATCAATTGTAACAAATTAAAAAGAAACTTATGAAAACGAGAAATATAGTATTCGCATTACTGATCCTTTTTACCATTTCATGTACCTCAAAGTCTTCTAAAGAAGAGCACGGACATGAACACGAAACCGAAGAGGCACATGGCCATGATGAGGAATCGGGACATCAGCATGAGAGTGAAGCTCATCACGAACAGGAAGAGTTTACAGTAGATCAGGACTCTACCCATTCGCATGACGATGGTAGTGAACACCATGATCATTAATTACAAAACTAAATCGAAATGCGATATATAATCATTTTAATTGCGTTACTGGCAGGATCCTGTCAGTCCGCAGAAGAGCATGGCCATGCCCACGATGCGGATGGTGGCCACATTAATGAAGGCAGTGAGATACCTGCTGTAGACTATACCCTTTGGACAGATAAAACCGAGTTGTTTGTGGAATTCCCGGCTTTGGTCGTGAATAAGACCAGCCGTTTTGCAGCCCACTTTACCATGTTGGATGAGCACCAACCCGTAAGGGAAGGCAGTGTGACTGTGAGTCTGGCCAAAGATGGAAAAGGCATCCGCCATACGGTAGAAGCCCCATCTTCTCCGGGGATCTTTGCTCCGTCACTTCAACCTAAAAAGGCGGGGATTTATCAACTGATATTTGATATTACTACTCCCTCATACCAGGATAGAGTTGTGATTGAAGACATCCGGGTATTTGGAGATGCGGAAGAAGCCATTAGTGCTGTTGGAGGTAATGAGGAAGACGGAGGTGCTATTAGCTTTCTAAAAGAGCAAGCCTGGAAGATTGATTTTCAGACTGCTCCTGTAGTTTCCGGTGAAATCTATGATGTTATTAAAACATCAGGCGTATGGAAGGCCGCTCCGGGAGCGATACGCTCTCTTATAGCCAATGCTTCAGGCGTAGTACGCTTTGCCATGGACAACCTGACCGAGGGGGCCGAAATAAAGCAAGGTCAATCCTTAATGTCTATCAGCAGCAAAGGACTTACCTCTAATAACTTGCAAACAGAAATTGAGCAGGCCAGGGCCAATTTTGAACAGGCTAAGGCTGAATACGAGCGCAAAAAACAACTCTATGAGTCCAAAATTGTACCTAAAGCCGAGCTGGAACAAGTGGAAAGCAGGTACAAGGTGGCCAAATCAAATTACGAAACCTTAACATCAGGCTATTCAGTAGGTGGAAAACAGATCATTGCTCCTTTTGACGGGTATGTGAAATCAATTTCTATAAGCAATGGAGGTTTTGTCAATCAGGGAGCCCAACTATTAACTATTGGCTCTCATCGCTCACGATTATTGGAGACACAGGTCAGTGCATCTTATGCCTCCGATCTGCAGAACATTCAAAACATCTATTATCAGAAGGCCAGTGATAGTTGGTCAAGCATTAAAGCCTCGGGAGGGTCAGTCCTCTCAGTTGGTAAGGAAGTAGAACGTACAAAGCCAATGCTTACCATTTATGCCCAGGTCACCGAGGAAATTATTATGCCCGAAGGCAGTTTTACGGAGGTAGAAATTGCCTATGGTGAACCCAAGCAATCCATGATGATCCCTGAAAACGCCCTTTTGGAAGATTATGGAAGTTACTCGGTAATCGTTCAGCTTTCCGGGGAAAGTTTTGAAAGGCGACCAGTAAAGATTGGCAGAAGAAATGGTGAGTATGTAGCCGTAGAGGATGGTCTTAATGCCGGTGAAGTAGTCGTTACAAAAGGAGCTTACCAGGTAAAAATGGCCGCTATGTCAGGAACAACGCCAGCTCATGGCCATGAACATTAAAAAGGAAATGATATGTTAAATAAAATATTATCAATATCACTTCAAAACAGGCTCCTTGTCTTATTAGGTGCAGTAGTGTTGAGTGTGGCAGGCCTTTACATGGCACGGACGATGAACGTGGATGTCTTTCCTGACCTAACGGCACCAACTGTAACTATCCTCACGGAAGCACATGGTTTGGAGTCTGAAGAAGTAGAAAAGCTGGTAACTTACCAGTTAGAAACAGCCCTAAACGGCTCTCCCAATGTGAGAAGAATCCGTTCCTCGTCAGCTGCAGGTATTTCCATTGTTTGGGTAGAGTTTGATTGGGGAACGGATATTTACCGTGCCCGGCAAATTGTAAGTGAACGGATACCCATGGTGCGTGAAAACCTACCTGGTGGTATCGGGGCTCCCACGATGGCTCCTATTTCTTCCATCATGGGAGAGATTATGCTATTAGGCGTTACATCAGATAGCTTGTCGGCCATGGAATTGCGAACACTTTCTGACTGGACCATCAGGCCCCGGTTAAAAGCGATTGGAGGAATTGCCAATGTAATAGTTATTGGTGGAGATTATAAGCAATATCAAGTATTTGCCCATCCTGACAAGCTCAAGCACTATAACGTAAGCCTCAGTGAGTTGGTGGAAAAAGTGAAAGAAGCCAATGTAAATGCCCCAGGAGGTTTTTTCAATCAGCATGGCAACCAATATATCATTAAAGGCAGTGGCCGGGCTTATGCCGTGGAAGAATTGCAAGAAGCAGTGGTAAAACAAGTTAATGGGCAAAGCATCAAAATTAAAGATGTGGCCACTGTACAAATCGGTGCGGCAGATAAGATCGGTGATGGTTCACTGAATGCATCGCCTGCGGTCATTCTTACCATCTCCAAACAACCGGATGTAAATACACTGGATTTGACCGGCCGTTTAGATGAAGCCATTGCTGAATTAGGACAAACATTGCCGGAAGGTGTTGAGATTAAAAGTCATATTTTCAGGCAGTCTGATTTCATTGAAGCCTCTATCAGCAACCTGAACCAAACCCTGCTGGAAGGTGCCGTCTTTGTGGTAATTGTCTTGTTTATTTTCCTGATGAATTGGCGAACCACATTTATTTCATTGTTGGCTATTCCAATATCATTACTGGTATCCATCATTGTATTGAAGCTCTTGGGCTATACTATTAATACGATGAGTTTAGGAGGAATGGCCATTGCCATTGGTGCCTTGGTAGATGACGCAATTATAGATGTTGAAAATGTTTATAAACGTCTGCGGGAAAATGTCCGAAAGCCCAAAAGCGAGCGACTCCCTGTATTAACAGTGGTGAAGGATGCCTCTGTAGAAATCAGGAGTTCTATCATCATCGCAACGCTGATCATCATTGTATCATTTGTGCCGCTGTTTTTCCTGAGCGGGATGGAAGGTCGCCTGTTGCAACCTCTGGGCATTGCTTTTGTAACTTCTGTGCTTACCTCTTTGGTGGTGGCTGTTACGGTGACACCCGTACTTTGCTCATACCTATTGAAGAACGAAAAAGTATTGAGCAAAAGTGCCGAAGGAACGAGGGTTGAAAGATGGCTTCAAAAGCAATACTCAATGGTATTAGATGGTGCCATGAAGTTTCCGAAAACCATTATAGCAGTTACGGTCATTGCCTTTTTGCTAAGCATTGCCCTGTTTACCCAATTAGGCAGGAGTTTTTTACCAGAATTTAACGAAGGATCACTGGTTATTAGTGCTGTTGGCCCTCCAGGTATGTCGTTGGAAGAAAGCAATAAAGTAGGCAAGCTGGTAGAGCAACAGTTGTTGGAAATGCCAGAGGTAGATGTAGTTACCCGCAGGACGGGACGGGCAGAACTGGATGAACATGCACAGGGTGTTAATGCTGCTGAGATTGATGTGCCATTTACGCTCGGTGACAAAAGCAAAGAAGCGTTTTTTGAAGAGGTAAGAAAAAAACTCAGTATTGTTCCGGGTGTAAATATTACACTGGGGCAACCCATTGCTCACCGGATTGATCACATGCTCTCAGGAACCCGCGCCAATATTGCGATCAAAATATTCGGGCCTGACCTGCAACGTCTTTATGAGGTGGGCAAAAGTATTGAGGAGGGTATTAAACCTATTGAGGGACTGGCTGATGTAGCCGTTGCTCAGCAGATTGAAGTGCCACAGCTTCGCATCAAGCCAAAACGCCAGATGCTATCCGCCTTTGGTATGACGGTTGGCGACCTCATGGAGCAAGTGGACATTGCCTTTGCCGGGGAAGAAGCAGGTGAGATCTACGAAGGACAAAAATACTTTGACCTGGTGGTGCGTTATCAGGATGATTTTAGGAACAAAATTGAACGTATCAAAACGGCATTGGTGAGCCTGCCAAATGGAGGTCAAACTACCATTGACCAACTGGCCACCATTTCTTCTGTGAGCAGTCCGAATACGATAAGTCGGGAAGATGTGCAGCGCAAGATTGTTGTGGCTGCCAATGTACAGGGACGTGACTTGAGAAGTGCCGTCAACGAGATTCAGGAGACCATAGACACCAATATTGAAATTCCAGAAGGCTATCGTGTAGAATATGGAGGACAATTTGAAAGCGAGGCAAAAGCTTCTCAATTGCTTTTGATTACTGCGGTATTGGCTATTTTGATTATTTTCTTGCTACTCTACTTTGAGTTTAAGAACATGAAGCTGGCTTTTGTGGTCTTGATCAATCTGCCTCTGGCGTTAATCGGTGGCATTCTGATTGTGTACTTCACTTCGGGGATCATCAGTATTGCAGCTACCATTGGTTTTATCAGTTTGTTTGGGATAGCAACCCGAAATGGTATTTTACTTGTTTCCCGGTATGAAGATTTGCGAAGAGAAGGCAAAAAGGGACTGACCTTAATAAAGGAAGGTGCTTTAGATCGGCTCAACCCCATTCTGATGACGGCTTTCACTACCGGTTTAGCTTTAATCCCCCTGGCACTAAAAGGTGGTGAGCCTGGCAGTGAGATTCAAAGCCCGATGGCTGTAGTAATCTTGGGCGGTTTATTATCCGCTACCATTTTGAATTTGGTGGTGATACCTTGTGTGTATCAGTTGGTTACCGCCAGAATAAATAAAACATAGAATCTAGTCAGGCTGTATGTGTTTCTTCAGCCTGACTTTATAACCACCTTCCAACACGTATTCCTATCTACTGATTGATCCATTCCTTTGCTTCTTCTTTTTGTTCACTATCAAAGTATCGGATTTCAGCATTGGTGAATGGCTTCATGAACTGAGTGATCCAATCCTGCCACTTCTTTTCGCCCACCATAGCAATCTTTTCATAATCGTCAGCGTGTGACATATCCATCTTTAAATCTTTCCAGAAGGCATTGAATTTCCATCCGGAAAAATTTTCCATCTCAAAGTACCACCGTACTTTCTGTCCACGGTTCACGATGTTATGAATTAGCGGATGAATTTTTTGAATATCAGCTTCAGTCAGGTTTTCCTGAGCTTTGGTAGCTATTAAATTGTTTTTGGTAAATTCTAATATTGTTAGCATGTTAGTTTATATTATTAACTTAAGTTGCTAGTTAAGAAGAAATAGGCTATAAACACCATCAGTCCCCCTCAAGTACGTTTTGTAATTGACTAGAAAACAAAACTACAACTAAAGAGGAAGCACTGATGATGTTAGATAAAGTTACGGCTATTTATGTACTTGTTGATGATTTATTGAAGAAAATGGAGCATAAAGAAGATAGCAGGAGAAAATTTTCTGATGCGGAAATGTTTACCCTTATCATTGTAAGCTGTCTTTACTTTTCGGGCAACATAGAAAAGACAAGAGGCTATTTTCTTTCTCACAAGGTATTTTCTTTTGTATTAGAAAAAAGTAGGCTTAACAGAAGAATACATCAGGAGGCCCTCCTTTTAATGTATTTGTTTGAGCAATTAGCACAGATTTTTAAGCAACTCAATACTTCTTGTGTCTTCCGCATGGATTCTTTTCCTGTGAAGGTATGTCATAATATCCGTATCAAAAGATGTAGAATGTTAAAAGGTGAAGAATTCAGGGGCAAATGCGTCTCTAAGAGAGAATATTTCTACGGAGTAAAGGTTTGCTTAATCCTAACTGAAAATGGTTTCCCTGTAGAAGTAGAATTCCTACCTGGAAGTGCCCATGACTCTAGATTCTTGCAGGCCCTACCTCTAGATTTCTCTGCTGGGGATAAAATTTATGCTGATAGTGCCTTTATCAACTATGATCTGGAAGATACTTATGCAGATGAAGAAGTGGGGCTGCTGGTCCAAAGGAAAAACAACAGTAAAAGAAAAGATGAACCTTACCAGGCATTTCTTAAACAATATATGAGAAGAGCAATAGAAACAGAATTCTCCGTGCTTACTGCTTTAATGCCTAAAACTATTCACGCTGTAACTTTTCAAGGATTCCAAATTAAACTCTTAACTTTCATTATTGCTTTCAGCATCAATAAAGCTTTTGATATTAATATCTAGCAACTTGAATTTATTAGTTACAATTTTCTTCCTTCCATTTCCACCTTGGCAATGGCCCGATCAATGGCTTCATCTTTAGAACATTTTTGATTCAGGTAGAGCTCTTCGGCATACTTCAGGACTGCATCCCTGATGCCTTCTTCCAGGGCATTGAGGCGTTTTTGGTAGTCTTTGAATAGTTTTTCCTTCATCGGCTAAAAAAGTTTTAAGACAAAAAATGCCATAACAAACAAATAGGCTACATAAGCTGTATCAAAAACGAATACCTGCCATCTGCTGAAACCATGCAGGTCTTTGCTTTGATGAACAAAGAGGCTGTAAAGCAGGGGCATCAAGCCAACAAAGGCGAGGTTAACCCAATACAATTGAAAATCCTGTACCGGGGTGCTTACCAGTGCCAGGGGGAAGAATGCAACCGTCATGGTGATGGCATTGTCGGCTATAACACTTGTGGTACCTGCGGTCACCTCTCCACCTTTGACCACACTCCAGGTCTTAAACACTTCCGGTGCGGTGGTCATTATACCTGTAATGAACAGCCCTCCAACAATCTGGGAAATGCCCAAAGCCGAAACAATGTTTTCTGTCGCTTTTACAATGAAAAAAGCCCCGGCTGCTATGGCAATTGCACCTGCTATGGAAAGCCATATTTTCTTTTGTGTCCACTTTACTTTTTCTCCTTCTTTTCTACCCCTGATAATGGCATGCGCCAAAAAAGCGGCATAAGCCCCCAGCATAATCCAGCCATCCATCGGTTGTAACCCGCGCCATGCTTTGGGTATGGTCAAAATGGCTACCAGGGCGATGATGCCCAAATAGGGCAATGACAGAACGGGTACAGAGCGCTTATTGAGTGCCAGCATATTGGCATCCAAATGTTCCTGATGCTTAGGATTGTTTTTGAATTGCTTACGTGAGGCGAAATAGGCTATGGTAATCATCAAAGGAATAGAAATAATATTAGAGCCCAGCAGGTTACCCAAACCAATATCGGATACTCCGCGTGCCGCACTGGTAATATTGATGGCCACCTCCGGACTGGCCGTGACAATGGCCAGAAATGCCGCTCCTGCCGAGGCGGTAAGCCCCCATTGTTTACGTAGCAATTTTAAAGGGGTCAGCAGTTGATCTGCCCCCCAATGAGCCGCCCATGCGGCCAGTACTAACACGCCTGCCCATAACCATGCATTCATATATTCAGTTGTTTAGGTGTCATTTTGCTAACTTTAAAATTCTCACTGCTCCCCGCATTACAAAACCGAAGACAATACCACCAACGATCAAGTCGGGCCACTTACTTTCCAGAAAATAAACCAGTACACCAGCCAGTATTACGCCTCCGTTGACGATGATGTCATTAGAAGTGAAAATTGCACTGGCCTGCATGTGGGCCTCTTTGCTTTTTGCCTTGTTAATCAGCCATAGCGAGACCAAGTTACCCGTTAAAGCCAGCAGGGAAACGATAATCATCCACTGGAAAAGGGGCGTTTCGCTTTGGGTGAAAAACCTGCGTAATACTTCTGAAAAGCCAAGTAGTGCCAGGCCCATCTGAAAAAAACCACTGAGCTTAGCTACTTTTTTCTTACGGGAAACAGCTGCTCCCACCGCAAATAGACTCAGGGCATAAACAATAGAATCAGCCAGCATATCCAATGAGTCGGCTATCAGGCCCATGGAGCTGGATATCCATCCGGTGGTCATTTCGGCTACAAAAAATCCAAAATTGATGCCCAGCACCCACCAAAGTATTTTCTTGTGCTTGGTCTCGTCTTCGGCAATGGGCATTTCTGCATCAGAAGTACCTTGTAGTTGATCACTGAGGTTTAGTTCACTGATGGCATTTTGTATAGGCAGTACTTCATCCTGATGAAATACTTCCAGCTTACGTGCCGGAATGTCAAACTCCAGGTGCTTTACCTGGCTGAGAGGTTCCAGCTTCATGCGGATCATTTGCTCCTCAGAGGGGCAGTCCATTTTGGTTATTTTGAATGTGCTTTTATTCATGAAATTGTGTGTTTGGATGAATACCAGCACTTTTGAATATGGTCATAAGATCACTCTCTATTTTCATAGGCTGAAGAGGCGGCACGTTGGCTCCTCCGGTGTTTCCAACCGGAATCTTTCCAACAAAAGACTTAACTCCCCCTACAAGTAATCTGGGAATTTGACCAAGTATTTCTTTCGCACTTTTTATATGAACCCCAAACAGCAGCATTTTCCAGTGAACATAGCTGTGATGCCAGGGATATGCCTGACCTATTATATGAGCTCGCTCAAGATGGTGCCAGGCTCCCTGAAGATTACCTGCTTTAAATTGCTGATCATATTCATTCAGTTCTCGTTTAAAATAAGGCTGAAGCTTTTTAGGCATGATGGTGTTTAATTTCATATCAATCCTATTAGGTATTTCAAAAGGCTTTTTTTCATAAGAATCAAAGGCTTAATTATTATCTCTCTTATAAGCCAACAACCTCAACGCATTAAAGACTACCACCAAGGTTGAACCTTCGTGTATTAAAACAGCAGGCCCGATGGTTGCAATGCCGGAGATAGTAAGCGGAATTAAAATACCCACTATTCCCAGACTCACCCAAAGATTTTGCTTGATAATGCCTTTGGCCTTTCTGCTTAAACCGATAGCAAAAGGCAAGGTTTCCAGCTTGTCGGCCATCAGGGCAATGTCAGCTGTTTCCAGAGCCACATCACTTCCTGCTGCTCCCATGGCGATACCTACGGTACTGTTGGCCATGGCCGGAGCATCGTTCACGCCATCGCCTACCATGGCTACTTTGTCTTCTTTTTGTCTAAGCTCTTTAATGGCTTCTACTTTTTCTTCTGGTAGCAAACTGCCCCAGGCATCTGTAAGGCCTATTTCTTTAGCTACCGCATCGGCCACTTTCTGGTTGTCACCGGTGAGCATGATCATGCGTTTGATACCGATCTTTTTCAATTGCTCTAAGGTATTTTTTGCTTCTTCTCTTGGCGTATCCATCAGGGCGATGATGCCTATGTAATCGTCATTCTGCCGGATGAGCATGGTAGTATTGCCATCAGACTCTAAGGATTTTACTTTTTCTTCTATTTCCTCTGGTGGCTTCTTATCATCCAGCGACTCAAACAGGTCCAGGTTGCCAATGTAGACTTTGTCACTTCCCAATGTGGCTTTGATCCCTTTCCCAAGCACTGCCTCCAGGTCTTTCGCCTCTGGTATATCAGCACCCTTCAGTCGCTCTTTCCCATCACGCACTACGGCCTTTGCCAGTGGGTGATCACTAAGACCCTCTACTGCCACTGCTATTCTCAGTAGTTCCTCTTCTTTCACATCACCCAGGGCTACCACTTCGGTTAACTTAGGCTTACCTTCTGTTAGTGTGCCGGTCTTATCAAAAGCCAGGGCAGTAAGTACGCCTAAATCTTCCAATGGGCGGCCCCCTTTGATAAGCACCCCACTTTTGGCTGCCCGGGCTACCCCACTTAGCACGGCACTTGGGGTGGCAATGGCCAAAGCGCAAGGGCTGGCCGCTACCAGTACAGCCATAGCGCGGTAAAAGCTTTCACTAAAAGTCTCGTCAATGACTAGAAAAGCGAAATTGAGCAACACCACCAGTACCAATACAGCAGGCACAAAATACTTCTCAAATTTATCGGTGAGCCGCTGGGTAGGCGATTTCTGAGTCTGGGCTTCATTGACCAGTTTCACCAGACGGGAGAGTGTAGAGTCCCTCGCTACTTTTATCACTTTGATTTCCAGTGTATTGTTACCATTGATTGTACCGGAAAAAGCGCGGTTCTCGTCTTTGATGTCTTTTTCCTGTGACCAGTCTTTATTGGGATCATCCACAGGTTCTTTATCTACGGGCACACTTTCCCCGGTAATAGGTGCTTGATTTACGCTACTCCGACCATCTACTACCACACCATCGGCTG
>CAZFFW010000146.1:0-14504 GCA_964518125.1 uncultured Porifericola sp.
TTTTCCTCCGGCATCACTACTGAATAGGATTTGCTATAATCAAGGGGCTGACCATCGCCCATGGCATACTGTATTCCAGCCAGCAGGTGATCAAGGAAGAGAGGTTCACGGTAACTTTCATCGGTATGTCCGCCCCCGGTATAAAAAGCGCGCCCTCCGTCAAATTCATGGTACCAGCTGATCGGGTGCTCGGCACCATTGGCACCACCACCGTAGGTGCTTTCGTCCAGTTTGGCAAGCACCTGGATACCACTGTAAAAAGAGCGGTAGTTGTACCATTCGTCGGTTCTTTCCCATCTTTCGGGTAGCATTTTTGTGGACGCATGGCTGGTGTCTACCACATCAATGGTAGCTTTGCGGACATTGGGATTGTGGGGATGGCTGGCAAAATGAGCCCCCATCAACTTGGCATACCAGGGCCATTCATATTCTGTATCAGCCGCTGAATGAACACCGGCATATCCACCTCCAGCCTGTATGTAGCGTTCAAAAGCAGCCTGTTGCTCCGGGTTGAGCACATCACCGGTAGTATTCAGGAATATGACCGCCTGATACTCCTGCAGCCTGTCATCGGTGAAGTAGGTGGCATCTTTGGTAGTATCCACCGCAAAGCCATGCTCTGCCCCAAGTTGCTGGATAGCAGCTACACCTGCCGGAATGGAGGTATGTACCCAACCCTTTGTTTTGCTGAAAACCAGTACCCTGGCTTCCTGGGAAGAAAGAGAATCGGTGCAGCTGTACAGGAAAAGAAGCAGGATGGCAATGCCAAATCCGCTTAAGTACTGAAATAAGTAGCTGAATTTTGAAATAAAAGCCCGGGAAAAATGTGAAAAATTAAAGAACGGAGTAAATAGTGGCTGTTGCGTCTTACGATACATAATGAAGAAGTTGGGTCATTTTTTGAATTCGTAAAATAATAGCTTTAGGATAAATTTCTTACTGTAGTATGTATAATTTTGTAATGGATTTGAGGATTTTTTAAAAAAGCTGTCAGGAATCTGAAAATGTAGGGATGGGTGAAATGACTGGAACAGTAAAGAGTATCAGCTAGCTTTTAGGTTAATTACCTGCTGGAAAAGAGCTGTAAGTTATGTACAGAATTACTATTTTTTTTGAGCGTATTTGTCTATATTTTAAGATGTTAGCCCGGTATATATTGCAAAAGATTAGAAAACAGCTATTAGCTGATTACCGGAATCAGTACTGACTTTTGTCATTGTTTTTTCGGCATAGTATAACCACATTTGATATAAAATTTTTTGCATTATGGAAAGCATCAATAACATAGTACTCGTACAGGATGCAGAAAAACGGACTGATGACGCACTTAATTATGCGCTGCAACTTAGCAATCATCTGAATGCGCGACTGACGATCGGTCTTTGCTACCAGGCCGCCGAGCCTATGCTGGAGGGAGCTACTACGGTAAGCAACGCCTTCCAGCATATCAAAAAAGACTATTTAGTCAATGCACCGGTAGATTATCGCCTGGTATCCTGCAATACCCAACGCTGCGAGGATGCCGATACTACCCTAAGCATTTATCTGCCCGACTTATACGTCTTAAACTTAAAAGCTGTAGACCAGCTATATCCCTTACTGGACAGGATATATTGCCCGATACTACTCCTGCAGACGAAAATGAAATTTAAGCCAGTACAGAAAATCCTGATGCTGGCTGAAAATGCTGAAGAAACCACAGTGGTCAATCATGCTGCTGAATTTTCCGGAATTATAGACGCTGACCATACTATCATAGATATGCAGGAGGAAGCGCTGGAAAATGCGCTTGAGCCATCCAGCCACAAAGCAGCTGACAAAACTGACTACCAGATGCTGGTATTGATGGTCAATGACAAACTCTTTTCGGTTATGCAGTCTTTTTACAGGCCTATCATTGACCAGGCACTTCAGTACCATCTGCCAGTAGTGATTTATAAAATATAACTTAAGCCACAATCGCATTTTCTACGACACTCCTTCCCGCTTTAGTTTCTGCCGGAAGGAGTGTTTTTCATCTCTGATAAGCTAATTTTTCTCTTCCTCCCTCCGCAATTATTTTTATATTCGCTGCTCAGAAAAATGCCAGTACAGGTTTTTTCTGCTTCTGGCAAATTTTAACGCTTTACACAACCATCATTTCGCATGAAATATCTTATGACAAGTTTGTGTCTGCTCTTGTTGCTGCATCCGGACAGCCATGCCCAAATGCGGAAACTCGCTGCAGATTCTTCAGTGACTACTTCTCACCAGGTGACGATTAAGGGCAAAAGAGTGCCCTACAACGCTACTACCGGTACCCAGCCGGTATGGAACGAAAAGGGTGAGCCTATCGCTGCCTTATTTTACACTTATTACGAACGTTCAGATGTACAGGACCGTGCGGCCCGTCCGCTGGTGATCTCCTTTAACGGAGGGCCAGGCTCCGCTTCGGTGTGGATGCATATCGCCTATACCGGTCCCAGAATTCTGGAAATCACCGACGAAGGCTATCCGGTACAACCGTATGGGATCAAAGAAAACCCCCATTCTATCCTGGATGTGGCGGATATTGTCTACGTGAACCCGGTCAATACCGGCTATTCCCGTATCCTGGATGAAGAGGTGGAAACTTCCAAATTTTTTGGTGTCAACGCTGATGTGACATACCTGGCTGACTGGCTCAACACCTTCGTTACCCGCAAGAACCGCTGGCGCTCTCCTAAATACCTGATAGGAGAGAGCTATGGTACTACGCGCGTCTCCGGTCTGGCGCTTGAGCTGCAAAATGCCCAGTGGATGTACCTCAATGGTGTTATCCTGGTTTCTCCTACCGGCCTGGGCATAGAACGCGACGGCCCGATAGATGCCGCCAATCGTCTGCCTTATTTTACGGCGGCGGCCTGGTATCAGAAGGCTCTCCCAGAAGAGTTGCAGCAAAAGGACCTGCTGGAGGCGCTTGATGAGTCTGAAAACTTTACCATTAACGAACTACTACCGGCGATGGCCAAGGGCGGTTTTCTGGCTCCGGAAAGAAAGCAGGCCATGGCAGAAAGAATGGCATACTATTCAGGACTTACCCAAAAAGAAATCCTGGATCATAACCTGGATGTACCCACTAATTATTTCTGGAAGGCCCTCTTGCGTGAAAGAGGCGGCTATACCGTTGGCAGACTGGATTCGCGCTACCTGGGTATTGACCGGCAGCTGGCTGGAGACCGACCCGACTATAATGCCGAGCTTACTTCCTGGCTGCATTCTTTCACGCCTGCCATCAATTATTATTTCCGCAACGAGCTGAACTACGCTACCGATGTGAAGTATAACATGTTCGGCCCGGTTCGGCCCTGGGACAGAAGTAACGACCAGACCGGAGAAAACCTCCGTCAGGCCATGGCCCAGAACCCTTATCTCAATGTGATGATACAGTCGGGTTACTATGATGGCGCCACCACTTACTTTGATGCCAAATATACCATGTGGCACCTGGACCCCAGTGGAAGGCTGCAGGACCGCCTGCGCTTTGAGGGCTATCGCAGCGGACATATGATGTATCTTCGCAGCGAAGACCTGGAGACTGCCAATGAAGATATCAGGGAGTTTATCAGCAATACACTGCCCGGAAAAGGAGAGCCGGCACAGTATTGATGTTTAGCTTGCATGAAGCCCAGGCCTTTAGTCCGGGCTTTTTTATGCTGAAAATGCAGACCTGGCAGGCCGCATTTCGTTGGAAATTGACTATTGTGAGGTGGAAAAAAACCTTATACCATCAGGAATACCGGAAATGTGATACTGATACATCCTTTGTACAGTGAAATTTCTCTGCCCCCCTGTAAAATTGCCTTTGTCCAAAAAATGTAATGCAGGATTTTTAAAAAACCTTGCCCAGCTTGAGGGCGATCAATCCTGACAGAACAAAAGCCCCAAAAGAATACAGCATACTATTGTTTTCCGTAAAGGAATAGAGTGCCATGGGGATGATCAAGATGATGAAAGCAAGAATAAAATAAGCAATTATCTTGAGCCAGTTTTTCATATTTTTAGTTTATCAACCTTTGAATTGCTAACATGTTACAGACTACAACCAGTTTAAACTAATAGCGCTTTTACGCTTATCCCGCTAAAATTATTTGCATAAATTTCATTTTTGCGTGAACTATTAACTGTATCAGGGTTAATACTATTGAGCATATCATCAGTGATGTTGATAATGCCTCTTTAAGACCAACTGATTGATATATAGCGACTTGCTATCTGAAGATCATATTTTTTTATGTGTCAAATTTTGACCTAAGCTATTTTTTTACTCTATGGCAACAAATGAAATCAGGATCATTGAGACTGAAGAAGATCGTAAACACTACCTTAACCATCTGCTGGAGGATATAGCCGTATTTGAAAAGATGCTCCGTGAAGAGCGTTTTGAAAAGGGTATCAGAAGATTTGGGGCCGAACAGGAAATGGTATTTGTAGACAGCCATTTCAGCCCGGCGATGGTCGGACCGGAGATTACCAAACAACTTTCGCGTAATAATGTCACAACCGAATATGCCAGTTTTAACATAGAAGTCAACGCCCCACCCCTGGAACTGCATGGCGACTGCCTGCAAAAACTTAAAAATGTGCTGGAAGAAGAGATCGGGCGCATCCAGGAACTGGCCGGTGAGCGGGGGGCCGAAGTGCTGTTAACCGGTATTTTGCCTACTATTCGGCTCAAGGATACCTCACCGGAAACCATCACCCAGGAGGCTAGGTACAAAAGACTGCTGGAAAATGTGAACCGTAGCCGTGGAGAGCATTACGAGTTTAATATCAAAGGTATAGATGAACTGATTACCCGGCGTAATCCCTCTACTTTCGGAGGCTGTATGACCAGCCTCCAACTGCACTACCAGAGCGATGCCGATGAGGTGGTAGATCACTACAACTGGTCGCAGTTGATCGCCGGGCCAACACTGGCCTGCGCTACCTATTCTCCGGTATTTCTGGGCAAACGGCTGTGGCACGAAACCCGTATTGCGCTGCTCCGGCAAACCACCGATACCCGTCAGCCCTACAGTAACATGAAAAATGAAGAGGCCAGGGTGTCTTTTGGCAAAGACTGGATCAGAGGTTCTGTGGCCGAGCTTTTTCACGATGATATCGCTACCTACCGTGCCTTTCTTACCACAGATTTTACCGAAGACTCAACCAGCAAGTACAGGCAGGGAGAAACCCCCGAACTGGAGGCCCTTTCTTTCCATAACGGGACGATCTATCGCTGGAACAGGGTATGTTACGGGCTTACCGGAGGCAAACCCCATCTGCGGATTGAGAACCGCATTTTACCAGCAGGCCCGACAGTGGAAGATGAAATCGCCAATGCTGCTTTCTGGCTGGGTTTAATGAACGGAATGCCCGACCGCTACAGAAAACTGCACGAAAAAATTGAATTTGACGAGGTCAAGAAAAACTTTATGAAAGCCGCCCGCCTCGGCATTGAGGTGCAGTTTCGCTGGCTTGAAGGAAAGCTCCTTTCTGCGCAGGAACTCATCCTGGATGAACTGCTGCCCATAGCCCAGCAAGGGCTGGAAAAAGCAGGGCTGCACGACGCTGACATACTGCATTACCTGGACATTATTCGTAAGCGTACGGCAACTGGAAGAACCGGCTCCCGCTGGGTGCTGGACTCTTACCGCAAACTACAAAAAAGTAATACCGAGGATGAATCCTGGGTGGCGATTACGGCAGCCATGCTGGAAAGACAGAAAAAAAATCTGCCGGTACATGAATGGGAACTGGCCGACAGCCAGGAGGCGGGCAACTGGAAAAACCGCTTCTGGTACCTGGAGCAGATCATGAGCAAGACGCTCTATACATTGGAAGAAGATGATGTGCTGGAACTGGCCACCCAGATCATGGACTGGAAAAAAATCGGCCATCTGCCCGTAGAGAAAGAAGGCAAACTCTGTGGAATGGTCACCAAAGATTCACTGATCACTTTTTTTGCCGGTAATGAAGGACGTTCGCCCAAAGAAATTCCGGTTAAAGATGTCATGGTTACTGATCTGATCACAGCAGGCCCCGATATGAAGATCGTAGATGCTATAGAACTTATTCTGCAAAGCAAGGTTTCCTGCCTGCCAGTGGTGCAGGACGACCGGATCATGGGGATTGTGACCGAACACGATTTTGTCAGGATATCCCACCATTTGTACCAGGAACTTAGAAAAAATAACTAACCAGCCTATGGTAATCATTAAGAATAACTATACTGATAAACAATATACTGTTGGCCGTTTCATAGGCACTTACGAAGGGCAGCAAAAGGGAGCCCATGTGCTGATAACCACCGGCCTTCACGGTAACGAACCCAGCGGTGTGCTGGCTATGATACAGGTAATGGAAAAACTCAGAGATGAGCAGCCACCCATGAAAGGTAAAATTACCGGCCTCTGCGGTAACCTGCAGGCGCTGAGTCAGCAAGTACGCTACCTGGACGAAGATATGAACCGGATTTTCCTGCCGGCTACTGCCAGAATGCTGGATTCCCGGGCACCCAATACCGCTGAGGAAAAAGAAATGGCTGAACTTCTGGACATTTTTCGTGCTATCAAAGATGAAGGAGAAGAAGTCTTTTTCGTAGACTGTCACAGTACCTCTTCTGAAACTGAACCCTACGTCAGCCTGAATGCCGGCTACCGCAAAAGTTATGAATTTGCCAGAGGATTACCCCTCACATCGGTAGTAGGGGTAGAGCGGGTGCTCAAAGGCTGCCTGTCAGAATATCTTAATATGCTGGATTTTCATGGTTTTACCTTTGAAGCCGGACAACATGAAGCCCGTGAGACGATCGCCTGCCAGGAAGCGATGATCTGGCTTGCGCTGGAACATGCGAACTGTATTTCGGCTGACCATCCTCAGGTAGCCATAGCACTGGAAGTATTGAAAAAAAATGTCAGGGAAGAACCCAGGTTTTCTCATGTTACTTCGGCACATAAAATTGAGCTGGGAGAAAAATTTGAGATGAAACCTGGATTCCGAAACCTGCAGCCAGTAAAGAAAGGAGAACTACTGGCCTGGGTTAATGGTCAGGAAGAATATTGTCCTGCTGATGGTCGTATCCTGATGCCGCTCTACCAGAAGCAGGGTAACTTCGGGTATTTCATGACTGAGGAAGTTGATACCGAACAGTTTATACAGGAGGCCTGCTTCCTGAGCGGTGAGGTAGAAATTACATAGAATAAATCATTTTTTGATAGTGCAAGCTAAAATGGACAGATAAGTCATGCAGCAGAATGGACAAGACGATATCAGTTTTTTGATCAATGAGCATCTGGAAAAAAACACAACCATACAATATGAGATAGGCGAAGATGGATTTCTGCAACTGGAGCAGCAGTTCCCTTTTCTGTTATTTTTTCATCAGGCACAGGGAGCAACACAACTGGCCTCCCTGATAAAAGGTGAGTCTTCCTACCTGCTGTTGCCTGAAAATACTGCCCTGGATGAGCCCACCAAAGATGCACTGAATCAACTGATAGCCGAGGTTTCGGCTACTTATGGGGGCTTCCTGCTCATTGAAATTGAGGTAAGCCCCTCGCTTTCGCAGGAAATCTACGTAGACTATCACCAGCCGCAGGCCAGGAATTCGGCAGAATTACTGGCTTCAGAACTGGAATCCTTAGTCCCGCTATACAAACACCTGGATATCAAGTACCAGGAATCTGAAGAAGGAGGCTATATCAGCCAGGATTTTTTGAAGAAAACCTCTAGCACCTGGCTGAGGGTGAGGTTACCCAACATCTTTTACCATCCCGAAAGGGAGGAGCGCTATAGCGTGCTGTTAAGAAACTTCAGAGAGAATTTTTCTGACGCCCTGCGGCAGACTATTTTCCAATTCATGCGGGTTCAGACTTCATTCAAACTCAGCAAAGCCCACCTGCTGGGACGTAGTACGGTAGATGAAGCTTTCTGGGAAGCTGACCGGCGGCTTTATGAAATCCAGCACTCATTTGAATTTCTGATGATGATTTCCGCTATCAATACCGACTCAGCATGGCAGGAGTTTAAGGTTGGGGGCTATAAAAAAGCCCCGCGCTTCTACTACCGACTGCTGCCGGTTGATCCTGAAGCCCTGAAATATGCCTTGTATAGCATCAGGATTGACGACATCCACGATTCTATGCTGGCTTACCTGATGCGGGACAAGCGTAATGAACTCAACAAGCAGCTGGATATGCTGCAGGAGCGTGGCAGTGAAGACTTCCTTTACAGCAGCATCAGGCTGTACAAAAGTATTGATACGCCATTGTTGGAAATAGCTACCCGCCTGCTGGATGCCTTGCCCTCCCGGGGGGAAGATGGTGGTGTGGTCAGCGCTAAAGCATTTGCTGGCGAGGCCCGTAAGGAGTTTGATTTTTTCAAAGAACAGGACCCTGAATTCAGTTCTGAGATTCATATAGGAGATGATTTTCCCGGGCTGATGGTTTCGCTCGGGCAGCTTTATGTACCCGACAACAGCCACTTCAGGCAAAACCGCGTAAATCCGCTGATCCAGCATGAAGTAGGTACCCATGTGCTGACCTACTACAATGGTTTGCGCCAGCCAATCAAGCTGCTGAGCCTCGGACTAGCTGATTATGATGAGTTGCAGGAAGGGCTGGCCGTACTGGCTGAATATCTATCCGGTACGATGGACCCGCTCAGAATGCGCTTGCTGGCCGCCCGGGTGATTGTAGCGCACATGCGCATGCAGGATGTCCCTTTTACACAAACATTTTCTCGGCTGGTAGAAGAATTTGATTTTACGCCGGAAACAGCATTTAACCTGGTTGCCAGAATCTATCAGAGTGGTGGATTTACCAAAGACCTGATATATCTGAGAGGCTTCGTGAAGATGTGGGAGTATCTGAAAGGGGGCGGAGATATCAACCCTCTTTTTCTGGGCAAAATCGGTTTCAGTCACATTGAGATTATAGAATCGCTGCGGGAAAGGAATATCCTGCATCCCGCCAGGCTGATACCTCGCTACTGGCATAGTGCCGAAAGCCAGAGAAGGCTGGAAAGCCTCAGGCAGACAAATCATTTTTTAGACTTATTTACCAAAGATTAATCAATTTTTATGAAAATTGGATTTGTAGTTAATGACATCAATACTGAGTTGCCAACTTACACTACGGTGAACCTGGCTTTTCGTGCCTTACAGATGGGGCATGAGCCTTATCTGATGGGAGTTGGCGAGCTTGTTTATTTTCCGGGAGGGCATATGGGAGCCCTGGCCTGTGGCGCCCGACCCGATTGCAAGAGTGCTGAAGAGATGCTCCAGGAAATGCAGTCTTCTGATTTTGACCGTAAAGCCATTAATTCTCACGATCTGGACGTGCTTTTTGTCCGGAATGATCCGTCTGACGACAGAGAGACACGCCCCTGGGCACAGAGTGCAGGCGTAATTTTCGGAAAGATCGCTTTAAAACAGGGCGTCATTGTGCTGAATCATCCTGATTCACTCTTTAATGCCTTGAACAAAATGTATTTTCAGCATTTTCCAGAAGCGGTGCGTCCTCGTACCGTCATCAGCCGAAACCCGGCCGACATCCAAAAGTTTTATGAAGATAACGAGCAAAAAATCGTGCTCAAACCACTGCAGGGCTCCGGAGGGAAAGACGTTTTTCTGGTGGACGAAGATGCTAAAAATCTGAAGCAGATTGTAGAGACGATTTCTCGTAATGGCTATGTGATCGCGCAGGAATACCTCAAAGAAGCCAAAGCCGGTGATACCCGGCTAATTGTGATGAATGGCAGGCCGTTGCAGAAAGATGGTCATTACGCTGCTTTCAAGAGAGTCAATGATTCTAATGATTTCCGAAGCAACATGAGTGCGGGTGCCCATCCCGAAAAGGCCGAAATTGACGATAGAGTACTCAGACTAGCCGAACAGATCAGGCCAAAATTATTGCAGGACGGCCTTTTCTTTGTTGGCCTGGATATCGTCGGGGACAAGCTGATGGAGATCAATATTTTCAGTCCCGGAGGGCTGATGTCATCCGGCAAACGCTACGGTATAGACTTTTTTGAAATTGTAATTCAGGCCATTGAGAAGAAAGTTTATTACAAACAATTCTACGGAAGCGAAATTGATAACCGAGCACTTTCTGTGATGGAATAGCCTGTATTTCCTAAGGTTCATTTTTTCAACTTTAGCCTTCCCATTTATCCCAGCTTTGGCAAGCGACTCCAATGATCTACTTTCCCTCAGTATCGGGATATCCTTCTATTTGGGCAGTAAGATTTGTCTGATGAGATAGCAAAGCAGTTGCATTAATAAATAAAAATTCAGTAGCTTGTTACTGACTGGTCAACTGCCAAGCTAAACTGTTTCATGGAGAAAAAACCTTTAAAATTTGCAGTGATAGGCTGTGGATTCTGGGCACAGTACCAGATTGCCGCCTGGAAAGAACTGCCTGATGCTGAACTCATGGCCGTCTGTGATATTGATGAGGAGAAAGCTGCCCAGACCGCTGCCAGCTTTGGTGTTCCGAATTTTTACACTCAGGCCCAAGAGATGATCGCCAGGGAGCAGCTGGATTTTGTAGATATTATCACCAATGTAGAAACCCATGCTGATTTTGTGAAAATGGCAGCGGACCATGGGCTGTCAGTAATTTGTCAAAAGCCTCCTGGTCCTGATCTGGCCACCGCCCGAGATATGGTCAGTTACTGCCTGGACAAAAATGTTGACTTTTTTGTGCACGAAAATTTTCGCTGGCAGGCACCCATCAGAAGGCTAAAAGCCCTGCTAGAGGAAGGGAGAATTGGAAAAGTTTTCAAAGGTCGGCTGTGCTTCTGCTCCGCCTTCCCTGTCTTTGACAACCAGCCTTTCCTGGCTGATATTGAGCAGTTTATCATTGCCGATGTTGGCTCACACATACTGGATGTTGCCCGCTATCTGATGGGCGAAGTAAAAAACCTGCGCTGCCTTACCCAGCGCGTGAATCCCGGCATTAGGGGGGAGGATGTTGCCAACATTCTGATGGAAATGCAGGATGGGGCACATTGTTTTGTGGAAATTTCTTACGCTTCTATTCTGGAGAGAGAAGCATTTCCTCAAACGCTCATCCTGCTGGAGGGGAGTAGAGGATCGCTGAAACTGGAGCATGATTTTACCCTCAGCATTACCGACAAAAATGGTACTCTCAAAGAAAAGGTTTCCCCACCTGATTACGATTGGGTGAACCCTGCCTATGCCATTGTACAGTCCTGTATGGTAGACATCAACCATGATTTTCTCAAAGCCATGCAGGAGGGCAAAGCTGCTGAAATAACCGGTAAAGATAATTTCCGGACGATGCAACTAGTCTATGCCGCCTATGAGTCGGCAGAAAAGGAAAAAATTATCAGCATAGAAGAGCCTGAATTTTGACAGCAGCTAACTGCTTTTTTATTTTACCAACAACCTGACGATTATTCATATGTCCACGTCTAGACCTCTGAAAGCGAGGTATCTCGTAGAGACCGCCCATCCCCTGGAAAAAGCAGCTGAAATCCTGGCTGGAGAACAATCATCCGGGACTTTTGTCAAAACGCCCGGCGAAACAGAAGCGCTGAAGGCAAAGCATGCTGCGCTAATTGAAAATATTGAGCTGCTGGGAGAATCGGACCAACCCTCACTTCCCGGCTCCAAACCACCCAAAGGAGAAAACAAACCTGTCTATCGCCGTGCATACGTAGATATCGCCTGGCCTTTGGAAAATATGGGCGTAAACCTGTCCAACCTGATGGCTACAGTGGCTGGTAATTTGTTTGAACTCTCTCCATTTTCCGCCCTGAAGCTGATGGACATCACGCTTCCTGCTGCCTACCAGGATAAGTATAAAGGCCCTCGTTTTGGTGTGGATGGCACTAAACAATTGTGTCAGGTAGAGGAACGCCCGATCATCGGTACCATTATCAAGCCCAGCGTAGGGCTGAGTCCTGAAGCTACCGCCCAACAGGTACAGGTGCTCATAGAAGCCGGTCTGGACTTCATCAAAGATGATGAATTGATGGGCGATGCTCCTCACTCTCCATTTAACAGACGGGTAGATGAAGTAATGGAGGTAATTAATCGCTATGCTGACACAAGCGGTAAAAAGCCCATGTTTGCTTTTAACCTGAGCGGTGATATGGATGATATGCTCAGAAGGCACGATTATGTACTGGAAAAAGGCGGCACCTGCATCATGGCCAGCCTCAACTGGGTAGGCATCAGCGGAATGCTTAAACTCAGAGACCATGCCCAACTACCCATCCATGGCCACCGCAACGGCTGGGGCCTGTTCTCCCGATCAGAACATATTGGAATAGCATTTAATGTCTTCCACAAGATCTACAGTATGGCCGGGGCCGACCATATCCATACCAATGGCATCCGCAATAAATTCTGCGAAAGCGACGAATCTGTCCTGACTTCCATCCGGGCATGCCTGCACCCACAGGGCGGAGGCTACCAGGTGATGCCGGTGGTTTCATCGGGGCAGTGGGCAGAACAGGCCTACGATACCTATCGCCATATTCAGAGTACCGATCTCATGTATCTTTGTGGTGGGGGAATTACCGGGCATCCCGGAGGAATGGCCGCTGGCGTTAAAAGCATCCAACTGGCCTGGGAAGGAGCCCGGCAGGGTAAAACCATTGATGATATGCAGGATACGCATCCTGAATTAAAGCAGGCAATTGATTTTTTTGGTAAATGAGCAATTTTATGCAGCAGGAAAAAGGCCTATTTCTCAGCTTTTACGGGGATGATTTTACCGGCTCTACCGACGTAATGGAAGGCTTGGCCCTCAATGGAATCCCCACTGCTCTTTTCCTCCAGCCACCTACGCCGGAAGAAGTCAGAAGTTTTAGGCTGAAGAACCAGGTGAGTGGTAGAGAGCAGAGGCTCAGCGCCATAGGCGTCGCTGGTATCAGCCGTAGCCTGACGCCTGTTGAAATGGACAGGGAACTGCCTCCGATTTTTGAAAAAATCAGTCGTATTCCTGCGCAGTTTTTTCATTATAAAACCTGCTCAACCTTTGATTCTTCTCCCAGGATCGGCAGCATTGGCCATGCTATTGACCTGGCATATCCTTTTTTTCCTTCCCGTATCATTCCGCTGCTGATCGGCGCACCCTCACTCAACCGCTTCTGCATCTTTGGCAACCTTTTCGCCCGCGTGGATGGCATTACCTATCGGCTGGACCGTCATCCTACCATGTCGCGCCATCCCGTTACCCCTATGGATGAAAGTGATATTCGGTTGCACCTTGGCAAGCAGACGCAGCGTCCGGTGCATCTTTTTGACTTATTTGCGCTGGAAGCCCCAGATGCTGAACAGGAAGCAGTGATGCATCGGCTCTCGCCCGGTGAAGGTGATTACCTGCTTTTTGATACCTATCATGCCCAACATTTGCTGAATGTAGGTAAATTGATCTTTCGGCTAAGCCAGGAAAGCCACCAGCTGTTGGTAGGCTCTTCAGGTCTGGAGTATGCTTTATGCCAGTATCTGCAGGCGCAGGGAGCTTTGGCATTACCTCCGGCCCCCAGATCTCCAGGAGAAGCTGAGCAGCTTATTGTCGTTGGGGGTAGCTGCTCTCCCGCTACCGCCAAACAGCTGAAATGGGCCATCAGGCAGGGCTTTGCCGACATCAAGCTTGATGCAGTAAAACTGCTTGACCCCGATGAAGCTGAGACTGAGATTAATCAGGCTAAAGAATTGATGATCAGTGCTTTAAGAAATAATATTAGTGTAACACTTTATACAGCTCTCGGCCCGGATGACCCTAGTATTCTGGCAACCAACCGGCGGATGGAGGAACTGGGTATCAGGGATATCCCCAGCAGTGCTTTACTGGCCGGAGCGCAGGGCAGGCTGGTGAAAGAAGTATTGGAAGTCTGCGGCAAAAAGAGAGTAGCAGTAGCCGGTGGCGATACCTCCGGCTATGTATCGCGCGCCTTGGGAATCTATGCACTGGAAATTCTGATGCCCATCGCACCCGGTGCCCCACTTTGTACAGCGCATTCGCATAATCCGGATTTTGACGGACTGGAAATCTGCCTGAAGGGCGGGCAAAACGGAAAAGAAGACTTCTTCGGTTCTATACTGGCCGGAAAAGACATAAGTCAATAAGCAATAAACCAAAATGATACACACATGAAAAAGAAGGTAGCATTACTAGGCGCCGGAGGAAAAATGGGCTGGAGAACAACCGCCAACCTCCGTGATGATGAAAATTACGACATGTATTACCTGGAAGTCAGTGAAGAAGGGGTCAAGCGTCTCCAGGAAATTGGGATCAGCGTATCCAGTGCGGCGGATGTTTTGCCCGATGCTGATATTATCATACTGGCCATTCCTGATGTTGCCATCAAAAAAGTAGCTTCAGATGTCGTCCCCCGCCTGAAATCAGGCGCCATGCTGGTGACACTTGACCCGGCAGCTCCCTGTGCCGGCCATCTGCCCTCCAGAGACGATGTGACCTATTTTGCGGCGCACCCTTCCCATCCATCAGTATTCAACTGGGAAC
>CAZFFW010000147.1:0-14455 GCA_964518125.1 uncultured Porifericola sp.
ATCTGAAAAACCCTTCAGCTCAGGCTCGTTCTTTTGAAGGAATTCTGCCAGTTGACTAACCACTGCATCTCCCCACTCCGCACTATTGATCCTGCGGCTGATGTACTCGCCCACCTGCCAGTACAGATTGATCAGTTCTGTATTGACGGCTTTGATGGCTTTGTAACGAGCCTTTTTCATGATGCTGATAAGCTCACCGAACTTTTGCTGTGTCATAATGCAAAACCGAATGAAGTCATTGATTTGAATACGCAAGATAAGGCATATGATCAGCAAACCCATTAGGATTTTAATTTACAGCTGATCGTTATTATGTCCCTGTTTTGTATCCGTCAGGTAAAGTGGCAGGGGGTAGAACTGCTGCTTCAGTTGTTAGGAAAGATAGAACATGGCGTATATCGCTGATGCTTGTTCATAGGATATGTAGAGCCAGGTATCCCGCTAGATGGATACGGAGCCTATCTGTATGGGGGTCGGTGGAACAGTGCCGGTCTGGAGAGACCTGGTGGAGCAGTGTTATATACAGCAGCTAATCGGGCTCTGGCGGCCCATGAGTTTCTTCCCGGTGTGGAAAGACACGCTTCTTTTGGCCCCTTGCTGCAAGTGACTATAGAACTACCTGCAGGTGCAAGTATACAACAGATCAGCGCAGTAGACCTGCATGAAAACTGGCAAAGCCATCCTGCAGGAAGCGCTACCAAAAGGGTAGGGGATCAGTGGCTGGAACAGGCGGAAAGTTTATGTTTACAGGTACCCTCTGTGCTTATTCCAGAAGAGCTCAACCCTTTGATCAATCCGCTACACCAGGATTTCAGGCACATCAATATCTTAGAAAGCAAGCCTTTTGTGTACGACGAAAGATTACTGGAGTGGCTACTTTTTAATCAGCTTGTAAAGATCCTGCCATGGGTAAAGCTGGAAAGTTTTGTCTTCTGACATTGCCACAAATAATCCCTCAGGAAAATGTGGGGGAAGTGGATGGCTAACTATCTCCGAACCATCACTGGACTGCGTAGAAAGCGGTAATACAGCCAGCAGCGGGTGTTGCGTAGGGTCTCCCTGCTCATTCATGCGGGCATAAACATGAAACTGTCCTGCGTCCTGGTCAGACACCAGGATATAGCCGCCTCCGTCATCCTCGTAAAAAATAGAAATCCCTTCGCGGTCAGCAGCGAAGCCTTCGGTAGCAAAGATCGCCAGTTCATCATTACCTGCCTCTGGGTCGGCATGGTATTGTCGAACCCCAGCCGTTTCATCGGAATAATACACATAGCCCAGGCTGTCATCTACGGCTATGGCCTCAATTTCTTTCTGTCCGCTAAATTTACCAAACTTCCTGACCAGTTCGGCTTTTACCTGTCCGCTCCCCTTATCTTCAAGAAGATATTGCCAGAGATAAGTGCCGTCAGTTGGACCGTTTTTTCGTCCCACGATGGCAAAAATGGCTCCATCGTCCGGACGCCTGTAAAGGGCAATACCCATCAGGTCACGGTACTCTGGACCCGTTTCACCCTCAAAAACCGGGATACCACCCCCGTCAATAGGTAGCATATCGGGCAGGGAGAAGATGCGCAGCCGATGCGTGAAGCGTTCAGTAGCCACGGCTATATCGGTAGGTTTTCCATCCAGCATCAGCCCGTACTCAACGTCTACATTGTTGGGTCGCTGCAGGTCTCTGACTACTTTTTCTTCTATAATTTTTCCTTCCAGGTCATATACATAGATCGCCCCGTCCTGGTCTTTGTCGGTGCCCAGGATAAGACTTGCCGAAGGGTCTTCAAAATTGATCCAAACGGCCGGGTCGTCGGTATCATGCCGGGTGGGTTCGGTCACAAACAAAGGTTCAATGGCGGTAGTCTCAACCGGCTCATTAGCCTGTTCCTGACTGACTTGTGAGGAAGACTGACAGGCGAACAGCAGGGGAAGAAGGTAGAAGGATAAGTTTATTTTATTTAGATATTGCATAGTAAAGGACTTAGTAAGAATATATTATTTTTCTAAGGTCAGCGTAATTTCTTCGGTAGATTCATCATCATATTCGCCGGTCAGGGTGATTTGCAGGCTTTCTCCACTGATCTCAAAAGAACCGGCGTACACAAAGTCTATTTCGGAACCGTCTTCCTGTTCAATGGATTCCTCTACCTCAATTTCCCCGGAGAGACTTCTCCGGCTCAGTTCTTCGTAGCCCGCTTCAATTTCAATGACTAAGTTTTCAGTTTCTGTCTCGCCACACTCGGTAACTTCTTCAGTCTCTTTGAGTACTATTTCTACCTTTAGCTCATCGTAAGCAAACTCCCAGACAATCTCCTCTACACTTGCTGCTGTTAACGCACTGATCTCAGGGTTGATCAGGCCAAAAAGGCGCTGAAATGCCTGGAATTGATCTGGGTTGTTGGCATCCAGCGTCCACTCACCGAAAATGGCTTCATCATCCAGCACTTCGTAAACAAAAGGCACATCCAGCACCTGCACATTCTCAGTTTCAGCAGCAGAAAGGCTGATAGAAAAGCCTCTTTCCTCATTGAGGGTTTCATCACTGAAATAATCCTCATCTACTGTGAATACCAACTCCACTTCTTCTATCCCGGCAGGGAAAGTCAGCTGACCCTGACCACTTGCCGGATCA
This sequence comes from uncultured Porifericola sp., assembly GCA_964518125.1. Classification (GTDB taxonomy): domain Bacteria; phylum Bacteroidota; class Bacteroidia; order Cytophagales; family Cyclobacteriaceae; genus Catalinimonas. Next base: position 2,627 of record CAZFFW010000147.1, read on the forward strand.
AAGCTGATGAGCAGATCGTTTCCTTCATCCAGGCTGGTAGTGCAGTCGTCAATTTCGTAAAAAGCTTCAGCACCCAGCAGGTAAGATTCCAAGCTGTTGAATCCCTGCAGGTCCTGCAGGCTGAAGTCAAGTGTTAATGCTTCATCAAGAGGCACAATCTGCCCACCCAAGGCCTCACCGCTGGGGTCAAATCGGTCGGCCAGGGTGATGAGCAGGCTAAATTCGTCGCTGTCTTCCAGTTCACCGCCACCTTCATCGTCAAAGAGAATGACCTGCGGGTAGTTTCCAAAAAGCACCGGCTCTACCAGGTCTTCGTTTTCACGGGTGCAGGAGATCAGCAGGCTCACTGCTGTCAGTATATAAAGATATTTTTTCATGATACGCATGTTTTTCTTACTAGTAATTAAAGGTTGATCTTGATGCCCACTCTAGACCACCAGGAGTAAAATTCCCGCTGAATGGTTGTGCTTTCGTCTCCCTGGTACACTTCAAAAGGCTGGTTGGTGAGGTTAAGAAACTCGGCAAAAAACTGTACCTGCTTGTTGAGGGAGTAATTGATGTTGGCATCCAGCTGCAGGCGGTCAGCCACAAAGACATCTTCCTGAGGAGCTGCACCCACCTCGCTGAGATATTCACCGTTAAAATTAGCGGCAATTCTTCCGCTGACCCTGCCCTTGTCGTAGCCTAGCGCCAGGTTACCCACGTTGGTAGCCTGCCCCGGCAGCCGCAGGCTTTCCTCAACATTAGGATTGGTTTCGTTAGCGTCCCTGCTCTGGATATTAGCTTCTGAATAGGTGTAGGTATAGTTACCGTAAAAGATCAGGCCTGATAGAAAGCCGGGCAGGAAGTCCAGGTTGCGCTGTATCGCCAGCTCAAATCCCAGCAGGTCAGCCTGTCCGCCATTCTGTGATTGGGTCACCCGTATGCCGGTAGCTCGTGGGGTGCCCTGCAGCGGGTACTGGCTGTTGAAAAGTACGCGGGGATAGATAAAATTATCCAGTTGCTTGTAAAAGAAGCCCCCTGATATGATACCTACATTGCCGAAGTAACGCTCGGCCAGCAGGTCAATATTCATAGCACTGACGGGCAGCAGTTCGGGGTTTCCCACCGTGGCCTCATTATCTTCCAGGTTGGCCTCCTGAGAGGGTACGATCTCTATAAAATTGGGTCGGGCATAAGAGTAGGTGAGCGCCCCACGCAGGTTGGTATAGTCATCCAGTTCGTACTTGAGATGCAGCTGGGGCAGCAGGAAGTCATAGTCAGAAGTTCCGTCGGCCGACAGAATAGCCTGCAGGTCCCCGTTAGGTGCAATGATCACATCCCTGGACTCGTAGCTAACATCGGTGTATTCGTAGCGAAGGCCCCCCAGCAGGGTCAGGCGGTCAAACTGGTATTTCGTCATCAGGTAGGCAGCATATACATTCTCGGTGGCATCAAAAGCTTCCAGGGCTTCATCAATGGCCTTGTCTTCTACCTGTAGTTCAAAACGCTCCAGGTTGTTATTGAAATAGCCCAGAAATCTTCCCAGTTCAGCAAAAGGAGAGAACTGGTACTGCCCCCCGAGGAAGTTATCATCCAGCAGCCCACCTGTAAAGTTATCCAGGGTAGGTATATCAGCCCGGGCCTCGTACACTTCCTGGGTGATGGTAAAAGATTTGTTTTTGAGCCTTAGCTTTCCGCCAAATTTAACCATACCCCGGCTTTCACTGTAAGGCAGGCTGAAGTTGATTTTAGCCGTCAGGTTCTGGTCTTTGGCGAGTGTATTGCCTACTTCAAGTGCATCAAATTCATAGTTGCTGTTATCCAGGTAGCCAGGAGCCTCAAAGCTGGCGTAGTCAGGATTTGAGAAGTTTAAAGTGCTGGGAATGCCTGCCAGAAAAGCTCCTTCGTAATCGTAAGGTGTGTCCTGCTCGCCGTAAGAATACTGCAGCTCATAGTCAATGGAAATACCGGGCAGTGTATGCCGGGCGCCCAGGTTGACGCTGGCTACCGACTGTGCCTCAAATCGGTCTTTAGTGAGTTTTTCTATCTCTTCATCTTCAGGAATAAATACATAGCGCCGCCGCCACTCCCGGTCAGTAAAGCGGGTGAAGAGGGTACGCAGGTACACCTCATGGTTGGGCGAAAAAGCATAGTCAAAGCTGCTACTCAGGCCCAGGCGGGTACGGGTCAGTTCGTAATCCCGTAGTTCCAGTTCGTTGTCAAAGGGTTCTCGCTCCCAATTGTCTGAGCCCAGGTCATTGTGGTAAAAACTGGTGTTGAGCAGTATCCCAAGCTGGTCTCTTTCGCCAAAACGCTGGCCGTACTGGGCCGAGCCCTGCAGGTTGGGCCGCTGCATCAGGTTGTTGTATCCTCCTACCAGCGAGCCCCTGAAGGTGGGCTCACTACTTTCGGCTACCCTGGTGACCAGATTTACGTTTCCGCCTATGGCATCGCCGTCCATATCGGGTGTCAGGGCTTTGGTGACCTCCAGGGAGGAGAGCTGGTCGGACGGAATCGCGTCCAGGGCTACGAAACGCACGTCAGCCTCGGGTGAGGGAATCTGCTCGCCATTGACACTGATGTTGGTAAACTGCGGGGCCAGGCCGCGCACCAGTACGTAGCGCCCTTCGCCCTGGTCTCTTTCAATATTTACTCCCGGGATTCGCTGCAAAGCTTCTGCTGCATTTGGGTCGGGAAAACGTCCGATCTGATCAGCGGCCACAATATTTTTGATATTGTCGGCGGATTTCTGCTGGTTAAGAGCCTGGGCCTGCCCCTGCAGCATCCCCTGTATGGTCAGTCCGCTCAGCTCCATGGAGCTGCTTTGGAGCCTGATATCAAAATTAGTGGTTTTGCCTGACTCAACCTGTACCTGAACCGTGGTATCTCGGTAACCCAGGTAGCGTATTTTCAGCTCATAAGTATCAGCAGGAAGGTTCAGGGTAAAATTGCCCTGCAGGTTGGCAGCGGTGCCATAGTTGCCCTCATTGATACTGATGGTGGCACCAGACAAGCGTTCGTCACTTTGCTGGTCCTGTATGCTGCCCCTGATGATACCGTTTTGTGCGCTGGCAGCAGAAATCAGGAGAAAACTGCTAAAAAGAAAGACTAGTAATTTGTTGCTCATGGCGGAAGAATTAGGTGGTTTCATCAGCTAAAGTGCAGGAAGCAGCCATGATCCTCAATGCCTTGACAGCAACAAAAAAGCAACAAAGTACTGCTTAAGCGTTAACAAAACAGCAACAGTAAAGTGAGCAAAAGCTATATGTACTTGACTTTCAGTATCTTACACGATGTTAAACAGGGATTAAGCTTTTGTTAAGCCAATATGAAGTCAGAGGGCCAGCAGGTAGGACGACAGTTTGGTTTCTTTTTCCAGTTTTAGTTTTTTCCGCAGACGGTAACGGCCCACACGTAAGCTATCTGTAGAGATATTTAGGGTAGAGGCTATTTCCTGAGAATTGAGGTGCATCTTCATCAGAGCGGCCAGCCTGAGTTCGGCATGGGTCAGGCCCGGGCAACGCTGGCTGAGTTGTTTGAAAAAAGAGGGGTGGACCTGCTCAAAAGCCTGCCGAAAACTTTCCCAATCTTTTTCATGCGACAGGTTTAGGTCAATATTCCGGCTGAGGACGCGTAGCTGCCGCTTGGGGTTTTCTGCGCCATGCTGACTGATGGACTTGAGTTCATCTTTGAGTTGCTGCAGGAGCTGGTTTTTTTCCATCAGATGCAGGGAGTAGCTTGTCAGGGAACGGTTCTGGTTATCAAGTTTTGCGTTCATGAATTTCTCCTGAGCGGCGAACAGGGCCTGTTTCTGCTGATGCTTAGCCTGTTGTTTGTGATAAAGCATCATGCCAATCACTACAGAACTGAGCAGTCCGGCAATGACCAGGCTGATGATTAACTGGCTGATACGTCGATCCTTTTCCAGCAGACTGATTTCCCGCTCTTTTTTCTCGGTTTCAAAGAAAGCCTCCAGGCGGGCAATCTGTTTCATGCCGTCTTCACTATAAATTTTTTTGTAATAATACAGAGAGCTATCCAGGTAGGCGTAGGCCAGTTCATGCTGTCCGCGTGCAGCATACACCTGACTAAGGTCACGTAGTGCACCCCGTATCTGGTAATTGTCCTGCAACAAAGAAGCTAAGGCAAGGGCCCGGCGTACCCATACTTCCGCCTCAGGATATTTTTGCTGCTTATAAGCTATGTCTCCCAGGTTATTGAGCAAACCGATCCTTTGATGCGCAAATTTAGCTGAGTCATTGAGACCCAGGCTCTCAGAAAAAAAACGGCCGGCCCTGTCGTATTGCTGTAAATCTTCATAAATGCTGCCAAGATTGGAAAGAATCCATGCGCCCAGTTCAGGATGCTGTCCAGGATCAAGGATGGTAAGCGCTTTCTGCTGGTAATTAAGCGCAGAGTCAAAATTCCCCTTTTTTTCGTAGTAATGTCCGATAAAACCATAAGTTTCGGCTACGCCCAGTGAATTTTCTAAACCATGGTAAATGCTTACGGCCTTTTGATGATTCAGCAGCACTTTTTCTTCATGACCCAGAAAGTAATAGAGTTTTCCTAATTCATTGAAAGCCTGTGCCTTCAGGGAAGGTGCATCATAGGTTTCCAGGATTTTCAGGCTAGCAAGCAGGTGACTGTGCGCCTGCTTGTAAGAAGCCTGGGTTGAAAAAAGCTCACCCAGCAGCAGATTACTTTCTGCAATGAGCAAAGGTTTGTCCTCATGCAATGCCTGCTCTTCGGCTTTTTGTGCCAACTCAAATGCATAAGCAGGATGGGTATCTTTGTAAAGCTTGCTTTCATTAAGAAAAGACTCAGCTGTTGTGCCTTCAGTTCCCTGCGAATATCCGGTAATGGTGATCAGTGAGAGGAAAAGTACCAATAGCTTGAGCATGACTTAAAGGGTATATGAACTTAAATTTACCCTATCTGTCACTGGAAATACACCTTTACTGACAAGCTTAATGATTTGTTAACAAAGATAGCTTTAGCGCTCCGCTTAAGTCTGATTGACTTCTACAGACATGATGCCCATTTGTTCCTTACCTTATTTCAAAAAGCTGGGGCTCTACGGCTGATCAAAGCCGGACCAATACCCTGAAAATTTTGATGTCATTGCTTTTTCATGATCATTCATGGATACTGACTTGGCGCGATCAAAAATTGAGATTTGATCCTAAACAATTAAATATTGATTTGGCTTTGGTTTTCGCTCACATGTACTTATTTTAAGTATATTATTAGCCGTTAAACCAACCAAACCAAACATGCTGCAACTTGACCGTCCACTGGTCTTTTTTGACCTGGAAACTACCGGCCTTTCGGTGGCCACTGACCGTATTGTAGAGATCAGCTTTCTGAAAGTCTATCCTCACCTGCTGGATACCCACAGCTGGACCGAGCGGCTCAACCCTACCATACCTATCAGTCCTTCTGCTCAAGCCGTGCATGGCATCTCCGATGAAGATGTAGCCGACAAACCCACTTTTAAAAAGATGGCCCGCAGGTTTTATGAGTACCTGGGCAACTGCGACCTGGCCGGCTTCAACTGCCGGCGCTTTGATGTGCCCATGCTGGCCGAGGAGTTTTTGCGCTGTAAGATCAACTTCCCTGCGCAGCACACCAGGATAGTAGATGCTGGGGCGATCTTCAAGCACTTTGAGAAACGCACGCTATCGGCAGCTCTGCAGTTTTACTGCAAGAAAGAGCTCACAGAAGCCCATCAGGCAGAAGCTGATACACGGGCTACTTTTGAAGTGCTCATGGCCCAGCTCGAGCGCTATCCGGATATGGGACAAAGGGTAGGGGAGCTGGACCTGTTGAGCAGCTTTGGAGAAAAGACGGTGGACTGGGCCGGCAAGATCTGCCTGGACAAGGACGGTGACTACTGCTACAACTTCTCCAGTAAAAAGGGCACGAAGATTAAAGATGATCCCGGCATGGCCAAATGGATGCTCAAGCAGGACTTTACCCTGGACACCAAGCAGCATGTGAAGAGGGTATTGGCTGAGTTTAAAGTGAGCTGCTGAAGGTATTACCTATGGACAGCTTATGGTTTTTTCTGACCTATGCCTGTTTGACAGCAAACTGAACATTAGTGTCTGCTGATATAAGAAAGGTCGTATTTATCTAAAATTCTTTTATCAGAAAAGCCTGATTGGTTACTCAGCATGAAAGAAGCAAGTTTCAATTCAGGATAAATCCTGACTTCAGCGTAATAGCCTCCTCCACCTCCTGCATGACAAACGTAAGAATGATCTTGAAGCTTTCCGGTAAACCAGCCAAGAGAATGACCACTGGCAGTGCCGTCTGAGAGTAATTGTTCTCTAAACATCTGCCTCTTTGCTTCATTACTCAGTATCTGGCTATCCTCTTTGAGAAACTCTTTAAGATATACCTGCAAAGCTTTCGGACTAGCAATCAGCCCTCCATAGGCTGGTCCGTTGACATAGGCATGCCGGAATGTTAAGTAATCTACTTCCTGCTGATACGCGTATTTCTTTTTATCAATCAGCAGACCCAGTATCAAAGCCTGCACGCCAGAGGGATGGTATCCCTTAGCTGCATGCTGATCGCTCCAACGGAAATCTATACCCGGATAATTCTGAAGATTTTCAATCATATAGGCCTGAAAGCTCTTGCCACTTATTTTTTCAATGATCTCACCCAACAGCAGGTAGTTCAGGTTAGAATAAGCCGGTTTTGTACCCGGATTCTTTTTTTGACGTGCCTGCTCAAACAAAGTAGTGCTGCTAAAGCCTTTATAATCAAAAGTAGCATCCTCCTCTACGAGATGAACCCATTTAAGGGGCAGTGGATTGTTTAGTCCGGATTGATGTGCTAATAAATGCCGAATCGTAACCCCTTTTAAAAAATTGTAATCAGGCAGATAGTCTGAAGCGGCATCATCAATGGATAATTTACCTGCTGCCTGCATCTGAAGGATAGCCGTAGCAGTAAATGTTTTGGTAATACTATACAAAGCATACTGTGTATCCTGGTCGGGCGAGGTTTCTTGCAATACGTCGCTGAAGCCATCTACCTGGACATCAAGCACACTGTCAGCAGAAAGGAGGACGTAATAGGTGGAAGGTTTAGCGGATTTTGCGCTTCCCTTTAGCTGTGTTACAATTACTACCACGCTTATGGTGATAAGGATCAAGAGCAGGATGAGGTATTTCATGGCTTTTTTTTTACAAAGCAATGCTTCCGCATCTACTCCTGCATTAACATTTGATAAAAAGGGATTTAACTGTTTTTTCTCAGGCGGCTCAAGGATACATTGGTGATGCCAAGGTAAGAGGCGATCATAGGATGGGGAATGATGTTTTCCAGCATGTGAAAGTCTTTGCGAAACTGTTCCAGCCGTTCCCTGGCTGTCCAGGAGGCAAGCCGGATTTCCTTGTTGACTTTCTGCATCAGTTCGTGCCTTAGTACTGAATTAGCAAAGTTTCTGATTTCCAGGTCAACCTCAATGAGCTTTTCAAAACCTGCTGCCTCCATTTTTATAAGTTCACAATCTGTAAGTGCATGAAAATTCAGGAGTGATTGGGACTGGTGTGTGCGGGTCACCTGCGGAGACAGAATGGAACAGCTCTCGTAAAAAGAAAGGGTGATCTCATCGCCCTCCGGGCTCAGCAGGTAACTTCTGACCACTCCCTGGATCAGAAAGTATTCATACTTGTTGTTCTCTGACAGCCTGATGAAATCCCTGCCAGCCTGTACCTGTTCTTTCTGGCATAGCAGCTGAATTTCTCTTAACGACTTTTGAGAAAGCCGCTGTAAATATTTGCCAATCGTCAGTTCAAGTTTTGCAATGTCCATGTTATTGAAACGCTAAAGCGCAATATAAGAGCATTCTTAAAGCGATAATGACTGAAAAAGCGATTTAAGAGAAACGAATATTTATATAAGGTTACCAAATAACAGCATACAACACCTGGCCTGGCTGACTTTTTTTAATTGAAGAAGCGGTATCCATGCTGGTTTTTTACCAAAGTGTTTGTACCGGGTAATTCTTGAAATGGGTATCGCTTGAGATAAGTATCAGGTTTTCTGTGATCGCCTGACTGATGATCAGGCGATCAAAAGGATCCCTGTGTTTATCCTGATAAGGGAGTGCTTTTTAAGTTTCAAGCTGAGCAACGGTAAGGGGAAGCACATTCACCATCCTGGCCGTGATCTGGCTTTGAATGTCTTGAAGGCTTGTGGCCAGCGTAAGTTTACCAATGCTGCGTTTAATGGCAATTTCCCAGAGACTGACAATAGAGATATCAACCGCGTTTCCTGTATCTTTTACAGCGTCTTGCACTTTTTGAGGTAGCCGAACATCCCCATTAATAAACCAGATGATCGCTTGCGTATCTAATAAATACTCCATTACTCAGGCATGTATTCTTTAAAATCATCCAATGGTTCAATGAAATCATCTGACATGTAAGTAACGACACCTTTCATGCACCCAAAAAGCCGGCGCTCTTTTCCAGTGAAAACAGCGATGATGATCAGGAAAGCGGTACCATCTATGTGCTGCGAAGTCTGTCTGATCTACCTGCTGTTAAAGAGAAGAGGCAAATCCTTCATAAAATAGGCGTGACCGGGGGGGATGTGAAAAAACGCCTGGCCAATGCCAAAAACGACGCGACCTTCCTGCTGGCCGATGTGGAAATTGTGGCGACTTACAAGCTGGCCAATATCAACCGCACTAAACTTGAGGGGATCATTCATAAATTTTTCAGTGCCGCCCGGTTAGATATTGAAATCAAAGACCGCTTCGGCAAGCCAGTCAAAGCCCGGGAATGGTTTCTGGTGCCCATCTTCATCATTGATGAAATGGTGGAGAAGATCAAAGATGGGAGTGTGGGGGAGTATTGTTATGATAAAGAAAAGGCGGAGTTGAGGAGGGGGTGATTTAAAAAAAAATGTACTGTTGGCTCTGTAGCCTGTATGGACTGTGGTCACCACAGCGCCGACAGTACACTACATCTTAAGGTTTCAATGACTGGAATATATTCAAAATGTCCAGTTTATTTATTAAAAAACTGGACAAATAAGTATCTTTGGGCATTCCATAAACCCATGAAAATCAGCGAATACATAGTGAATAGCGTAGATAGATTGCCCAAGGGGTATGTGTTCACCTATGTGGATTTTATGGATAAGGTGGAAAAGGAAGAAGCTGTAATTAAAACGCTCAACCGCATGGCTGCTTCCGGAAAAATAAACAAGCTCAGCAAAGGTAAATACTATAAGCCAGAAAAACGGCTTTTGGTGAATTAGCTCCACCTCAGGATCAGGTAGTAAAAGACCTTCTGGAAGAGGACGGGAAAATAATCGGCTACCTGACTGGATACAGTATTTACAATCAATTGTGGCTAACCACCCAGGTAAGCAACCTGATCCAGATCGGAAGGAATAAGGTACGACCGGCCTTAAAGAGAGAGCGGTACACCATATCCTTTGTTCGTCAACCAAATACGATCACCAAAGAGAATATTCCATTACTTAAGTTGCTGGATGCAGTCCAGTATACCAAAAAGATTCCTGACACAACCCTTCCATCTGCCTGCAGTCGGTTACTGGTCCTTTTAGGTGAACTAAGCGAAAGCGAAGAAAAATCAATGGTGCGCCTGTCCCAAAAGTATCCCCCTGCCACACGGGCCTTGTTAGGTGCCATCCTGGATCAATTAGGGCGGACCGAAAATTTAAATACACTACAAAGCTCTCTCAACCCTATCACCCAGTATAAAATGAAAGGTGCGGCAGAAGTCTTAAAAACTACGGAAAAGTGGAATATTGTATGAGGCTGCACGAAAATACCAAACTGTTCCAACAGGCCGTTCGTGCCACATCTCAGCGAATGGGTATTCCTGATAGCTACATTGAAAAAGACTATTGGGTAACTAAGGCGCTACACATCATTTGGAGATCAGGATATCAGTGCTTTTGTCGGCTCGGATGCTTTTGCTGATATGCTTCAACGTGTAGGGAATGATGATATAGAAAGGTTTAGGAACAATAACAAATGGTTAAATCATCATCCCCATGAAGCATTGATATTTGTAAAACCAGATGAAACGTGGAAGGAGTTATCGCCTACCTATTCAAATGATTTTAAAGGGCTGGTTTATGGGGTGCTGCCTACAGCTTCTGTTGTTTTAGCAAGCTTAAAGATAATTTCTCAAAGGCTTAGTGAGATACCCTGGAACGTGAAAGCAGAATAGTCTATAAACATGCATCCCTGTAGCACCCTACCTCCAGAACATTTTCATTTTGATGAACAAGAAATTTTGTTGTAGAATTTTTAACGCCAAAACAGTTTGATGATCAGAAATAGCTTTAAATGATTGTCAAGCATGTTTGACGTTAATCAATTAAGGCCTAGTTGATTTGAGTGTCAAATTTTAGTAAAAATGATAAAGAAAGAGGATTGATATTGCTATTTTTGCTTATTTTAACTTCAAAATAAGTTTATGAATTTTGATAAAGCAGTTTACTACCACTATGACAAATTTCCTCCCAAGGAATTAAGATATGAGAAATTTGTAGACTCACTCCTTAAAGCGACCGATGGATTAGCACGCTATGATCAGATGCTGAAAAATATGCACAATAGCGAAATTCTACTGGCTCCGCTCAGAAACCAGGAAGCAGTGATTTCATCCAGAATGGAAGGTACCATTAGCACGATGGATGAGATATTAAAATTTGAAGCCGATGCGGAAAACGATTCAGAAGAAGCCAAACATGTGAGGTCCGAGATTTATGAAACAATTCTATACCAACGAGCTCTAACGAATGCGCAAAGAGCTATGATGGATGGATACCCGCTTTCACCTCACCTGGTCAAAACGATTCATCAACAGCTTTTATCCTTCGGAAGAGGCGCTACCAAATCACCGGGAGCATTTAAAACTGAGCAGAATTTCCTGGCTGATAAAATCAAACAGGAAATCCTCTTTGTTCCGGTCAGTCCAGAGAAGCTTACCGATGGGTTGGAGCTACTATTTCAGTATATCAAAGAAAGCACTGATCCTGTACTGGTAAAAACAGCCCTGATGCACTTAGAATTTGAGGCGCTTCATCCCTTTCAAGATGGTAACGGGCGAATTGGTCGCATGTTAATAACCCTATTTCTATGGTCATCAGAAACCATCTCAGCGCCGCATTTCTATATCAGTGGCTATTTAGAAGAAAACAAGGATGAATACATTGATACCATGAGAAATGTATCAAGAAACAATGATTGGGAACGGTGGTGCGTATTTTTTCTGAATGCCGTAGAAGGGCAGGCAAAGAAGAACCTGCAAATTGCAGAGAATATCAAAAATCTATACGAAGAAATGAAACAGATATTCTCTGACGTACTATCTTCCAAATGGAGCTTTATCGCACTGGATTATATTTTTGCTAATCCTATTTTCAGGAATAACAGGTTTACTACAAAAAGCGGTATTCCAGCACCTACAGCCGCAAGATTTACCCGATTGTTGCTCGAGAAAGGACTTATCAGGACTATGGAAGAGCCCGCAGGAAGAAGGCCTGCTTTGTATGCCTTTGAGCCCCTACTGAAATTGGTAAGAGTATAAGTGGGAAATACAATATATAATACCCACTACTGCGATACAAAATAGCCAAATGCACTACCTCATCAGAGTAAAGCTGTGGCGGTTGAAGGCCCGGCGGAATTTACCTTCACCCATCATTGAAAAAGGCTGGCTGCTACGGCGTAGTTCCGGCTGGTTCATTGCCAGGCTTCCAGCACTCAGAGAGATGCTGGCACCTTCACGCTCTACAAAATAGTCTCTAGAAATTTGGGTTAATGTTGTCATGGCTAAT
>CAZFFW010000148.1:0-14437 GCA_964518125.1 uncultured Porifericola sp.
GCTGTATTTTTTTGAGATTTGTTCTTTTCCCTATAGCCATTTTTTTTCCAGACTTTTGGGATAGGTCCTGTCAAGTTTTCAGCATCCACAGGGTACATCATGTTGATGCTTCTGTGTGGTCTTTCGGTGTTGTAGATCCGGACTGCCTTCTTAATGGCTTTTTGGGCCAGCTCAAAGCTAGGGTAGCCGGGGCGGAGCAGTTCATCCTTGAGAATACCGTTGATGCGCTCTGCAATCGGATTTTCATAAGACTCTTTAGCCATGCTGATCTCTACCTGGTGCTTTTCCAGCAGACTCACATATTCCCGACAGCAGTATTGTATTCCACGGTCTGAATGGTGAATCAAACGGGTAGGGGAGTCAACTCTAATGCGCCTGGGAATGGAAGATAAAGCCATTTTAAGAGCCTTAACTGGTCCTTCAGCTCTCAGACTGGGCTCTAGAGACCAGCCCATGAGCTTGTGCGAGTAAGCATCAGTGATCAGGCTCAAGTAGCTCCACTTATTGCCAGTTCTGATATAAGTTATATCACTGCACCAGACCAGGTTAGCCCTAAGCACCTCCATGTCTTTTACCAGGTTCGGATATTTATAGAAGTGGTGCTTAGAATACGTAGTCCTGATACCAGATCTACCTCTTTTAGGCAGCAAATGATAGGCTCTCAGCAGATCATAGAGCTTGTCTCTGCCCATCTTAATACCATGTTCATCCAGGAAAGGTTGAATCTTCAGATATACCTTCTCTGTACCCAGTTTAGGCTGATCTTTTTTAATCTGACGTACCTCATTTAATACCAAAGCCTCCTGGAGACAAAGCTCATTAATCCTGCTTTCTGCCTTGTAGAAGGCACTTCTGCTTACCCCAAACAGCCGACAAGTTTTCTCTACACTATGCAAAGGAAACTCCCGGATTACTTCGTTGGCTGCTGGGGTCCATACTTTTTTCTGATTGGAATGTCAAATTGTTCCTCGGCTATGTTAATCATAATCTCATAGGCTCTGGCTTTGACTTTTTCATCCTGGTAAGCTTTCTCAGCGGCAGCTAACTTGGCCTTCAGGGCCTTAATTTCTTCGTCTTTACTTTTTTTCGGCTTCATATAAGATGTGTTTAGATGTGGTTGAATACGATGCTTATAGTAGCTACGTCGCCACTGCCTGATCAATTTAAGCGATATACCATACTTTTCACAGGCTTGGTGCTCGGTCCAAAAGCCCAGCATGATCTTTTCTATGACGATTCGCCTGAGGCGACAAGGGAAATATGACTTTTCTGCTTTTTGCTCTAAAATACTCTTTTTCATTAACTTACACAGTTATTGTGGAGCTATTTTAGGGAATGACCAATTGTTATATAATTATTATTATGTTAAATAATGTCATTTATTCATATTACCAGTTTACAAATTGAGATCAATTAGGTAGTTTGCGGCCGCTTATTTTTGGTTAACATGGCGACGCACATATTCAAATTTATAATTGCCCTTTTACTCTCACTTTTATCTGCTACTTTCCTTGACTTATCTGCCCAAACTGAAGGAGCAGCAAGTGATAGTTGTGACTATATAGTTGAAGGATATGTGTATGACCTGAGTAGTCAGGAACCTATTCCATACGCCAGTGTCCAACTCAAAGGCAGTAGTAAAGGTCAGGTAACTGATTTTCAGGGCTATTTCAAGATTTCCCAGATCTGCGATGAAGAATTTGACCTTATCGTCTCGCATCTTGGCTACAAACAGGTAACCCACCATCACGATACCTATCATGAAATACCCAACATATTTCTGGCGCCTGATAGCGTCACTTTGCAAAGTGTGATCATTGAAGGCGGTTCTTTGCCTGGAGAGCTATATTCAGGAACTGTAAAAGCTCTTTCTAAACAGGACTTTGAATTTGCACAAACAGAAAACCTGGGTGACCTTGCCGCCAATTTAAGCGGAGTATCTACCCTGAAAACCGGTCAAAACGTAGCCAAACCAATCATACATGGGCTGCATAGTAACCGCGTATTGATTGTAAACAATGGCGTAAGGCACGAATTTCAGAACTGGGGTGCTGAACATGCTCCGGAAATTGACCCCTCTATGGCAGAAAGCATCAGTGTGGTAAAGGGGGCGGCCACTGTCAGATACGGACCTGATGCGCTGGGCGGAGTCCTGGTCATCCATCCCGGTAATATGGACTTACTAACTCCCCTGAACGGTGAAGCCAGTGTTACCGCAAAATCAAATGGCAGATCAGTAGATTCTCACCTGCAAATCAATAAGGGGTTTCACAAATTGGCGCTTAAAGCACAGGCATCCTATGTGGTGCAGGGAGACCTGAATACGCCGGATTATCTTCTCTCTAATACCTCTAAAAGAGAATTAAGTACTTCCCTGGGCGTACGTTATCACTGGAGGTATTTTGATATTTTTGCTGATTATTCACATTTTGAACAAAATCTTGGGATTCTAAGAGGCTCAGTTACAGGAAGTTTAAGTGACCTGGCGGAAGCTATACAGAGTGACACACCTTCGGAAACTGAAGAATTTGACTACACAATCAATAACCCACGACAGACAGTTCAACATGATGTTTTCAAGATAAGGTCATTGTATAATGGTGAAAATCAGTCTGTTGAAGCTACCTATGCGATACAATTTAACCACCGGCAGGAATTTGATGTTCGCAGGGGAACAAATAATGAACGACCTGCGATAGACCTTGAACTGCTCACCCAGACACTGGATATTGAATGGGATCATCCTGAGATAAAAAAATGGAACGGTAAAATCGGCCTGCAGGCTCTTTATCAGGATAATAACAACCTTCCTGGGACCAATACTGTCCCTTTTATCCCTAATTACAATAATAGCCGCATAGGACTCTACCTGATTGAAAACAGCACATTGAATGAGATGAGGCTGGAGTGGGGCCTTCGGTATGATTATCAATATACCTCTGTGCGGGGAAGAAAGCCCAATAATGATATTTACCGCAATACGCTCAGTTTCCAAAATGTAACAGCTACCGTAGGATTGGTCGCTCCCCTACCCAATGGACACGTATTTCGTACAAACCTTGGTTCAGCCTGGAGACCTCCTAATGTCTCTGAACTGTATAGCTTCGGTAAGCACTCGGCTTCAATTGAATATGGTTACTGGAGGTATCGGTTTTTAGAAAATCAGCAGATCAGCACTGATGAAATACTGACAGAAAATGATAGAGCCGCACCCTCTGAAATGGGGCTCAAATGGATCAACACCTATGAAATCAACAACGAACTTTTCCAGGCAGAATTTACCACTTACCTGAATTTTATCAGAAATTATATTTACACCAAGCCAGCCGGAATTACACAGACAGTGAGAGGAGCTTTCCCCTATTTTATCTATGACCAGGATGATGCACTATTTGCAGGGATAGATGCAAGCTTTATGATGAAACACAGCAAAAAAGCCAGTTCTGAAATACAAGCCAGCTTTTTATGGGCCCGTGACATTACAAATCATGAATATTTTGTAGGCCTCCCTCCTGCCAATATCCGGTATCAATACCGTCAGCAACTTCCTGACTTCTCAATACTTGATAACCAAAACATTCAGTTACGTTTAAATTATACTTTCAGCCAGGTATTTGCTCCCCGGGTGGTCCCTATTACAGAGATTCTCAATGCTAAAAACCAGGGGATAGATATTTTTTCTGAAAATGATGCTGATTTTGATATCCTCTCGCCCCCTTCTGCATATTTCCTGGCCGATATATATTATCAGGCAGAAGTAAACCCTTTTATTTTTAGCCTGCAGGTCAGAAATCTGCTTAACACAACGTATCGGAACTATACTGACCGACTTCGCTATTTTGCTGATGAACAGGGAAGAAACTTTATGCTCAGTCTCAAGTACAATTTTTAAGATTAGCGGAATACATTTTTGCAATTAAGTTGCAGCATGATTATACTTGCAACTCAATCGCATAAACTATAAATCTTTTATGAAAAAACTACCATTCGCACTAATGGCTTTATTTGCTTCTCTCCTGTTTTTTAGCAGTTGTGAAGAAGATGATGATGTTCCCCCGGAAGAAAATGAAGAAGAAATCATCACTGATGTAGTACTTACTTTCACACCTCAGACAGGCAATGTCGTCACAGCTACGGCCGAAGATCCGGATGGCGAGGGTCCACAGGATTTACAGGTAGATGGTGATATTGTACTGGCACCCAATACTACCTATACCATGAGCATTACATTAGAAAATAGTATTGCCAACGAAAGTATTACTGAGGAAGTTGAAGAAGAAGCCGAGGAACATATGTTCTTCTTTGCCTGGACTGACGGACTTTTTTCTGATCCTGCCGGGGACGGTAACATTGGCGCCGGACAAAGGGCAGATGCCGTTAACTATGAAGATCCCCTGGATGCAAATGGCTATCCTGTAGGCCTGGAAACCAGCTGGACTACTGCAGATACCGGAAATGGTACTTTCCGTGTGATTCTGAAGCACCAGCCGGACATCAAAAGTGCCACTTCATCATCTACTGATGGCGAATCTGATGTTGACCTCAGCTGGAACATCAGTATACAGTAATCACTGATTACCATACTTTATTCTAATTAAAGCGATCCTGGTGATCGCTTTTTTTTTGCTTTAAGAACCAGTGTGAGCTTAGCAAATTAGTTTTACAGCCTTGACTTTTCATTAAGCGTTACAAAGCGTATTTTGCCAGGGATAATTGTGCGCGACATGACACCTTCAGAGAAAAAACTCTACAACCATCTTTATTATCAGAAAAAAAAGCAGGAACAGGCCAGGGAGAGAGATGCTGGAAATATTGCCAAAGCCATCCTGAACCTAGAAGCCATTTATAACGAGGTATCTTCCCGACATTTACAGGCACCCTCCGATTACAGCAAAATGATACTGGAAAATCTGGAGCGACCCATCAGGGTCCTCAAACATTACAAGGAGCTTAAGGACAAATTTGACAGACGGATAGATTACATACTCAACCTGGTGAAATCTGCCATTCAGTTTGCCGAAGACGAAAAGAAAATAGAAGACCAGGATTTGGATGATTATCCTTAAAATGATGGCATTTATCTGCTTTAGGTAATGTTATCTTAGCAACAGATTATCAGATACTTATGGCCCTTTCTATACATGCAGAAACCCAGTCAGCTGAGACAGAAAAACTATCTGGTATTGTGGCGCGTGTTACTTTTCACAGCGTAGAAACAGGCTGGTCTGTACTAAAAGTAAATCCCTTTGGCAGATCACAGGAGGAAATCGCCGTCACGGTTCATCAGTCAAAAGTTTATGCCGGGGCTACGATGGATTTTTTCGGGGCTTGGGTAAACCATCCTACTTACGGCAGGCAATTCAAGGCAAACCGGGTGGAAGAAAGAAAGCCTGCAACAGCCAATGCGCTGGAGAAATATCTAGGCTCCGGACTCATCAAGGGTGTAGGACCCAAAACCGCCAGAAAAATTGTCAGGCATTTTGGAAAAGATACGCTGGATGTATTTGATAATCAGATAGACCGACTGACCGAAGTACCGGGAATAGCCCACAAAAAGTTATCTTCCATACAGCATGCCTGGACCGAACACCGGGAAATCAGTGAGGTTATGATGTTCCTGCAGTCCCATGGCATTAGTACCCTGTTTGCTGTCAAGATTTACAAAGCTTACGGTAATGAAGCCATCGCCATCGTACAGGAAAATCCCTACCGCCTGGCCCGGGATATCTTTGGAATAGGTTTTCTGTCAGCCGATCGTATCGCGCTGAGCCTGGGGCTTGCCCGGGATTCTTCTCCCCGTGTACAGGCAGGTATCAGCCACTGTCTGCAAAATGCGCGTGAAGAGGGACACTGTTACCTGACCAAAGAGCAGATCATCAGCCAAACAGTAGAAACTCTCCAGCTCAAGGATGTTCAGAGAATTGAAAATGAGCTCTGGATCATGGAGAAAGCTGATGAATTGAAAACCCGTATCATTGAAAATTCTGCTGGGAGTGAACAACAGGCTTTTTATGCACATTCATTGTTTTATGATGAAGCTTACCTGGGCCGAAAAGCCCGGGAAATGGCGCTACAGGGAGTTGAGATAGATAAGGAGAGAATCAACCGATGGCTGGAACGTTACTGCGAAAAACATGAGGTACAACTAAGTGACGAACAGCAGGAAAGTGTCAGCAAGGTTCTTTGCCGGAAACTTAGTATTCTTACCGGAGGACCAGGATGCGGCAAAACCACGACTACTAAAGTGATCGTGGCGCTCTTACAGGCGATGGGCAAAAATGTACTGCTCGCCGCCCCCACCGGTCGTGCTGCCCAGCGAATGAGCGAAGTGATTGGTGTAGAATCCAAAACGATACACCGCCTGCTGGAATGGGATCCTTCCGTTTTTGGATTTAAGAAAAATGAAGATCAACCACTTTCATGCGATTTCCTGATCATTGATGAATCCTCTATGCTGGATGTGCACCTTGCGGCATCACTTTTCAAAGCAGTACCATCGTCTGCTCAGCTTTTACTGATAGGTGATGCTGACCAGCTTCCTTCAGTAGGTGCTGGAAATGTTTTCAAAGACCTGATCGCATCAGGGATTGTAGCCTGTGCAAGGCTGACCCAGGTATTCAGGCAGGCCAAAGCTTCCAGTATTATTGAATTTGCGCATGCTATCAACCAGGGCGTGACACCTCTCATAACAACGCCTTTCCAAAAGCCTGAAGCCTGGAAAAATGGTACTGATTGCCTTTTTATTGATTCGGACGAAGCTACCAGGGAACAGCTCAGGTTTATACAAAGGGTAAAGAAACTCTCAGACCTGGATTTGAGTCAATCAATGAGTTTGGCGGCGGAAGAACAGGAAATATATGAAACAAAGCACACTGCGCTGCATATTCCTGATAAGTTTTTGCATGTAGACCTGGAGAAACTCATGGCGGCAAAACAACAAACAGAGGAGCTCAAAGAAGTGCTCAGACGCGTACCGCAATGGTCATCTCTCCACTGGGGGTTGTCGGCAGCAGAAATGGTAAAAAAGCTTTATAAAAATATTATTCCCAAATACCTGGGAGGTTCTACGGAAATTCAGGTACTCAGCCCAATGTCAAAGGGTAGCCTGGGTACCAACCAGCTCAATGAGGTCATTCAGGAGACAGTTAATCCTTCAGCAGCTGATAAGGCACAGCTTGATATTGGCGGCAGGATCTATCGGACGGGTGATCGGGTCATTCAAAAGCGGAACAATTACGATTTAAACGTTTTTAATGGGGATATTGGCACGATTAGAAGCATTGATGCGGAGGAGATGCAATGCAGTGTATTTTTTGGCGCCGGTAAAGATGAAAAGGAAGTTATCTATGAAAAATCTAATCTCAACGAGTTAGACCTGGCATACGCCATCACCATCCATAAATCACAGGGAAGTGAGTTTGCAGCAGTCATTATTCCTTTACTTCCCCAGCATTATGCTATGCTCTACAGAAACTTAATTTATACTGGGCTTACCAGGGCCAGAAAACTGGCAGTGTTTGTGGGCAGCCGCTATGCATTGCACAGAGCAGTTCAGCAGCAAAACAGCAGCGAGCGCCAGACTGCATTGGAGTGGCTTTTACAACAGCCTGACGTTCACTGACTAGACCTGCATTTGTTTCCACTTTCCTTTCCTGAACAACCACAGGCTGATAAGGGCATGCAATGAGTGACATATGGCAATGGTGATAAATATGCCGATTACTCCGATTCCCATATAGATAGAAAGCACATAAGCCATTGGAAGCTGAATAATCCACAAAATTCCAAAGTTAACCAATGTTGGCGTTTTAGTATCTCCCGCTCCGTTGAAGGCCTGTACCATTACCATTCCGAAAGCAAAGAAAATATAGCCAAGGCAAAATATTCGCAGCGCAGTAGCCCCTACTTTTACAACCTCTGGTTCCGGAGAAAACAACCCGACAAATTGGTTACCAAATATTAGGAAGATAGCAGAGACAAGTCCCAGGAAATAGACATTGTACCTGGCGGTAAACCATACCGAACTTTCCGCACGTTCAGGAAAACCAGCACCCAGGTTTTGACCCACCAGTGTGGCTGCAGCATTGGAAAGTCCCCATGCGGGTAAGATCGTAAACATGACAATTCTGAATGAAATCGTATAGCCAGCCAGGGCTACACTACCAAATTCAGACACCAGGCGGGTCAGAAAAATCCAGCTGGCCGAGTCAATCAGGAATTGGCCCATCCCTCCTGCCGAAACCTTGATGATGTTACTGACTGTTTTCCAGCGAAGCCGTATAGCCTGCCGGTTGATTTTCAGTTTAATACTACCGCTGTACAACAAATATAATTGGTAGACTACTGCGATACTTCTGCCGATCGTGGTGGCCCAGGCAGCTCCTTCCAGGCCAAGTCCAGTAAATCCTGCAAAGCCGAATATAAGCAGTGGATCCAGTACAATGTTAATTCCATTGGCCAGCCAAAGTGTTCTCATAGCAATAGAGGCATTGCCCGCTCCCCTAAATGCCCCGTTGATGATGAACAACAACATGATGCTGATATTACCCGCAAAGATGATCTGCGCATAACGGCTCCCCTGGGCGATAATAGCATCAGTAGCTCCCATCAGCCTCAACACATGGCCACCGTACATAAATCCCAGTACACTGATGATCAATGAGAAGGCTGCGCCCAGCAGTATAACCTGAAATGCAGCTGCCGAAGCTTTCTGACTATCTTTTTCACCTATTCTTCTGGAAATGATGGCAGTTGCCGCCATGCTGAAACCTATCCCTATGGAATAGACAATTGTTACCACTGACTCCGTAAGGCCTACCGTGGCTACTGCATCCACCCCGAGTTTACCTACAAAAAATATATCCACGATGGCAAACAAAGATTCCATGATCATCTCCAGAATCATAGGCACTGCCAGGTAGAAAATAGCCTGCCTGATGCTGCCTTCAGTATAGCTGTCAAAATCGCCCTGCACAGCATGGCGGAAGTGATAGAATAATTTACTTACCCGCATGATTAATGGAAAAAGATAAAAGACATAGAATGAAGACCCACCCTCAGGAGGAATTTACAGAAGTTCAAATGAGAATTTCTGGAATGATAAGTTTACAGTGATACTGTAAGTCGGATGGTAGATAAGCACTTCATAATGACAAATGTAGATACTTTATGAGGGAAAATACAAGCGTCATCATTTTTTTCTTTTTCGGGATAAAACCAGATTACAATTCAGGTTAAACAAAAAAAGAGGAACCCGGGGGTTCCTCTCCATCATAATTTACTGAAGGTCAATTACATACCACTCATCTGTGACTGTATTTCTTCAGCTTTGTCATCCATACCCAGGCGGGTATAAACAGTTTGTAATGTACCCAATACTTTTTCGTCATCGGGCTTCAGTTCCTTAGACTTTTCCAGGTAAGGGAGCGCTCTCTCAAAATAGGATTTTGCCTCATCTTCGATTTCTTTACCGCGCTTCTGGTATTCCTTCAGGTCCATGTCATTGGCTCTCTGCAGGATTTCGGCAGCACGGTTATAATAAAAGGCTGCCAGGTTAAAGTTAGCATCAAAGTATGAAGGATCTATTTCTATCGCCTGCTTGTAGTTTTCTACAGCATCATCATTCCTGTCCATCTGCTCATAAAGATATGCTCTGTTGTAGTAAAGAATAGGGTTATCACCCTCTTTTTCTATTGCTTTGGTGAGCTTTCTTTCTGCTTCATCATAGTTTTCATCGTTGATCAATACGTTGATCTCTCTCTTCAGGTAGTCAGAGTTTTCAGGAAACGCCTCCTGGGCTTTTCCGAGATATTCAATAGCTTTTTCTGAATTCTTCTCCTCTACCAGGTAGATATAGATAAGACTGTTGTAGAAATCTTCGCTTTTGTAATCAAGTTCATCAATCAGATACCTGTAGTTTTCTGCTGCAACATCCAGGTTACCACCTTGCTGAGCAGAGATACCACCGTAGATGTAGGCAGTAGTATCCATGGGAAGTGCTATTTTGGCGATATCAAACTGGGTGATAGCATTGTCATAGTCCTGAGCAGAATAGAGTTCAGCACCTTTGTTGATACTTTGCGCCCAGATTGACTGGATCTGCTGTTCGGCAAAAGTATAATAAACCGCGCCTTCTTTTTCCAGTTCTTTAGCCTTGTTGTAGGCATCAACTGCAGTCTGATAAGGATTTTCTGCAGACACTGATCCGGTAGAATCTTCTGCTATGGCCTGATAAACCTGACCGTAGATGAACCAGGTCTTTCCATCATCTTTAGTCTTTTCGTCATTGATGGCTGGTTCAATCCATTCTTTAGCTTCAGCAATATTACCGCTTTCCAGAGCAGACTCGGCTTTCCTTACGTTTTTGCTTTGTCCAAAAGCTGTAGCAACTACAGCCAAACACATAAATAAAATTAAATTGTACTTTTTCATAATTGTGCAGTATGGGTGGCAATTTTAGTTCAAAATAGTATTAAATAGTTTTTAAGATTTTTCCTGACTTTCTTCATCGTCATTTTCCTGAGTATCTACATCACCTTCTTCCGCCAGTTTCTCAACCTTTGTCACTGAAGTGATAAAGTCATTCTCATTGAGACGGATGAGCCTGACACCCTGGGTGGCACGTCCCATTACGCGTAACTCAGAGATCGCCAGACGTATCATGATACCGGAGCTATTGATAATCATCAGATCGTCGGCATCAGTAACTTCAGAGATAGCAACTAAAGTTCCAGTTTTGCCGGTGACGTTCATTGTCTTAATACCTTTACCTCCTCTTCTGGTAACCCGGTACTCACCTAAATCTGATCTTTTTCCGTATCCTTTTTCAGAAACTACCAGCAAGTGGTTATTCAGATCGTGGATACAAACCATACCCACTACTTCATCTTTCTCATCGTCCAGGGATATACCTCTCACACCTGCTGCGGTACGGCCCATTGCCCTCACCTCAGTTTCGTTGAAGCGAATCGCTCTACCCGACTTGACGGCCAGTACAACTTCTGATTTTCCGTCGGTAAGGGCCACATTCAGTAGTCGGTCGCCTTCATTGATAGTAATCGCATTGATACCGTTGGCTCTGGGACGGGAATAGGCTTCAAGACTGGTTTTCTTGATCATGCCATTCTTGGTACACATGACCAGGTAAGAATTATTAACGTAGTCGGCATCATCCAGACTTTTCACATTGATCACTGTTCTTACTGAGTCATCGGGCGTAATATTGATCAGGTTCTGAATAGCACGACCTTTGGCAGTTTTGGTAGCTTCTGGTATTTCATAAACCTTGATCCAGAAAAGTTTGCCCTGTTCAGTGAAAATAAGCAGATAATTATGCGTATGGGCAATAAACAGGTGTTCCGTAAAATCTCCGTCTTTGGCCGATGAACCACGAGAGCCAACGCCACCTCTGCCTTGGGTCCGGTACTCACTTAGATTAGTTCTTTTGATATATCCATTGTGAGAGATGGTTATCAGCATCTCTTCATTAGGGATCATATCTTCGGTACTGAAATCTTCAGCGCTGTGCACGATATCAGTTCTTCGTTCGTCTCCGAATTTGTCTTTTACTTCGTCCAGTTCATCTTTGATGATCTGCATACGGAGGTCTTTTTCATCGAGCACCTGACGTAAGTATTCTACCTGCTTCTGCACTTCTTCGTATTCCTTCTGGATCTTATCTCTTTCCAGTCCGGTAAGGCGTTGCAGACGCATGTCCAGAATTGCCCTTGCCTGAATCTCAGAAAGCTCAAAAGATTCCATCAGGCGGGTACGGGCGGTTTCGGGATCCTGGGAAGATCGGATAATTTCAATGACCTTATCGATATTATCCAGCGCTATCAGATAACCCTCTAAAAGATGTAGTCTTCTCTCAGCTTCGCCCAGTTCAAATTGTGTCCTTCTTACCACCACATTGTGGCGATGTTCCACAAAGTGGGTAATGATCTGTTTCAGGTTTAGCGTCTGTGGCCGGCCTTTGACAAGCGCCACGTTATTGACACCAAAAGAGGACTGAAGTTGCGTATACTTATAGAGGTTGTTCAGTACTACATTGGGTACGGCATCCTTTTTAAGGTCATAGACGACACGCAGACCGTTTCTGTCAGATTCATCACGGATATCGGAAATTCCTTCGATCTTCTTGTCGTTAACCAGGGCCGCGGTCTTTTCAATCATGGAGGCTTTATTGACCTGGTAGGGAATCTCGGTAACGATAATCTGAGATTTGCCGGTCTTGGTCTCTTCTATTACTGCCTTAGCACGTATGACAATGCGTCCCCTTCCTGTTTCAAAAGCATTCCTGACACCCTGATAGCCATAGATAATACCGCCAGTAGGGAAATCCGGGGCAGTTACATGCTGCATCAGTTCTTCAACACTCACATCGTTGTTATCAATGTAGAGCTTTATACCTTCCACCACCTCGGTGAGGTTATGCGGCGCCATATTGGTCGCCATGCCCACTGCAATCCCGGATGTACCATTGACCAGGATATTAGGTATTTTGGAAGGCAGGCAGGTGGGCTCTTTCAGAGAGTCATCAAAATTTGGCTGAAAATCAATAGTATCTTTATTAATATCAGCCAGCATCTCTTCCGCCAGTTTTCTGAGCCTGGCTTCTGTATAGCGCATGGCAGCCGGTGAGTCACCATCTACTGATCCAAAGTTTCCCTGACCGTCTACCAGCATATAGCGCATAGACCAATGCTGGGCCATACGCACCATAGAGTCGTAGACCGAGGAATCACCATGAGGATGGTATTTACCGAGCACCTCCCCCACGATCCTGGCAGACTTCTTATGCGATTTGTTACTGGCAAGCCCCAGCTCCAACATACCGAACAGAACTCTTCGGTGAACAGGTTTTAAACCATCTCTTACGTCAGGTAGAGCTCTGGAAATAATTACAGACATCGAGTAATCGATGTATGCCCCTCTCATTTCATCCTCTATATTGATAGGGATGATGTTCTCATTAGCGCCTTCAGCCATAAATTATTTTCTAATACTCTTAGTTTTTAGTCAATAGGTACTTAACTAAGTAATTTCTGAAAAAACTATTGTTTGAATTAAGTCCGCAATTTATAAAATTTAATTAATACGTACACTTTTTAAATTGGATTATAACAGTACCCGGGGGACTTGATAACGATATTTTTTGAATACTTCTGAAAATCAAAAGGACTACCGCTACTTAAAGAACAGAAACCTTGCCTTACGTTTACGTTTGCTTTTAATCAGTTCGGGATAAAGCTCCCCTATTTTGGGATCCTGCTTTTTCCAGAAGGGCTGTCCTCTTACCAGCAGACGGTTTCCCTTGGAGTCAGACACATAGTGTTTCATTTGAATCTTATCGCTGGGAATGGGCGAACGGGGAAGATCGGGATAGTTGATACTGAGTCCCATGGTGACATTGAAAGCATTATTATTCACTGTCAGACTTGTTTGTTCAAAAGTCTGATTAGCAGGTAGGCTGACTTCAAAACTTTTGATCTCAAAAGAAGGTCTGATATAAATTCTAAAATATTCAGAAAAGACCTTTTCGGCAGTGATGCCGATATTGACGAACGGGCTGGCGACAACAACATTATTATCAAATCCCTGGCCCATATTGATTCTGCCGGCACGTATGTCTACCCCAAAGGCATTGTCATAAATTTCGTATACGCTGTATCCCAGTAATATATAAAAGCGACTCATCGTAGTTTTGAAAGCTGCCGGGTCAGGGTAGGCAGACAGAAAATCAGCAGGTTCGGTATAGTTGGCGTTGTGGAACTCAATACTTGCTCCACCTCCAAAACGAACACGATACAGGTTAAAATAAATGGATAAGTTAATTGGGACACTATATCCACCACTTCTGAGGGGACTATCAGTGGAGTCAAAACGCACCAGGGAGAAATCATCGTCCAGTACAATGTTATTTTGTAATCCAGCACCGGTAAACCAGTTGTTCAAACCTGTCACAGTGTTTCCTTCTTCGGCACTTTCAGCATTGATCAGAAAGGATCCCTGTTCATTTCTCAGGTAGGCCAGATCAGTAAAATCCTGTCGGTAAAAGGTACGTCCGTAGCCGGAACTCAGATTGAAGGAAAACTTATTCAGAAAGGATCTCAGCGGATAGGGATTACTATCCTCTATTCCAGGATTAAAGCCCTGCCCCGATACGGTAAATGACAAAAAAAGACAGCCAAAAACAAGAATAAGCCTCATGAACCAATTAGTTTTGTTATTTCAGGTTAGTTGCGTTAACTAGACCAGGC
The DNA here is from genome assembly GCA_964518125.1 of uncultured Porifericola sp. Classification (GTDB taxonomy): domain Bacteria; phylum Bacteroidota; class Bacteroidia; order Cytophagales; family Cyclobacteriaceae; genus Catalinimonas. The sequence continues at coordinate 14,262 of CAZFFW010000148.1, forward strand.
GATAAATAGGTTGGTAAAAGCATAACGCACAACTATCATTCTAATTATCACAGATGTAAATTTCAGCACTTGCTGAATGAAATCAAAACTTTATTTTTTATTAGTTAATCCCTTAAAAGTCAAATACTTATGAATAGGATATGTGTAATTGGCGCAGGTACCATGGGAAATGGTAT
>CAZFFW010000149.1:0-14424 GCA_964518125.1 uncultured Porifericola sp.
GCAGCGGAACCATCCCTGCGCCTTTTTTGTGCTTATCCGGCAGAGAGTTGAGCCTTTAGCCCATCTTTCCTTATCTTGCCTTTTTGAGGACAAACCTAATCTGTGATGAAAAAATTGTTATACGCTGCACTGATTCTGCTATTCTGCAGCCCGGCTTTTGCACAAATGAAGAACAACGGAAAAGTAGCCCTGGCCATCCACGGAGGTGCCGGAACCATCAAGCGGGAAAATATGTCGCCCGAGCGTGAGGCTGAATATCGCGCCAAACTGGAAGAAGCGCTTAAAGCCGGGTATGCCATTCTTGACCAGGGAGGCAGCAGCCTGGATGCGGTGGTAGCCACCATACAGGTAATGGAAGAATCGCCGCTATTCAATGCCGGAAAAGGTGCCGTGTTTACCAACGAAGGCAAAAATGAGCTGGATGCTGCCATCATGGACGGAGCCACCCGCAACGCCGGAACTGTGGCCGGTATCACCAACATCAAAAGCCCGGTAGCAGCGGCTCGTGCTGTAATGGAAGCCTCTCCCCATGTGATGATGATCGGCAAAGGCGCCGAGCAGTTTGCGAAGGAGCAAGGATTAGAGGTAGTAGATCCTTCTTATTTTTATACCGAAAACCGTTTTAACCAACTGCAGCGCATTATTGACACCGAAAAGCAGCAACTGGACCATGATGGTGATACCAAAAAAGACAGCCGACAGGGAAGTATTTTAGATCAGAAGTTTCCGGACAGGAAATTTGGTACCGTAGGCGCAGTAGCCCTGGATCAGGATGGCAATATCGCCGCGGCCACTTCTACCGGCGGCATGACCAACAAGCGCTACGGCCGGGTAGGAGATGTACCGATCATAGGCGCCGGTACTTACGCCAGTAACGAAACCTGCGCCGTTTCTGCTACCGGTCATGGCGAGTATTTTATTCGTTCGGTGGTGGCTTATGATATCGCTGCGCTGATGAAGTACAAAGGCTTAAGCCTGCAGGAAGCGGCCGACGAAGTGGTAAAAGATAAACTGGTAGAGATGGGCGGCGGCGGAGGTGTTATATCTATTGATGCCGAGGGTAACATCGCCATGCCTTTCAACACCGCCGGCATGTACCGCGCCTCCATGGATACCGATGGAAAGATGTATATCGGCATTTATGAGGATGAGTAACTGGTCTTCCTATCTACAATCGCTAGCTTCAGGCGGGGTCGCCCAGGCTAGTAATTGATATTTTGAGGGGCCTCCGGCCCCTTTCTTACTATGGCCAATGAGATTAAATCGGGCCGGAGGCCCTATGGATATGTGTCACTCGGCAGTAGCCGAGCGACTGTGGAATTCACTTCAGCTTTTCGTTTTGCTGATGGCGGTCGCTGTCGCGGCGGGTTTTCTTTTCCATATTTTTCCGGAAAGCTTCCGTCAGGTTGACGCCCGTCTGGTTGGCCAGGCAGATGACCACCCAGAGCACATCGGCTAGTTCATCGCCTAGTTCTTTTCCTTTATCGCTTTCCTTAAACGATTGCTCCCCGTATTGACGGGAGATCAGGCGGGCTACTTCGCCTACTTCCTCAGTGAGGATCGCCATATTGGTCAGTTCGTTGAAATAGCGGACGCCGGTGGTTTTGATCCACTCGTCCACCTGCTGCTGTGCTTCTTCTATGGTCATTATTTTCTGTCTTTGGTATCTATGATGATGGTCACCGGGCCGTCATTCACCAGGCCTACTTTCATGTCGGCACCAAACTCACCCGTAGCGACTTTTTTACCAATCTGCTGCTCGGCGGCAGCGATAAACTGTTCGTAGAGCGGAATAGCCACATCGGGTTTGGCCGCTTTGATGTAAGAGGGACGATTCCCTTTTTTGGTACTGGCATGCAGGGTAAACTGGCTGATGATGAGTATTTCACCATCAATGTCCAGCAGGCTTTTGTTCATCACGCCTTCCTCGTCGTTGAAAATACGCAGGTTGGCGATCTTGCGGCTCAGCCAGTCAATATCTTCTTCACCATCGGCATCTTCTATGCCCAGCAATATGAGCAGACCTGTACCTATTTTTCCTTTGACCTGATTTTCTATGGTGACTGATGCTTCTGAAACTCTTTGTACGAGGGCGATCATTTAGTTTGTTACAGGTTTCATGTTGAAAGTTTAAGGCTTTTTTAAGAGTTAGATTGAGTAATTATAATGGTGCTCCCAATCTGGGAGGAAGGTTTTCTAAAACTAACCATACCTTTGAAAACATGCCCATCAGCATGTTCCTTCTTTCATCGTTTAGTGAAAGGTCATAAGCTATGGCAAGAATAGTTGAGAGTAGAATACCTTTCCAATCCGTTTTGTTTAATCTGTTAATTCCCTCTTTGAGATATTCTATCTTTCCCTCTAAACTTGGTAGTTGTTGACTATTCAACCAAAAACTTTCTTTTATTTGGTTTTTTACCTCTTCTAAAGTTAATTGTATTACAGGTACTTCATGAGCATCAAAAGTAGTGTTATCATTAGTATTGATTGATTTCATGCCTACAGACCTTTTGTTGAGAATAGCCCAATAATTCGGATATTCTAACTCTTCCCTGCAAGGCACAACGTGGTTAATTAACCAGTCCTTAAACAGATTTTTTACATCTTCGAAATGAACTGATTTTGTATTGTTGTTATTAGGAAAACTTTCTGTGAAAAATCCGGGTGCAAATTTTATAAACTCTACGCTAAAATCATTAAAACTACCTGCAGGTAAGACCCTAAAATAGAGCATTTTAAATGATAACAGGTGTACACTTTTAATAAGTGATATTCTAAATCCGAGTGTTGAATCGCGGTTATCAACTTCACCCTTAAAATCAGCGAACTCAAAACCCTGTTCAAGTATGATGTTTAACAACTCATTAGTGTACTTCTTTTTTATCATTCAGATAGTTAAATGTTAGGGGTTAAAAGTTTCAAGCTCAGCCTCTTTCTCATACTCTTTAGCCAGTATTTTGATCTGTTCTGACTCAAAGAGGTGGGGGCCTTTCAATTCTTGCTTCGCAGCCACAAACATTCCCTCTGCTACGGTTTTCGCATAAATGGGCCGGTAACTTTTGAGTTTGCTTATCATCAGGGGTGAGGCAGCCTTCATCAGTACCTGTGCTATCTTTTCGCCGGTTCTTTTCTCTTTTCTATCTCCCAAAAGTATTGACGGCCGGAAAATATGCAATGCCGGGTAGCCTACTGCAGCCAGTGTTTCTTCTACTTCACCCTTTACCTGGTTATAGAAAAAGCGAGAATTCTTGTCAGCTCCCATAGATGAGACGAGCATGTATTGCTCCGCACCGTTTTTACGGCAAAGCTCGGCTATCTTAAGCGGATAGTGATAATCAACCTTGCGGAAAACTGTTTTGGACCCGGCACCACTCATGGTGGTTCCCAGGCAGCAGTAAATATCCTGTACTTCAGGCAGTTCCTCTGCGCGGAACTCCTCAAAATCTACTATCAGTTGCTCTACTTTCTCTTCCGGGATATCCAGTGTACGGCGGGTGAGCACATAAATTTTAGCGTAAAAATCATCTTTGATAAGAAGTTGTAAAAGTTCACTGCCGATAAGCCCGCTGGCTCCGGCAATGAGTGCGGTTCTGTTTTTCATAGTTTTATTATTTACCCAATGTTCGTTGCAGCAGCCGGTTGAAATCTTCTCCGCTCGGCTGTACTTCCGAAGCGGCTCGTTCTACCCTGACTGCATCTGCTTCTTTGAAGATAAGAAAAGAGAAGATAAAATCCTGAGAAAGGTCAAACCAACCGGTCATGATACCGAAGCGCAGGTCGTTGAGGTAGATACCCTGCTCTGCTTCTTCCATGGCATAAAAGTGTTCGGTAAATGCTACCAGATCGTTTATCTGCTCCTGCTTCTCCGGATTAGCGGCCTGCAGGTAGGGCTGGAGCAAGGCTTCGTTCTGCGGCAGGTACTTGAAATTTATTTGCCGGTCATCGTCCAGCAGGGAGTAGTAGCCTACATGATAGCCGGCCTCACTCTTGACTACGGCAGACCATAGGATATTGTTGAAGAAAGTAGGCGAAGTCATAAATTTCTGGTAAGAAATGCTCTGATCCTCCAGGCTGGCTTCTACTACATTACTTACATGCGCTTTGATGAAGAAGGTAGTGATCAGATAAACCGAACTAATGGCAAGGCCGATAATCGCTGTTCGTCTTCTGCGCAGCGACCCTTTTTTCATAAACAGCACCGCGATGGTGACGATTAGCAGCGGCAGCGTATAGAGTGGGTCAATGATAAAGATGGTGCGCCAGGAGATGCGCTCCATGCTGAAGGGATAGAGTAGCATGGTGCCGTAGTTGGTACAGCCGTCCAGCAACGGATGGGTGATCAGCCCCCAGAAGAAGAGCATCGTCCAGTCGCTGAAGGTAGCCGACGACTTACGCCGGTAGATCAGGTACACCAGGTAGCCAAAGAGGGGAGCGGCCAGGGTGAGTACGAAGAGTGAATGTGAGAAGGTGCGGTGCCAGAGGGTACTCTGTACCTCACCCACAAAAAAATTAAGCACCACATCCAGGTCGGGTATGGTGCCGGCTACGGCTCCCCAGAGGGGTGCTTTGTTACCAATTTTCTTGCCCAGCACTACCTCACCTACGGTAGCGCCCAGCACGGCTTGTGTCAGTGAATCCAATGAATGATGGGTAAGTTATTTACTTTTGGCTATCCACGCATCAAGCAATGGCAGCATTTCCTGCTGAAAGCTAAGCGCTTTATCACGGGCGTACCAGAGCTGCACTTTTTCTACAAACACCTGATAATCTCCGTTTTCCTCTTTTTTGAAGTCAAGCACCATCTGCTGCACCGGCTCTGGCCTGGGCCCCCAGGTACCGATTTCTTCCATTTCAGGCGTCAGGCAGATTAGTTTGGGGATAGAACGGCCGCCATTGGTCAGGTAAGCATCCATCACGTCCAGGTTTTCATCACGGAGGATGAGCCTGAGATTAATATTTTTGTTTTGCTCAGCCATTTTGGCCAGCACAGGTATATTTTGTGCCGCATCCCCGCACCAGGCTTCGGTCAGTACCAGCCATACCCAGGGGGTATCTATGCTTTTCAGTTTCTCCACCAGAAGCGGTTCCAGTTTGAGGGTCTTGTTCAGACGCCTCATGCGGCGGTCGTTCAGACGCGTGTACTCCAGCATGGCCGGACTTTGGTTAGCGCCGGTGGTACGGTTTTCCAGCAGCAATTGCTCGTTTAGGTGCAGAAACTGCTCATAAGTCATTGCTCGCGCTATATGCTTTTCCTGAATAATACTTTTCATCTTGAAATTTTTGCTGGTTTGATACCGGCCGGTCATGATTTGCCTGATGCTCAAGCCATTGCTTTTAGCCGGTAGCCTTTGCTTACTCCAATTTAATTAAGTCTGATTTGTTGTAAAAAATTCTACTCCGTGCTGGTACCGGTTTGCTCCCATTCCTCAAAGGCTTCTATGCTATCCTTTACAGAATTAAACACCCACATCAATACGGTAAGATCATCCAGAAATCCTGTAATGGGGATAAAGTCAGGAATAAAATCAAGAGGCATCACAAAGTAGACAATACCGGCAGTGACCAGCAGCAGGTTTTTCCAGGGAATATCCCGGTACTCTCCTTTCATATAAGCCCTTACCATGCGGTTAAAAGTATTTACCTGTTCCTTTAGCTTCTGCAGGCTTTCGCTGTCATTGCCAATGTTACGGATTTTCTGTGTGGAACTGGCCAGCAGCCTTTTGAGCCGCTCCGGATCCTGTAAAATACTGGAGGCCTTTTTTTTCGCTTTTTTGAAGTCAGAATTCTGTGCGGTATACGATTTATTGAAAAATGCCATAAGTGTTCTTAAGAAGGTTATTGTATTTAACTCTTCTGCACCCCATTCAGTTTCACTCAAAATACTGGCGTACTTCTGTTTTAAGCGTAGCGATGGCCAGGCTCACCGTATCCTGCTCCTTCTGGATTTGCTGGTCAAATACTTTTCGTGCCAGGTCTATACTGCGTGCGTCTTTATCCAAACCCTCTGATGCCTGGTTGATCGTCAGGACTACATCTTCCATAGCATTCCTGGTGACGTTCCAGGCCTCATCGCTGATGTACACCTGCTGCGTCAGGTTGTGGTTAAACTCTTCGCGGATATTGGCAATCAGAATCTGCTGAAACTCTTTGGCAGAATAGTTATTATCGTTTAGCCTGCGGACCATGTTATTGGGTGAAATCCGCTCCAGCAGGAGGATAAGCCTTTCGTAGGCCTGCAAACGGATCGGCACCAGCGTCTCGGCATTTTTGGCCTTGAGCTCTACTACTTTCTGCGCCATTTCTTTGTTAATAAATGACTTAACAGTCAGGTACATGGCATACAAAACTGCCGCTGCCGGCAAAATGAGTTTGGCAAATTCTACGAGGATTTCCATGTGGTTTACTAAAATTGGTTTGAGTAAGAATCATTATGCAAAATATCTCGTTCCAAAATTAAGTAATTTGCTGTCTATACAAATTAACGGCAGACGATAGTATCTGTATTTACTTACGTCGCTGGTATTGTTGATTATTTTCACTTATGATTCCTGTAAAAATATCTGATAAGGCGCTGGAAGAAATAAAAAAGACCCTCGCCCACAAAAATATTCCCGCAGCTTACGGACTACGCATCGGCGTAAAGGGCGGTGGCTGTGCGGGCGTATCTTATGTATTGGGTTTCGACAAAAAAGGTACGGCCGATCAGGAGTACCTGCTGGATGAGGTGCCTGTTTATATTGCCAAGAAAGATACCATGTTTTTGATTGGTATGGAAGTTGATTTTTATGAAGGAACCGATGCCCGCGGATTTACCTTCATAAAGTCACATGAAAAAGACCAGTCTCTACAATAGGATATACGATCACTCTTTCTCACTGCTGCTTTCGTTCAGCTTCTATGCCCTTTTGCTGTCTCTGTTGCTTTCCTGCGAAGATGAAGATGCCGTTAGCCCTTCCAACCTAAGTGCTTCGGCCACCACTACTGATGCTGATGGGGCTACTTACAACGCCGGTTATGCACAGGTAAGCAGCAATAACCAGGATGCTTTTGTTGAAAAAAAGGACAAGGATGGCAACACTTTGTGGAAAGTTACCCATGCCTCCTCTCCGGCTGATGAGCGTGCGGTGCTGATTACCCTGGATGAAGAACAAAATCCCTGGGTAATATTTACGGTTGATGGAGGCAGCTACGACGCAGGTTATATTACCAAGAAGTTTGTGGAGTCAGGCGCTTTCGAGAATGTTTACCAGAACAGCTACGGCCAGGGTGGAGGACCTAAAGTAGCGATCATTGCCCGCCTCAATGCAGAAACCGGCAGGATCGTAAAAGCTTCATTCCTCACCGCGCGCCTCAACAGCGGTAAAACCAACAGCTTCACTGTAGAAAACTTAGGCGTTAGCCAGGGTAAAGTAACCCTGGAAGCTAAAACGGCGGCCTGGCCACCTGCTGCCGGTAAGAAATATGTGCCGATGCCGGACATTACTGATGCAGATCGTGTAGACAATGCTTTCCTACTCCGCCTTCAGATGGATACAGCTCTTTCAGAAATTCTTAGTAGCGAATTGCGCCGCTAACGAACCGTTTGTACATCTGGCTGTTTACTTATTAGCGTATATCAACAGATTTTTTTAGCAAACCAGGAATTTTTTATGGCTTATCCCCAGCATATTTATGTAATGGTAGATGCCGTCGTCTTCACTTATCAGAATGAAGACCTGCAGGTGCTGCTCATTGAGCGAAAAAGTGATCCATTTAAAGGCAAGTGGGCCTTACCGGGTGGTTTTGTGGAAGATGATGAGTCCCTTGAGACAGCGGCGTTCAGAGAACTGGAAGAAGAAACCGGGATCAAAGCAGCTGAACTGCATCAGTTCCATGCTTTTGGCAAACCGGGCCGCGACCCGCGCGGCAGGGCAGTTTCCGTAGCTTATTTTACCAAAGTAAATAAAGAGTCTGTTAATCCGAAGGCTGCTACCGATGCTGCAAATGTGGACTGGTTCAGTATGAATGCCCTGCCTGAGCTGGCTTTCGACCATGCTGAGATACTGGAAAAGGCCAGAAAGACCCTTCTCCAAATGAAATAAAAATTTATCAGTAGGTCTTGGTCATGTTTTCCGGAATGCTGATGACATAGTTGGCTCTATCCTTTAGCTCTTCATTCCACTGACTGATGTCTTCCATCTCCACACTGCTGATGGTGACGATATTAAGTTCAGTATTAGCTTGTTTGAGATACCAGTAAATTCCCTCGAAGTTATCTGAATGGTAAGAACCATTAAAATGTACAAAGGTGCTGTTTTCCTGCAGGTTTTGCAGGATGAAGTGCGCCATAGTCGCATCCTTGATCGCCTGTGCATTGACCATATTCTCGGCCTGCATACCTCCATGGCCGTTTCCTCCGCCATGGCCGCCCATCATGCTTATCATATTTTTATAAGCGGGCAGTTCCATATCTACTTTTACTGGTAAGGGAGCAATATAGTTCTTGGCTGACGCATGCAGGCTATCCAGTACAGGTAAGCCCTGCCGGGCTACCAGGCTGGCGTAGCGACGGGGAATATTAGTAGCGATGAACGGGATTTGGTTCTTTTTGGCAAAATCCAGCAGCGGCTTATAATCAGTGGCATAGTTGTCCCAGACTTTGGCTTCGCTTTCCAGGTGGCGGGCTTCTATGGTACCTTCCAGGTACTCATTGATCACCAGCTGATTGTCTGCTTCAAACATCTCTGCTCCCATCACCAGGTTCCTTCCTTCCTTCTTCAGATCTTTCACCACTTCCAGCTGCAGCCAATGCACCAGGGCGTTGTTGTGCAGTTCCCCGAATAGCACCACATCTGCTTCGGCCAGTTGACCAAGCATTTTGCTGTATTTTACCTCTTTGCCATTTTCGTTGTAGAGGAGGTAAGCAGGTTTGTCCATGGTAAATGCAAAGAGAAAAAAGGTGATGGTAATGATGTGGTAGTATCTCATGAATTTCTGCTTTTGCTGAGGGTAATTCTGGCTCTTTTACACAAACCTCCCAGCGGTGGATTCAGCTTGCTTATGCTTACCTCCGCGGTTTTTACCGCTTCAATTTCATCCAGCACACGCTGGCTGATTCGACCTGCCAGTCGCTCCAGCAGTTGCGTTGACCGTTGCATCTCTTCGCTGATGAGTTGGTACAACTGACCGTAATCTACCGTATGCTCCAGCAGGTCATCTTCTGAAGCTTTGTCAAAATCAGTTTCTACGGTAATGTCTACCTCGTAGCGGTTTCCTATCTTTCTCTCTTCTTCGTAAAAGCCATGGTAGGCAAAGAATTCCATTCCTTCCAGTGATATCCTGCCCATTTTCAGTCTATGTTGTCAAAGAAAGAGCCACCCCTTTTAGGTTCCGACTGAGAGGGTGGGGGAGGTGCAGGATATTCTCTTCTTTCTTCTATGGCTTCCGGCTCATTTTCTGGCTCAGCTTCACGTTCAGGTGCATGTGTTCTTACTTCTTCCGCTTCGGCTTTCTGCCTGGCCAGAAAATCATTGTACTCTTCTACAATACGTTCCGCTTCCTCAACTTTTTTCTCGATGTTAAACTTTTGCTCAGACTCGGCTTTATCTACTTTTTGTAGAGTTTTCTGTGCCAGGCTACGCAGTTCAAACAGAAGGTTATCATAGTCACTCTCCACTGACTTGTAGTTTTGCTTGAGCATCTTTACGCGTTCTTCCATTTCATCGATGATAGCCTGCGCTTTTTCTTCGGCTTTGCCTACGATCTCTTTAGACTTGGATTTTGCTTCGCTGACGATCTTATCAGCTTCATGCTTTGCCTCTCTTACCCTGAGTTCGGCTTGTTTTCTTGCCTGGTCCACCATATTGGCCCCGGTATCCTCAGCGGTTTTCAGAGTTTTGAAAAGTGAACTTTCTACTTCCCGCAGCTTCTCTACCTCTTTCTGCGAACTTTCCAGCTTGTAACGCATCTCTTTGTTTTCTTCCAGTATTCGCTCCCATTCCTGCGACAGTGTCTGGAGAAAAGCGTTTACATCATCCTTATCGTAACCGCGGAAGTTCTTTTCAAAGTCTTTCTGACGTATTTCTAGTGGTGTGATTTTCATTCGTTCAGGATCGTTTAGTCATGCATATTGACGGCTCCTTTTAATTTTGCCGCAAAGATATGGCTTCTTTTACCTCAATAAGACTGCTTATCAGCTTAATTACCAATATTCAATGATAATCGTTCTTTTTTTCCTTTAAATCAACCTGCCATACTGAAATGCTGCGGTCATCGCTGGCCGAAATAAGCGGGTGGTGGAGGGGTTCATCCTTAAAACTGCTCCATAGCAGGCGATTGACGGAAGTTGCGTGTCCCGCATGCCGGGCTTTATCTATCACTTTAAGCAGTTTAAAATGCTCCGCATCCCATATTTTTATTGACTTATCCATGCTGCAGCTAGCGAAATATTTGCCATCCGGCCGATAAGCTATATGATTAATACAATACATATGCGCCACGATAGACTCATGGAGCTGATAGTGTTCATGTACATCCCATACTTTCAAATGCGCGTCACGGCTCCCTGAGAGCAACCAGCGATAGTCCGGACTGTAGGTAAGCGTAAAAACTGAATTTGCATGCGCCTCTATTTCATACTTCAGCGCATAAGAATCAAGGTCAAACACCCTGATTTTATTATCGCTATAGCCTATGGCCATTTCACCGGCAGCCTGGTGAATAGCTATACTCCGGGCGCTTTCTGTAGTGGCCTGTATCCTTTTCAGGGTGTTCAGTTTTTGGTAGTTTAATACTGTCACTACGCCGTCCCCACTTGCGACAATGATTTTTTCTTTATAAACCTTGATGTCAAATATGGCAGCAGCAGTCATTTTGACTGAACCTGCTTCTTTGTTGTCCTCCAGGTTTATTATATGCAGCCCTTCGTAATTCTGGCCGATAATCAGATTATTTCTCTCGGACTCAAAATGGATTGCATAAACTGATGCAGGTACTTTAGCAATGATGCGTCCTTTTTCCAGATCGTGGAAGTTCCAACGTACGATCATCCCGTCACCTGCCCCCGAAAAAAAAGTCTGCGGCTCAGCTGCATGAGATAGGGTGTATATGCAATCCTTATGGCCCTGCAGGTTATGTGTTTTATCTACTGAAACATCCTTATTATTAATCATGACGGTATAATTGGCTAACAATCATTTAAAAAATACCTTTGTAACTGCAATGGCATTAACAAAAATAGTAAAGTTTAATGACAAGCTCAGTTGGGCACTTTGGAAAATAGATGCCAGTTGGCAGGTTCTTTTAAGTCAGGCCAGGCTTTCTGCCACTGAAGAGGTGGTTTTGTCTTCCATTTCGCATGCCCAGAAAAAAGCTGAGTTCCTGGCTAGTCGTCTAGCGCTAGATGCATTGCTCATAGCGAATAACACTCCTGAATACGAGATTTACAAAGACCTGCACGGTAAACCTTTTATCAAAGAAGCTTCTTTTCATATTTCTCTGGCAAATTCCTTTCCTTATGCTGTGGCAGCCCTTCACCAGGATAAGGCCGTAGGGATTGATATTGAGCCCCCTTCTGATAAGCTTGTCCGAATACAGCATAAATTTCTGCACCAGCATGAATATGCTTTTTTTGCTGATCAGCCGGAAAGACTCTGTTTGGCCTGGTGCGCTAAAGAAAGTCTTTATAAGCTGCACGGGCGGAGAAATCTAAGTTTTAAGCAGGATATCATCATTAATAAGCTACTTTATCCGCATCAACCGCTGTTGTTTGCAAATATTTTGCTGGATAGCAGCCCTTTCCCTTATCAGCTACAGATCGAGAGGATAGAGAACTATTTTATTCTTTTCAGTGTATGATTTGTATCTTTTTGGTATGCTTTTAGATATTATCTAATTTCTATGGATAGCTTACATCGTCATCCATAACAGGATGAAGATGCTTATCTTCCCTCACACTACTTAAGAAATCTTATGCTTACCTATATATCTTCTGTACTTCTTTATATTGCCACTCTTCCTTTTCAATCAGCGCAAACTATCCCAGAGATCACCCTGACTGACGCGGTGAGCGGGAATGAGTTTTCTCTTTCCAGCCTTAAAGACAGCAAAGCGGTTGTAGTAATTTTCACCAGCAATTATTGCCCTTATGCCAAGCTATACGAGAAGCGTATCAGTTCGCTCATAGATACCTATCGTTCTAAGAATGTCCGATTTGTACTGATCAATTCAAATGATCCTGCACAGAGTCCCGGCGATAACCCTGCAACTATGTCAAAAAAGGTATCGGAAATGAAGTGGAATGTTCCCTTTCTTATAGACGATCAGCAAAAAGCAGCATCTTTGTTTGGCGCTGAAAAAAACCCTGAAGCATTTGTGCTTGTTTCTTCCAGCCAAGGCTTCCAGGTGAAATACCATGGATCTATTGATGATAACCCTCAGGTGGCTTCAGATGTATCTCACGCATATTTACGAAACGCCATTGACGCAGTATTGAAAGGGGAACCACTGCTCGTGGAGCACACACATCCAACCGGCTGTATGATAAAAAAGTAGGCTTATTACTTTTTATTTTTCTCGTATTCTGCCACTGTTTCTTTCATGTACTGATAGAAAGGCTCTGCAAATTCTTTCCTCTTCAGTGCAAATTCCACGGTAGTTTTGAGAAAATCCAGCTTGTTTCCAATATCATAGCGTTTACCCTCTATCGTATGGGCAATGATCGACTCTTTTTTCATAAGTAAATGCAGGGCATCGGTGAGCTGAATTTCATTGCCTTTGCCTTTTGGGGTCTGCTCAATAGCTGTAAATATTTCCGGAGTCAGAATATATCTTCCGGCTATGGCTAGGTTTGAGGGTGCTTTTTCTGGTCTAGGCTTCTCCACTAGTTCGCTTACCTCCATTGTTTTATCATCAATTTTTTTCCCGCCGGCTATTCCATAACGTGACACTTTATCTTTAGGTACTGCCTCAACTCCGATTACGGTACTTCTGTACTGCTCAAAAGTGTCTATGAGCTGCTGTGTAACAGGAATAATTGAATCTACCACTGTATCTCCCAGCAGGACTGCAAATGGCTCATTTCCTACATGATGCCTTGCATGGTAAATTGCGTCACCCAGTCCATTCATTTCTTTTTGTCTGATGAAATGGATGTTAGCCATATCAGCAATGCGGATGATTTCATTATAAAAGCTTTCGTCTTCCTTTTCAGCCAACCTGGATTCCAGCTCAAAATTTCTGTCAAAGTGGTCCTCAATTGTCCTCTTTCCCTTACCCGAAATAATCAGTATATCGTCAATTCCTGAATCTACTGCCTCCTGCACCACGTATTGAATAGTGGGAGTATCAATGATAGGCAGCATTTCTTTAGGCTGCGCTTTTGTTGCCGGTAAGAATCTTGTACCTAATCCTGCTGCGGGTATTACTGCCTTTCTGACCATTTTTATACTATATAAGGTTTGACTACTCTTGCATTAATTTTCTTTAACTCAACCACTAATTTATTAAGAACTTCGTCGTTTTCATAAATACCAATAATTGATCCTCCTGATCCGGTAAATTTCGCAGACGCACCACATTTACGTGCTGTGTTTACTAAATTAAGGTTACTCTGGCTGATATTCATAATTTTACAGCGAAGGTCAAAATTCATATTAATAAGTTCATTCAGCCTGTTATAATTTTTTTGATGGATCACCTCTTTTCCTTCTTCTGCCAGGGCAGCCATTTCACCCAAAGTACGTATTACCTGCTGATCACCCTTATCATATTTTGACCTTATATCATTCAGTACAGTCCCGGATACTTTACTTAGATCAGTTTTGTAAGCTAGATACAGATTGGGTAGGAGGGAAGTATCTATACGTTCATATACACCATGGCCTTTGTCACTAAGATGCTTTTTCCCAAAGTCCATAAATACACACCCTTCATATACCTGAGCTACTCTATCTTGTAATCCTGCAATAATTCCCAACTCATCTACTTCAGCAGAAAGTATAATGCTTGGTAAAATTTCAAGTGGGATTTTTACATCATAATATTTCATCAAAGCTCTCATGGTTGCCGTAACAATTGCACTTGATCCAGCCAAACCTACTTGTCGCGGTATTGAGGAATGATAGCGTATAGTAAAGTTTTTATTTGCCAGCTTTATACCGCTACGTTCGCAGTACTCGCCAAATTTTTTTATAGCAGCTTTTATTAGTCTTGATCCACCATAATATCCTGTCAGATTTATCGAATCTATTAAGTGATACATATTTCTGAAGACATTGATATCCTGCTCTTGTGCTTCAATACTCAATTCAGGAGAAGGATACAGTAGAATTCGTGCACCAAAGTTCCTTACGATAATCGAGATGGTTTTACCATTGTAACCATCTGTTGGATTACCCAACAATCCAGCTCTAGCATAAGCGCTGGTTTCAATAATTGAGTTATTCA
>CAZFFW010000150.1:0-14411 GCA_964518125.1 uncultured Porifericola sp.
TTATTCGTATATTGAATGCTGTTGTAACCTGCCAGACCTGACGCATCACCAATCATTTTGGAGGCCAGGTAGTTATGTTAATTGCTACATTGACAGTAGTATTCTATACCACCAAAAGCGTATTTTTTATCCGGCAGGCATCATCTACATGTAACATTATTGCTAAAATTTCACATTATGTTTGGCCTATTCAAAAAAAAGGAAAAGAAGAAACATCAGCCAATCCTTGCTGACCTGAACCAGGAGCCTTTACAGGAAGGAGATATTGTGGAGGCGCTACGCTATGGCCTCGGCAAATGCAGGATCATCACCGACGAAAAAGGGCTCGTGTATGAGTCAATGGAAAACGGAAAACAGGTGAGCTGGCATTTGATGGTAGATGCCGCTACCGACCTGCAGAAAGTGAAAAAATTATCCAGCCAGTAGAAACTCCAATTTTTTCTACACAATGGCATATTTGGATTTTTCCTGTACCAGTGTAATATTTTCGGCCATATCAGAAAACAGTATGATATAATTAATAGTATATTAGAGTAATTATATCTTAATATTATGTTTATAATTTTTACTGTTTTTGCGACTTTATCAATAATCAGCGCTTTGATTTTCCTGGTTGAAAATTTAAGCCACCAACGGGCATTACGTAAGTACCAGGATGAGCGATCAGCGGTATTTGGTGAAGGTTGTACACCCATTGTTATTACTACTGTCAAAAACGGTAAAATGTACGAAACCTACTACTACCTTCCTGAAGACAGCAGGCTGCAGGAGATAACAATACCTGAGCTTCAGACGGAGGATTCCCTGTTGCGGAGGTTGATCGCATACCCCAGAATGTCTGTAAACTAACGTCAGACGTTTCTTATATCATAGCAAGAGTAGATCCGGAAGGTCTGCTCTTTTTTTTTAGTGCAATGCCGGCCTTAGAGGCAACTGACTGATAATCTTAGCTTCTGCTTTAACCAATACTTCTATTCTTTCGTCAATCTCCTTTTTGTCAAAATACCGTAATGCCATGTGCACAAAAATATGGCTGTGCTTGGCTTCTGAAGCCCATAAAAGCTTATAAAACCTTCGGATTTCAGCATCTTCCTGCACTTCGCTCACCAGTTTGAAACGCTCGCATCCACGGCTTTCTATGATAGAGGCCAGTAACAGGCGGTCACGGAAGCGGGTAAGGGGAGTACCTCCGTGGCTCAGAGACATCAATGCTTTAATGTAGGGGTCAGGAGCCATTTCACTCGCCAGTGGCACCCCCAGCTGGGTCATAAACTCATATACCTGCTGGAAATGCTCCAGTTCCTCGATACCCGTCGCAATCAGTTCAGGGATGATCTCATGTCTTTCCGGGTATTTTGCCACAAAGCTCATCGCCATGGCTGATGCCTTACGCTCACAGTCCGCGTGGTCCTGCAGAAAGGCTGCAAAGTCGTTCATAACAGTAGCCAGCCACTCCTGACTGGATTCACAGGCCAACTCAATTTTGTACTGCATCTTTTATCCTAATATTTTCAGTTCTTGAAAGGCTAAATACGAAAGTATTAAATTAAGTGGATTATGCAGCAAAATTCAATGTCCTCCGTTGCCAATCAGTATTTTAAGCGGTTTGGCTTCCGTGAGCAAATCATCAGCAGTCCTGCGCCGACTGAAATGAAAATATGCCTCGTCATTCCCTGTTATGATGAAACCGGAGTACTGCACACCCTCAAATCTCTGGCAGCATGTCAGCCGCCGATTTTTCCGGTGGAGGTACTTCTGGTGCTCAACTGCGGCTTACACGAAAACGAAGTAAGGAGCAGAAACCGGCAAAGCCTGCGGGAAGTAACCAACTGGCGGGAAATCCAACCGCCCGAATGGCTCAGACTCCATACGCTCTGGCTGGATGACCTGCCGCCCAAACATGCCGGAGTAGGACTGGCCCGTAAAATAGGTATGGACGAAGCATTGCGCCGCTTTGCCTCTCTTGAGTACGCTGGTATGATCGTCTGCCTGGACGCAGATTGCAGGGTCGCTCCAAATTACCTGCAGGTACTGGAAGATGTACAAATCAATCATGCACCTAAAAGTTGTACTATCTACTTTGAACATACCTTTGAGGAGGTAACTGATCCGCAACTTCAGGAGGGAATCATTTATTATGAACTTTTCCTGCGTTATTATGTCAATGCACTGGCATTTAGCGGATATCCCTACAGCATGCATACCATAGGATCAGGTATGGCGGTAAGGGCTGACATCTATGCGCTGAGCGGTGGTATGAACCGCAGAAAGGCCGGAGAAGACTTTTACTTCCTGCATAAAATTGCACACCTGGGAGACCTGAAACAAATAGGCCAAACCTGCGTGTTTCCTTCTGCCCGTCTCTCAGACAGAGTGCCTTTTGGTACCGGTAAAGCGCAGAAAGACTGGCTGCTGCAACCTCAGAAAGGCCAGTTCAGTTATCATTTTCAGACTTTTGAAGACCTCAAGCTATTCCTGGCAGAGATACCTGCCTATTACCGTAAAGACTCTAAGTACGTAGAAAAACGCCTTACCGAACTTCCCGAAACTCTTTATCATTTTTTGACAGATCAGGACTTTGGACAAAAAATTGCCGAGATCAAGGCAAACTCAGGCTCTTTTGACACGTTTAACAAAAGATTTTTTTCCTGGTTCGACGGCTTTAAAGTATTAAAATTTGTACATTACTGTAGAGATGCTTACTATAAAGAAGAAAAATTAACGCATACGAGCAGACATTTGCTAAAATTAAAAGGAATTTTCTGCCCAGATAATCCTATAGAACTTTTAAGGGCGTACCGGCAGTTAGATAAGGAGAGGCAGTAATAAATTAACCCAGGCTTCATCTACTAAGCCAAAACATTTTTTAACTTTCGGACGGAAAAGCTTTTTAACGCTAAACAATATGCATTTTCGCAGCGTCAACGTAACAATCAGGCCTCGGCAATTTTTACCCTGGATGAAACAACTTATCCAGGTAGATGGGGATGATACGTTTGAAATAAAGCGAAGATTCCACTTTTTTTCCCTCACTACCTGCATCCAAGACCTCAAATCACGCGAGCAGGTCATTAAAATACGTCAGCCCAGGGCGCATAAAACAGTTTTTGAGGTCACCACACCGAGCAGTACCTTCACTATTCGTAAGGTTTCCTACTGGCAGTGGGAGTGCCGTTGTAAGGATGATATTATCATGATCAACCGACTAGGTGCCGTCAAATGTGTCCTTTCTGAGCAGGGGAAACAATTGGCTATCATGTCGCTAAATACCAACCTGCCTTTTGTTGAAGACAGGAATACCTACCTAAGGGTAAATAGCGAGAGCTATCTGCACCTGTCTATAGCAGCGGCTTTGATTGTCAAAGGTTTTGGTATAAATCTTAACCCACTTTTTCTAAATAATAACAAATTAAGCCCGATTCGTAGTGTTGAACTTGTATGATAGATAAGAAGCCTTACTTTTAGCTGCAATTCTCAGCTATGAAATTACAATCTTTTGTGACAATCGTACTTTTGTGCTTTTTATGTGCATGCAAATTAAGGATAGACAACCCTCAGGATATACAGGACGAAAATCAACCGGAAATAACCGAAGAAAATATTCCTCAAATCGTCATAGATAGTATTCCGCCGCTTGATGAGGTTGAGACAGGACGATATGCCATGCAGATCAGCGGCAATGCCCCGGCCTCTGTTAAAGGCTTACTGCGCGGCAGTGCCTCCTTTGCCAGAACTAACACCCCGATATTAAATGCTAACGGATTGGGGGGAAAGATCAGGGGCGAAATCCGCATGTCCTACAATCAGGACCTGATCAGAGTCTTAAAAGTTTACTTTGCCGATGAAGTAAACGGCATCAACTCCTATGCACTGCTTCCTTATGAGGAATTTAAGGAACGCCTGCCGTTGGATAGTATAGCATCTACTTACAGCGTAGCCTCAGGCTTTCAGTTCAGCAGTCGTGAGGGTAGCCTGCAGATCATCTCCAATACCGATCAAATGCTTAGCGGCAAGTTACTGGGAACGTTTTTCTCAGAAAAAGGAGACTCTTTAGTAATAAACATCCACTTTAAAGCAGTAAAAGATTAATATCCGCACGCCTACAGGTAACACTATGCAGGGCTATCTCGTTTATTGTATACACTTTTCTTATCTTATATGGATGAACTTTTTTATATCGCGGAAGACTTAGGGCTTAAAAAAAGCGAAGACTATGAAGTAAAGGTAGAAAATCATTCAGCTACTTTTTCCTTTACTGATAAAGGTAAAGCCCAGACACTCAGAGACAGCCTTATCAGAAACCAGGCTGATGGCATGATCAACGTAAGCTATCTTACTAACCTTAAGAAGTCGGCCAACAACGGCAAATACTCTTTCAAAATTACTATCCAATAATTGCTCCCTCTCATCTTATAACTGCTCGTCAGCCTGTTTTTGGACGTTCATCTGTAGTTATGACTGCAATTTTATGAATATTCTTACACAATATTAGATTTAGCCTGCAATTTGTGTTAGTTAGTGTCAGGAAAAACTGACGGGATTATGAGTACTACAGAGTTCAAAGAATTGTCGCGATATGAGCAGGTAAACTTTCTTCAGCACAGAGGAAACTTCCTGACAGTACTGAAAACTTCTCATTATATCTTCAAACTTTACGCAGTAGACAGGTTTTTTGTAGAATTACTCTACGACACCAGCATAGGTACAGTGGATATAAATGTACTAAGCAGTACCAGTAAATTGGATTATTATCTGGAAGAAATTAAGGTGTAAAACAGCAGACGCGATGCAATCAGATTGCATCGCTTTTTTTTGTTTCCTTCTTTTCTGTACGATAAAGTACGATCAAAAGAAGGTGCTGTTTGTGGCATATACCCTGTTGAAATAATTAAACTATCAGGTTATTTTTTATTTGCCAGCCAGATAGCTACAAATGCCAAAATAATTAAGCCCCCCAGAATCAGGAGCATTGTAATGTTGCTCATGCCTTTTTTTAGTTTGGTCGGTTCAAATTAACTAGGGGTGAAATTAACTAAATTATTTAAAATACAAATCATCGTAAGCACACATCCTCTGTATGAATGTGCATAATAAAAAAAAGCGACGCAGTATTCTGCGCCGCTTTTACTAGCCTCATGTAAACTTCACTGATAAGCTGTATATAAAAAAGTTTAAAAAGTCAGTCTAAAAAATAGGTGAAAAAATAGCTTATCAATTCAACCTTCACTTCACTTACTGATAGTTCAAACTTACTGCCAGTGTACAAAAAGGCCGGAAATGGCCTTTTGGACTTTCATTACATGGATACAATTCTACATGCGTGGGTAATTATTACCCAATTCTACAACTTATCTGCCGCAGCCAACGCTAGATGGCGTTAGCTGTTCTCAGTTTTTCAGCAGGCTTTAGTCTTGCATTCCGGCGCGAGATGATATTGTCCGGTTCCAGAACAGGCTAATGATCTTATGCCACTTGCTGTATAAAAGGAGCATTCCCATTTGATAAACCATGTTGAAATGTGGAGAAGACCAGAGGATAAAATTTGCAAGACAAAAAAAAGCCCGGCAGATAAACCGGGCCATTTGGTGAGATGCAGTTATTTCAAAGATCAGAACAGACTGATTTCTCTGGTAAACTGATAATTTCCTCCGCTAATGTAGAGTGTATAACGATCCTTAGGCAGATGCTTCAGATTCAGGCGACGGCCAAATTTGCCTTCAGGATTGACTTCAGCAGTATACATCAGGTCTCCGTCTTCATTCCTCAGATCTATCAACAGTTTCTGGGAAAAGCGGTTTTCAATCAGCACATCTACCTGCTGACTTCCGCTCATGATCACCACTGGGCTAAAGTTGTTGACGGTAGGGTTTTCCAACACCTGAACAGTACCGTCGCCAAGGACTTCAAACCTTTCACTCTGGGAAAATGTGCCACTTAGCAGCAGCAGTTTGTACTGACCTGGCTTCAGTTGAGACATATCATATTTCCTGGAATAAGCGCCGCTTTTGAAAACTTCGCGATACACCAACTCACTGTCTGCATCATATACCCTGATGCTCGCCGAACGCTCTGCAGGAAGGTTCCATGCTTTTACAACAAGTTTCTTTCCTGATTCAATGAGTTGCATGGCAATTTGTGCGTCTGCAGGAGAAGTTGCCCTGCTCACAATAGAGGTTAACAAAAGACAAACAGCGATAAGTGCTGACTTGAAGAAATTGGGTTTCATCATCTGGTTTTGGGTTAATGTTATTTTCTATTCCAAATATTATTTGGATATTCAAAAGTACGCGGAAGCTATGGAATAGTTATATTAAGTTTCTGTTACCTAAAAATCATAATATAAAATTATCTTTATTTCATAATTCTATATTGAAATGTGCCATTTTGAGTTCCAGGAAATCTTTAGACATGGCTAAAACAGAATAATATTCTGAAATTAAATTTTGCTCTCTGCCATTTGCCGGATACTTTTTTCAATTTGCTTTAGCCTTACTTACTCTGGTCATTATACTCCTTCTTAAAGGTTGATGTAAGTTGAAAGTATCAGAGGTTCATCCTTTCTCTGACACCTGAAGGGAAAGCCCAGATCAGCGGGAAGCGGATCAACATGCGTTGGAAATATCTCGCTCTATACTTGAAGAGGATTTGCCCTTTTGCCCGTTTCCTTCTAGGTTTGACAAAATTTTTTCCATGAAACACCTCCTGATCACCATTTTCGGTTTGACCACTTCGCTGATGAGCCTGGCCCAGAAGCCCGTGTACCAGCAGGCCTACGAAGCCCACCAGGATTACCGCGAAGAGAGCATCAGTACCCGACGTTTTAAGCATAGTGATATTGAGCCACTGCTCCTGAGACTGCGACAGGAACCTGGCTTCAGCGTGAAAAAACTGGGCTCTTCCATTGAGGGACGTCCAATCTATGATGTGTCGGTTGGTACTGGTGATACGCAGGTACTGATGTGGTCGCAGATGCACGGCGATGAGCCTACTGCTACCATGGCCGGGCTGGATCTTTTTAATTTCCTGGCGGCAGACGATCAATTTAATGAGCTGAGAAAAGAAATCCTTGGCAACCTTACCCTCCACTTTGTACCCATGCTCAATCCCGACGGGGCGGAGGTCTTTGAACGCCGCAATGCCATAGATATTGACCTTAACCGGGATGCGCTGCGACTGACTTCTCCGGAATCCCGGATTCTCAAAAACATCCGCGACAGCCTGGAAGCTGACTTCGGCTTCAACCTGCACGACCAGAGCACTTACTATACGGCTGGTATCAACGAAGAGCCGGCCACGATCTCCTTTCTGCCTCCGGCCTACAACTACGAAAAGGATGTAAACGAGGTAAGGGAGCGCGCCATGCAAATGATCGTACAGCTAAACGAGGCCCTGCAGTACTACATTCCGGGGCAGGTAGCCCGCTACAACGATGACTTTGAGCCCCGCGCCTTTGGCGACAATATCCAGAAGTGGGGCACCAGCACCGTACTAATTGAGTCAGGTGGCTACCCTCGCGACCCTGAGAAGCAGGAGATCCGTAAGCTCAATTTTATGCTCTTGCTCACCGCATTACACGCTATCGCTACAGAAAGCTATGCCGATCGCGACCGTGAGGAGTACTGGAAAATTCCCGAAAACGAGCGCTACCTCTACGACATGATCGTACGCAATGTACAGCGGGAGAAGGATGGACATCTGTACACATTGGATGTTGGCATTAACCGGGTGGAGATTGAGTTTGACGAAAACCAGGATTTTTTCTACGTCAGCAGCATACGCGAACTGGGCGATATGTCTACCTTCTATGGTTACGAGGAGTTTGACGCAGAAGGCATGGTAGCCGTACCCGGCAAAGTTTACCCTGAAGTACAGCCTGACCTTCGGGCGGTAACTGAGCTAAACACTAAAAAACTTCTGCGTGAGGGCTATACTACTGTGAGGGTAGAAAATATGGAAGGCCAGGAAAGGATCCGCCAGCAGTTAATCCTGGACGTAGTAGGCACGGCAGCCGAGCCTGATCACACCCTACTGCTGGGCAACCGTCCGAATTTTATCCTGGAAAAAAACGGAAAGCCACGCTACGCGGTGGTAAATGGACTTTTGAGAGAGTTGTAAAACCATTACTATCAAACTGCTAGCATAGAAAAGCCTCTGCCGAACATTCAGCAGAGGCGCTTTTTTTTATTGCTAAAAACTTAATCCTGGTGTAAATCAGCCAGTACAGTGCGGCCTGCCTTTGTCTTATCGCCCACGCTGACTTTGACCGTAGAACCTACAGGCAGAAAGACATCTACCCTTGAACCGAATTTGATAAAGCCAAACTCTTCTCCCTGCCGGATCATATCACCCTCGTCTACATACCACTTGATGCGCCTGGCCATAGCACCGGCAATCTGCCGCACCATCACTTCCAGCCCGTTATGCAGTTCTACCACCACAGTGGTCCGCTCATTGTCCGTACTGGACTTGGGGTGCCAAGCTACCAGGTACTGGCCGGCGTGGTACTTAAAATACTTGATCACCCCGGAAACAGGATTGCGGTTGATATGTACATTCAGAGGCGACATAAAGATAGAAATCTGCAAACGCCTCTCTCCCTGAAAGTACTCATGCTCCTCCACCTCTTCTATCACCACTACCTTACCATCGGCTGGAGCAAGCACCTGCTCTTCGTCCCCATTTATCAGAATCCGGGGATTCCTGAAAAACTGCAGGATCATCAGGTAAAATATAGCACTGGCAATAATTGTTGCATTATGCAACTGCGTTCTTCCGGGAAGCAGAAAGGCCACTAATAAGTTAGCAGCTACCAGGATTGCCAGAAGCACCAGCAAAAGTGTACGACCTTCTTTATGAATCGTCATGGAGAATAATCGAAAGTATCTTAGTCAGTTACAACAAACGATACTGCTAAATAAGAGGTTTTGTTTATCAAACCAATGGCTAAATTATAAATTCCTAAAAACCTCCCCTATACTTATATGTATTCGCCACTTTATCTATCGCCACTATATAGGCAGCGATTCGCATAGAAACCCCGTACTTGATGGCTGTCTGATACACCTTTTCAAAAGCATCCTTCATGATACGGTCGGAGCGGCGGTTCACCCGGTCACGCGTCCACTTATAACCCAGTCGGTTTTGTACCCACTCAAAGTAAGAGACAGTCACGCCACCTGCATTGGCCAGGATATCGGGGACCACCAGGGTGCCTTTGCTGTTGATAATATCATCCGCCTTGGCAGAAGTAGGCCCGTTAGCACCTTCCACAATCAGTTTGGCATGCACCCGGTCAGCATTTCTGACAGTGATCACATCTTCCATTGCCGCCGGCACCAGTATATCCACATCCAGGGTCAGCAGGTCATCTCCAGGGATTTTCTCTCCTCCTGCAAAACCTTCCAGCGTACCATTGTTGGCCGCACGATAGTTAACAGCTTCTTTGATATCAATACCATCGGCATTGTAGTAAGCTCCGGATACATCGCTGATGGCGACTACCTTACAGCCTCTTTCTTCCATCAGTAGCGCAGCAAATGAACCTACATTGCCAAATCCCTGTACAGCTACGGTAGCTTTGTAAGGATTGATTTTCAGCTTCTCCAGTGCTGCAAATGCAGCCACCATTACACCACGGCCGGTTGCTTCCTGCCTGCCCAGCGAGCCACCTAGTACCAGGGGCTTACCGGTTACTACGGCATTCACCGTCATACCATGAGCGCGGGAGTATTCGTCCATCAGCCAGGCCATTTCGTTAGGTCCAGTTCCCATGTCCGGTGCAGGAATATCCCTGTCAGGACCAAATATATTGATCATCTCCTGGGTATATGCCCGGGTAAGACGCTCTATTTCTCCTGAGGACATCTGCCGGGGATTACAGCGGATACCGCCTTTGGCACCACCGTAGGGAATATCAACCACAGCACACTTCCAGGTCATCCAGGCGGCCAGCGCCTTTACTTCGTCCAGATTCACCCCCATGTCATAGCGGATTCCTCCTTTAGAGGGTCCAAGGATATTGGAGTGAATTACCCGATACCCTTCAAAAACCCTGAGCGATCCGTCATCCATCGTGATGGGTAACGATACAATGACTTGCTTAACAGGGTTTTTCAACACATTATACACTTCATCATTCAGTCCCAGTGCCTGTGAGGCAATATGGAACCGAGACATCATAGACTCAAAAGGATTCTCTTTATCCTTAATCGGAGCCGGTTCTACATAAGTCATACAGAATCTTAGAATTAAGTATTTTGCAAAATTACAGAAAAAATATTTAATAATACTTTACAGGAATAGCAAAAAACATACTAATATTAAAAAATTTTCAAAAAAATCATTATGAAGTGCGAAGATATCAGTAAACCATCGAAACGGTCGAGGAAACCTCCGTGTCCCGGCAATTTGGTTCCAGAATCTTTTATGGCGATGCTTCTTTTAAAGAGAGATTCCACGAGATCCCCGTAAGTTCCCGCCACTACAATAATAGATCCTACGCTCAGCCACTGCCAGGAACTAAGGTCCTGATAGAAATAGGAAAGTAAAATAGCCGTTACCAGTGCTGTTACAGCCCCTCCGATGCTTCCTTCCCACGACTTTTTGGGTGATACCCGCGCAAAAAGCTGGGTTTTCCCATACCTGACTCCCGCAAAATATGCTCCGGTATCACTTGCCCAAAAGAGGGAAAGAATTCCCAGTACAATCTGAAAGCTGTATTCCCCCTGGCAAAAGGCGATTACATTCAGCAAAGCAAAAGGCACTGCAACATAGAATATACCACACAAGGTATACGCTATATTGGTAAACGGTTTTTTGTCCGATTTTTTATACAGTTTGATGAAAAAAATACTCGCTATTACCGGAAAGATGAGGAAGTAGTATTTGCTTTCCAGCATTTCGCTCTCAATAAAAAAACTCAGACAATAGACCAGGGCACCGGAAAAAGTGCCGGCAGACTTGAGCGGCAGCATACCATCCAGGCCGGTAAGCCGGTAGAACTCCAGCTGGGTAAGGATACAGATGGCCAGGAAAAGCGCAAAGTAGGTCCACATACTGAAGTAGACAGAAAGTATGATGATAAGTATCCCCACTACAGCAGTGATGATCCTTTGGGTAATGTTGTTGTACTTATTTAAAAGTGATATCATTTTCAATGATCTTTAGGGCATTGATTACTTCATCCGGGGCTACATATAACTCTATCGGACCGAAATGATAGGAAGTATCCTGCTTGTCAATCAATACCGGGCTGAGTTGATTATCCTCCAGGACTGCCTTGACGATCTCTGCCCTGTACTTCATATTGGTAGTATATACTTTCTGCCACTTATTGTCCATGATCAGCGGTACTTGTTTCTATAAATCTTTTTCTGAAAAAGTAGAGCATACCTATAGTAAACAGCAATGCGAGCAGCGCAGTATAAAGAGGTACTGATTCTGTATCTTCTACATTAAGTTCGGTCACACGCTGCTGATACATATAGAGCATGATCAGGGTAAACCCATTATTGACAAAGTGAGCCATGATAGGATACCAGAGATTTCCCGACCAGTAATAAATATAACCGAACAAGGCCCCCAGCAGAAAACGGGGGAAAAAGCCGTAAAACTGCAGATGGATAAAGCTGAACAGAAAGGCAGCTATCCAGATACCGGCATGGTGGTTATTGGTAAGCCCATGAAACATCCGCTGCCCGAGGCCCCGAAAGACAAGTTCTTCGCCTATTGCCGGGAGAACCGCAATGACCAGCAAACCTACCAGCAGGCCTCCGATATTTTCAAAGCGAGTCAGGTATTCGGTCAGTTCCTTAAGTTGCTCCTCCTTGGCACTGGCCCATTCCTCAAAAGCAGGAGAAATCTGCCCCAGGTCTACATTCATGTTCCACTCAATAATGACCGAATTGACTGCCATGAAGGTCAGCACGATCAGCCCAACCAGTAACATCAGACCAGCATCGATATGACGGGTATGAAACAGGTTCCCCGCACTTCTTTTCTCTATAAAAGCATAGAAAGCCATGGGCGCAATGATAAAACCGAATAGAGAACTACAGGCCTGCACGATTAGCAGGGCCCTCCGGGATTCGGGATAAGCGACAGGATCTACAAAGGCATTGATCATAGCCTCATAGTCAGCCCCGAACAGCGGCAGGGAGAGCACCATACCCACCAGATTTCCCAGTACCAGGCCCAGCATCACGAATCCCACTAATAAAAGTAAGGAGGCAAATATGCTTCTGCTAGATGTATCCTGGTATTCTTCTATTTCTGTTCTCATTCAATATTATATCTTTCCGGTATTTAGTGAACCGCACTTTGGTTTAAGTGTTAGATAATCCAAAACTAGTGCTTTATACGACATCAGCCCTAACGTTTTTGCTAAAAGGTGGTTGGTAGTTTAGCTATTTCCGGTTAAAAAGAAACAGAAGCAGCCCAAAATTTGTATTGAGATAGGTAATTTTAAGAGAATATAGCTAATACTTCTTATTATCTTTGCCCACTAATTGTAAAATCCAAAATACTCAGCTTTGGTAAGGATTGGTAATTTAGAACTTGGTAATTTCCCTCTTTTGCTCGCCCCCATGGAAGATGTAAGTGATCCTCCCTTCCGCGCAGTGTGCAAAGAAAATGGCGCCGATATGATGTATACCGAATTCATTTCGGCCGACGGCCTGATACGCGATGCGGAAAAAAGTGTGGAGAAACTGGATATCTACGACTACGAGCGCCCCATCGGCATACAGATTTTTGGCGATAAGATAGACCCTATGCGGCAGGCAGCGGCTATCGCTGAAGAGGCCGGGCCTGAACTTGTCGACATCAACTACGGCTGCCCGGTGAAGAAGGTCGCCTGCAAAGGTGCTGGTGCCGGCATACTGCTGGACCTGCCCAAAATGCAGAAAATGACCGGGGAAATTGTCAGGCAGGTAAGCTTACCGGTAACAGTAAAAACCCGCCTGGGCTGGGACGAAAATTCTATCAAGATCATAGAAGTAGCCAAACGCCTGCAGGATGTAGGCATACAGGCACTTACCATTCATGGTCGTACCCGACAGCAGATGTACAAAGGCGTAGCCAACTGGGATTATATTGCCGAGGTGAAAAACCAGCCCGATATCCATATTCCTATTTTTGGTAACGGGGACATTGATTCTCCTGAAAAAGCATTGGAATACAAAATGAAGTACGGCGTAGACGGCATCATGATCGGCCGGGCGGCTATTGGTTATCCCTGGATCTTCCGGGAGATCAAGCACTTTCTGCAGACCGGCGAGAAATTAGCGCCTCCTACCATGAAGGAAAGAGTAGCCACCGCCAAAAGGCATCTGGAATTTTCAGTAAGCTGGAAGGGCGAGAAGAAAGGTATATTTGAAATGCGCCGCCACTACACCAACTATTTCAAAGGCATTCCCGGTATCAAGACCTACCGCGCACAGCTGGTAGAGTCGGGCAGCGCCGCCGAGATCTTTGAGCTGCTGGATAGCATAGGCGAAGAGTTTGACGGTTACTTCCAGCAACAAGCTGCATTAGTATAAGGTGTCCACCACGATCAGACAATCGCTGCAGGCAAAAAGGCAGATCTGGTTCCCCTGGCTGATACTGGGGATACTGGCCATCGTCTGGGGCAGCTCTTTCATACTCATCAAGCGAGGCCTTACTGCCTTCTCGGCAGGTGAGGTAGGGGCACTCAGGATCGTATCGGCAGCAATCTTCCTGCTACCAGTAGCAATGCCCAAATTACGAAACCTGAGCCGTCGGCAGATGATCATACTACTGGTTATCGGCTTTGTAGGAAGTTTTATCCCTGCTTTTCTCTTTGCTACCGCCCAGACTTCTATCAGCAGCTCACTCACTGGCATACTCAACGCACTCACGCCTCTCTGTACGCTACTCCTGGGAGCTGCTTTTTTTGGAAAACCCATTAGCGGGAAACACGGCCTCGGACTGGGGATTGGCTTCATTGGTTCCATGATACTGATCATCGGAGGTACCGGTTCCGGCATCGGTGAGATCAACCTTTACGCCCTGCTGGTCATCGGCGCGACCATCTGCTACGGGCTCAACCTGAATATCATCAAAAATTATACACCTGAGCTGCATCCGGTGGTCATTACCAGTGTGTCTCTGCTTTTTGTGGGCCCGCTTGCTTTGGGCTACCTTTTTGGCTTTACCACTTTTGTAGAAAATGTACAGCAGCCTTCTGCCTTCTGGCCGCTGATGGCCCTGGTTGCATTAGGCGTGGTGGGTACCGCCCTGGCGCTGATCCTCTTCAACAAGCTGGTGCAGATGCAGACGGCCGTATTTGCCAGTTCGGTCACCTACATTATTCCAATTGTGGCGGTGGTCTGGGGCGTGCTTGACGGCGAAACCCTTTCCGTTTACCATTTTGCAGGCATGGCTGCTATTCT
>CAZFFW010000151.1:0-14177 GCA_964518125.1 uncultured Porifericola sp.
TTGTACCTGACGGCACAAATGATCTAATCATATCTCATAAATCTACCGACATGATGTCCCTATCGGGACTCCCCCTGCTTTGTGATACGCTCTAATTGAAATGCTGCTGCACCATATTTTGTTATCTATACCATCAAGGCGGGGCAAGATTTTTAGTGAAACTGGTGATTATCAATATTTTAGTCCGGTTTTTACAGGCGGCAAAATTTTCCTGATTTCCTGAATTTCGTATATTCATTCAAAATTACATTTTAACGCGTACTCTATGGAATCCTTTATTGAATTCTTTGAAAATATACCGACTTCCTTCCGCGCTTCTGTACTCATCGGAGGTATCGTACTATTCTGGGTACTGGAGGGGGTACTGCCGCTTTTTGCTTTTCAGTATAAAAAGGTGCGCCATGCCGGGATCAACATATTCTTTACCATCACCACCATGATTATCGGCTTTGGACTGGCCGGTGCCCTGCTCTGGGCTTCTGATTTTACTTCATCCCGCGAGATTGGCCTGCTCTACCTGGTTGATATGCCCCTCTGGGCACAGGTGGTCGTAGGCGTGCTACTGCTGGACCTGATCGGTGCCTACTTCATCCACTGGACGGAGCATAAGGTCAAATGGATGTGGAAGTTTCACCTGGTACACCATAGCGACACGAACGTGGATGTCACTACCGGACTGCGCCACCATCCCGGTGAAACGGTATTCAGAATCGCTTTTACCATCCTGGCGGTGATGCTGATCGGGGCGCCTATGGGCATTATCATGCTGTACCAGAGCCTTTCGGTGCTATTTGCCCACCTGACGCATGCCAACATCAATATGCCAAGCAAGGTAGACCAGGCTTTATCTTATGTATTTGTCACACCCAATATGCACAAGGTACACCACCACTACCAGCAGCCCCTTACGGATACCAACTACGGGAATATTTTCGCGATCTGGGACCGGCTGTTTGGCACTTTTGCCTATGTGGAGAAAGCCGACAGCCTCACTTACGGTGTGGATACACATATGAACGCAGAAGACAATGACCAATTGAAAAACCTGCTGGCGATTCCTTTCCAGCCTTACCGGCCCACGCCCCAGAGAGCAGAACCGCTTTCTGCCCGTATGATCAGGGATGTGCAGGAGCTTAAACGGCCAAAGACCGCAGCCAAGGCCTGATACACCCTAGCTTCCGGCGACAGGCTCCAGCTTAATCTTTCTGTCAAGCACCTTGGCCAACGGGCCGAGGTTTTTTTGTGTGGCCCACAGTTCCAGTTCCAGGCTCTCGGGCTGACCCGCAAGCTGAATTACCAGCTTGTTTTTGCTAATCTTGCAGTTTATGTGTTTCACCAGTTGATTCTTGGTTCGGTCCAGGCCCAGGGCTACCCGCAATATTGCCGATAATACCTGCACAATGCGACGCTGCTCTTTGGAAAGCTTCTTAAATTTCTTGTGCTTTTTTTTGGGTTCGGCCTTACGGTGGTAACGGGCTACCTGACTGATCAGGATGATCTCCTCATCGTTAAAACCTCTCAATCCCGCATGGGCGATGATGTAGCGGTTGTGTTTGTGGTAGCGCTTAAAGCGGATATACTGCCCTACACTGTGTAACAAGGCGGCAAACTCCAGTATCTCCCGTTCAAACTTATTCATCTGGTGCAGTTCGGCGGTCTGGTCAAAAATCTGCAGCGCCAGCCGCGCCACATGGGTATTCTGATCCCAGTCTGCATTAAACTCATGGGCCAGCTGGGCCACACTCCGGTGCCGCAGGTCTTCCTGCTCAGGAAAGGAGTCAATTTTCTGGGCATGGCTTTCCAGGTAATCCAGGATCAGGCCCTCCCGCAGGGAAGCATCACAAAGGGTAAGCTCCTCCACTTCGGCCATTTTCAGCAGTTGCAGCAGCAGTACCCCTCCCAGGTGGATGGCATCGGAGCGTTTGTCACCAATGCTGTCCAAGGAGGCTCTTTTATCAGGCTTCAGCTTCAGGAGCTGCCCGGTAAGTTCTTCCAGGTTCTTAACCTTCACTACTTCAGCATTCACTGATTTCATGGACTTTCCTCCTGCCGCCACATGGGCAGCTTCGCCCAGGGTACGGATGGTACCGGAAGTACCGATAATACGGCTAAAGCCTATTTCTTTCGCCTCAGCGATGATATGCTGCGCCACAAAGCGGATATGGGCTTCCAGTACTCCCCGCGCTTCTTCGCTGATCGGGCCCTGGCCGTCAAACATATCCAGCAGCCTGAGAACACCCAGTTTCATGCTTTTGGCCAGTAGCACCTCATTTTTGTTGCCTACGGTAATTTCGGTACTACCCCCACCGATGTCTATGACCATCACATTTTCGTCGTGCAGGTCAATCTCATGGCGCACTGCCTGAAAGATCAGGCGGGCTTCTCGGCCTCCCGAGATCACTTCGGGAGAGATGCCCGTTTCCTTTACTACTTTGTTCAGAAACTCGCCTCCGTTCTGGGCTTCCCGGGTAGCGCTGGTCGCCGCAGTGATAATTTCGTCCGCGCCCCGCTGGTCGGCCAGTTGCACGTAGCGCTTGATGGTTTCCAGGCCTTCGCGGAAGGCTCTTTCGTTGAGGCGGTTGGTCGCGAAGACACCTTCCCCCAATTTGACCATCCTTTTCTCCCGGTCAATGATCTGAAAACTGTTTTTGTGGGTCGCCTGGGCGATCACCATATGGATAGAGTTGGTACCAATGTCAATGGCGGCAAGTTTCATATGTAGGTGTCAATAGTGGGAAGCACTAAAAGATAAGCCTTTTTGCAGAAGCTTGTTCAAACAGAAAGCTTAAAAAAGTATGCTATACTGATTCAGCAGGCTTCAGGATTTCAAAATAATCCAGTTTTTTACCTGATGGGTTGTCGGTAGAATATAAAAAGCGGAAGCCCGCCTTTTCTATCAGCTGGCGAGAGCGCTGGTTCTCCCGCAATACCCCTGCCCGTAGGTGGCTCAGCCCAAGTTCTTCAAAAGCAAAGCGCAGCAGCAGCTTTACGACCTCTATCCCCAGTCCCTGTCCGCGGCAGGCAGTATCCAGCATGAAACCAATTTCGGGAATATGATCTACAGAACGATCAAGTTGCAGAATGCCGGCTTCGCCGATGATAGTACCGCTTTCTTTCAGCAATACCAGCTGCAGGCCAAAGCCCTCTCCCAGTTTAGCATTGAGTAGTTCCCATTTTTGCATAATCTCCCGGACGGTCCAGTGGTAACGGCCATCCAGTATGTATTGCATGTTTTCCTGCTTATTGTAGAGGGGCAGTAGCTGGAGGAAGTCTGCTTCCCTGGCGGGTCTAAGCTTCAGGCGTATACTTTCCATAAAGCAAAAAAAAAGCCTGTTCGTAAAAACAGGCTCATTGTCACTATTTCAGGGCAGCCAGGGCTGCTTCGTAATTGGGCTCCTTACCGATCTCGCTAACCTGCTCGGTATATACCACTTTGCCTTCCTCGTCCAGCACGATCACCACGCGGGAGTGCAGGCCGGCAAAAGCGCCATCAGTAATCTCCAGCTGATAGGATTTGCCGAAAGCGCCACTTTCAAAATCAGACAGCGTCTGTACATTATCCAGGCCTTCAGCCGCACAAAAACGCTTGTGGGCAAAGGGCAGGTCGCGTGAAATGCAGAGAACCTGCGTATTGTCCATGTTGGCGGAGCGCTGGTTAAACTCCCGTACCGACTGGGCACAAACGCCGGTATCTATGCTCGGAAAAATATTGAGTACTACCTTAGACCCTTTGAAGTCGCTGAGGGATACTTTGGAAAGATCATCTTTGACAAGGGTAAAATCCGGGGCTTTTTCGCCTACTGAAGGGAGTTCACCCTTGGTATGAATAGGGTTACCGCCTAGTGTAATTTCTGCCATGTTATCTGGTTAGTTTAAGTAATGAAAAATAATACGTAAGGGATGTAAATCCATCCCCTTCAAAAATGTTTAGAATTCAGGAAAAATCAAGCAGCAGGATAAAAATATCTTTATTTGCGATTTTCTACAAGCCTTCTCATTCCTTCATTTTCAATTATTGAGGGTAAGCGGTTAATAGCAAAGTATTCCTATAAGCGATTGTGAAATTCCCTTCATCTTGTTTATATTCATTTAGGTCTACCTGAATATTATATTTTTCGGCTTTTAAGCCTCTCACGTTCATTTTTTGTAACCCTAAATACCCATATTATGCTTCCTAAGATGATGAAAGCGGCAGTGGTGCATGAATTTGGTTCACCCCTCGCCATTGATGACATGCCAGTCAAACGTCCGAACGACAACCAGATCCTGGTCAAAGTAGAAGCCTGCGGGGTGTGCCATACTGACCTGCACGCCGCTGATGGAGACTGGCCGGTAAAACCCAAGCTTCCGCTGATACCGGGACATGAGGGCCTCGGCTATGTGGCTGCCGTAGGCAAAAACGTCAAGAACACCAAAGAAGGTGACATTGTGGGGATTCCCTGGCTATACAGCGCCTGCGGCCATTGCGACTACTGCATTACCGGCTGGGAGACCCTCTGCGATTTTCAGGATAATGCCGGCTACAGCGTAGATGGCAGTTATGCTGAGTACGTGCTGGCAGATCCCGGATATATAGGTCATTTCCCTTCCAGCATCAATTTTCAGGAGATGGCCCC
Source organism: uncultured Porifericola sp. (assembly GCA_964518125.1). Taxonomy (GTDB): domain Bacteria; phylum Bacteroidota; class Bacteroidia; order Cytophagales; family Cyclobacteriaceae; genus Catalinimonas. Next base: position 4,617 of record CAZFFW010000151.1, read on the forward strand.
TATTCTTTGCGCTGGAGTGACGGTGTATAAAGGGCTTAAAGAAACTGACACGCGGCCCGGTGAGTGGGTGGCGATTTCCGGTGTTGGCGGCCTGGGGCATGTAGCAGTGCAGTATGCCAAAGCGATGGGCCTGCAGGTAGTGGCTGTAGACATAGCCGAAGATAAACTTGCCCTGGCCAAAAGACTGGGTGCGGACCTGGTTTACAATGGTAAAGACCCGGATATGGTAGACAAGCTTATGAAAGACACCGGCGGTATGCATGGGGTTCTGGTAACGGCCGTTTCTCCGGTAGCCTTCAGTCAGGGGCTGTCCATGCTGCGCAAGAAGGGCACCCTCTCCCTCTGCGGTCTGCCTCCGGGAAGCTTTGACCTGCCGATTTTTGAGACCGTTTTGAAGCGGATCACCGTGCGGGGTTCTATCGTCGGGACACGCAAGGACCTGCAGGAGGCGATAGACTTTGCCCTGGCAGGAAAAATAAAAGCGACAGTTGCCCCCTGTAAACTGGATGATATCAACCATGTATTCGGTGAAATGAAAGAGGGGAAACTGGAGGGCAGGAAGGTGATTATGATGCAGGATTGACGAGCATAAACATCATATTTGAACAGGGGCTCTGCCGGAGGCAGAAGCCCCTTTTTTTTGAGGGCGTAGCATACAAGCCAGTCGCTGGAGACACAGCCAATAGGCAGGCATCATACTGCACCACAAAGAATGCACAAATATCACTTCCATATTTAACATAAGCTTCATCGTATCATCTGCATTTTCTGCCATTCCAGCCTTATTATTGCGTTTTCATCCAAACTTGCGCAATGATGTCAATATTTTTTCATGGAAGTCCACTCACTATTTTTACAGATTTATCCGACACCCGTACATTGGAGGTGAAAAGCAATGAATACATCTATTTGCCCAGTCAGGCCCCACAGCACATTTTTATCCTGCTGGAAGGAGCTGTCAAAGTGGGCAGTTATGCGTCTTCAGGTAAGGAAGTTATGTATGATTGCTTAAGGCCGGCAGAATTTTTCGGAGACCTGCAATACCTGGATGAGACCTTTTTTACCGAATATGCCAAAGCACTGGTAGATGTACAGCTGATGGAAGTACCGGTGCAACTCTTCAAAAAACAGATCATGGAAAATAAGTTGCTGACCGCCTGGTTCCATGAAATTTCCATACGCCGCTGGTGCCGGGCCGAGACCAGGCTTTTCCGCATCGCCTCCGAAAAACCTAAAGATCGCATCCGTCATCTGTTTCCCCTGCTTCAGGATCAGGTAATTGACATCCATGGAAAAAGCCACAGCCTGATGGACCTGCTAAGTTACCAGGATGTAGCGGACCTCTGCGGCCTCAGCCGCCAATCTGCCGCGCGTATACTCAAAGAACTAAAGCAGGAAAACAAGGCTGTGACATTAAGTTAATTTTAAGCTTAGGCGCCTAAGATTACCGAATCATCAAGAAGCTGTTAAGAAGACTTAACTGTTAAATTTTAACACTACTCCCCCACACTGGCACTCTAGTTTTGCGGCGAATTTAAACCAATAAGCTATGAGCAAGCACAATTTACTCTTAACCTTTTTTTGTTGTACCGCACTGTTTTTCAGCCACTTAGGCTGGGCGCAGTCTACTGATGCCTCTATTACAGGTACTATCCTGGATACTGAAGAGGAGGCGCTTCCCGGAGCGACGATCGTCGTTCGGAACCAGTCTACCGGCTTTGAGACCGGCACCGTGACCAACATTAACGGAAAGTATGACATCCGGCAGCTGCCACTGGGAGGCCCCTATACCATCACTGCCTCTTTTGTAGGTTACGGGGAAGTCAAGAAAAGCGGATTTACCCTGAACCAGGGCGATCAGTTGAACATTGATTTTACCCTGAGCGAAACCGCCAGCGAGCTGCAGGAGATCATCATCACCGACCAGGACCTGCGCTCGCGCATACAGCGGGAGGGCAATGCCCTGGCGATCAACGCGGCCCGTATCAAGCAGCTCCCCATTGAGGGGCGTAACTTCACCGGCCTCACCAGCCTTTCACCCCTGCAGGGTGGTGGAAGTATCAACCTGGGCGGCCAGCGCCGTACCTCTACCAACGTGACCCTGGACGGGGTAAACGCCCGTAACCAGCTCACTGCCGGAGAAATTGGCAGAGGGCCTTATACCGTATCCATTGAAGCCATTCGCGAATTTGAAGTGGCTACCAACGTATATGATGTGACCCAGGGCCGTCAGGCCGGCGGAGCACTCAATGCAGTGACCAAGTCAGGAACCAACGAACTGGAAGGAAGCGCCTTCGTCTACCACCGTAACGATGGCCTGGCCAGCCAGCTGGATATCCGCGGCAACGACCGCGACCAGGACTTCTACAATTACCAGTGGGGCTTCAGCCTGGGTGGTCCTATCATCAAGGACAAACTGCATTTTTTCGTTACTTTTGACCGTCAGGATGCTGGTGAGCCGGTATTTATCGCTGACATCAACAATGCAGCTGACGAGAGCCGCCTGGGCATCCGCCTGGATACGCTGCAGAAATTTGTGGACATTGCCCGCAGCCAGTATGGCGTATCTGACGACCAGCAGTTTGGCGAGTTTGCCCGCAAAACAGTAGCCAATACGGTTTTTGCCAGGATTGACTGGCAGCTCAACAACAAGCACCGCCTGACGCTCAGAAATAACTTCACCAACTGGGATAATCCGCTGAGCGTATTTGACAATGCGGACATTGAACTGGCCGAATCGGTAGGTGGCTTTAATTCCAACGAAAACAGCCTGCTGCTTTCGCTGAGATCTAATCTGAATCCCAGGTTAACCAATGAGCTAAAAGTTCAGTACCAGCGTGCCGAAAGAGCCTTTGCACCAAATGCCCAGTTACCTTTCAGCAATATTCCCCGGGCTATCGTCAATGTCACATCTCCCTTCCCCACCGACAGCGACCCCGATGCTACCCGTACCCGTGAGGTACAGCTGGGCGGACAGCGCTTCACTCCTGAGACCAACCTGGAGCATCAGTTGCAGCTCGTCAACACCACTTATCTGCAGAAAGGAAAGTACAACTTCACTTTCGGAACAGATAATATGGTCACTTACCTGGAGACACTTTTGTCCAACGAACAGAACGGACGCTTCTTCTTCTCCAGCCTGCAGGATTTTGAGAATATGACCCCTTCCCGCTATGCTAGAGAAGTACCACTGCAGGGTTTGCCCCTGGTAAAACAGACTGTATTGGATTTGTCGCTCTTCGGCCAGGTAGAATTTGACTTATTGCCCAACGTCAATACCATGTTTGGCCTGCGCTATGATGTGACTGCCTTTCTGGACGATGCTGCCTACAACCCTACGGTGGACAATGAACTGGGCATCCGTACCGACAACAAGATTGTGGACTGGAACAATCTGCAGCCCCGTTTTCAGGCCAGCTGGGATGTAAAGGGTAAAGGTACTGACTTTATCAAACTCGGAGGAGGCATCTTCTCTGCCCAGCCGCATTACTATGCACAGGTCAACAACATACAAAATAGTGGCGTGCTGCTGGCTGCGGTAGACGTAAGCGGGGAGCAGGTGCCTGCGCCTGATTTTGAAGCATATCGCCAAAACCCGGAAAGCGCCCCTGGAATCCCGGCAGGAGCGGATGTGATTTCTACGATCAACACTGTCAGTGATGATTTTGAGGTGCCTTCCACAGCCAAAGCCAACCTTAGCTACACCCGTCTCATTGGCGACCGTCTCAGCGTGACCGTCAACGGACTCCTAAGCCATACCTGGAACAATTATGTATACCAGGAGCGTAACCTGGTTGATGAGCCGTACTTCAGGATAGCGGAAGAAGCCAATCGCGGTGTATTTGTACCAGCAGCAACCATTGACGAGCGGGGCCGCAATAACTGGCTGGATTCCCGCAAATCTGATCAGGTAGGCAGGGTACTGGAACTCAATTCTGACGGAAGGGTCAACCAGATGGCACTGATCCTGGATCTGAACTACCGCATCGGTAAGGACGGAAGCCTGCAGGCCAGCTACACCTGGAACCGCTCCCGCGATAATTCCTCGTACAACTGCTGCGTAGCCAATACTTCTACCTTCCTGCCCATCAAGGATGACCCTCGCGCGCTGAACTGGGGCTTCTCCGACAACCATTTTGACAATAAGCTGGTGCTTAATTTCCTCAGCCCTACCTTTTATGGATTTAATGTAGGAGCCACAGTGGTAGGCATCGGCGGGACCCGCTATTCCTTCCTGGTATCGGGTACCGGAAGCAGCCTGAACGGTGACTTTAACCTGAGAAACGACCTGGCATTTGTCTACGATCCCAATGATCCGGCAACACCTGAGAATATCCGCGAAGGTATCATCAGCATACTGGATGACCCTGAGACCGCAGAGAGTACCAAAGATTACCTGCGCAATAACTTCGGACGCATTGCCGACCGTAATGCCGGTGTCAACCCTTTCTTCGCTACCATGGACCTGAGGATCATCAAAAACGTGAAGCTGGGCGGCGATCACTCCCTGGAATTTACGGCCGATATGTTCAACTTCACCAACTTCCTGAACCGTGACTGGGGTGCAAACAACGAGCTAAGCAGCAGTCGTAACCTGCTGCAGATCAATGGTTTTGACCAGGCATCTCAGGCTTACCAGTATCGCGTACAAAGCGGCGTAGGCACCCGGCCCGTCAATGGAACTCCCTGGCGGGTACAGTTGGGTATGCGCTACAGCTTCTAAGCAGTACCCGGTGTCTACAAGAAAGTCTTAGGCAACTAAGGCTTTCTTTTTATCAACCCATTTTTGATTTTACATAACCTTATTTCCTATGCATTTATCCAGACTCATTATTTCTATATTCCTGTTGCTATTCAATACAGTCCTTGTACTGGCGCAATCAACTGCTCCCTCCGAACATGTAGTACTGATTTCCATAGATGGCTTTCGCCCGGAGTTTTACCAGGAAGAAAAGTGGCCGGTGCCTAATATCCGGCAAATGGCTGACATGGGTGTGTCCGCTTCGGGCGTAAGAGGCGTATTTCCCTCAGTCACTTATCCTTCCCACACCACTCTCATCACCGGGGCCAAACCGATTTCCCACGGCGTTTACTACAACGCACCATTTGAACCTGAAGGGCAGACCGGCCGCTGGTACTGGGAAAGCGAGCTGATACAGGTACCTACCCTCTGGGATGCGGTACGGGCAGCCGGAAAAAAGAGCGCCAGCTTCATCTGGCCGGTATCGGTGGGAGCCCCGATAGACTATAATATTCCCGAAGTATGGTCGCTGGATGAAGGCTACGGACGCATACAGCCCATGCGTGACCATCAGACGCCGAAAGGACTGCTGGAAGAGATGGAAAAAGAAGTGTTGGGCCAGATGAATGAGCGTACCTTCAATGGCGACTACCTCAACCGTGAGGACCGCAGCGGCGAGATGGCAGCCTATGTGCTGGAAAAATACCGTCCCAGCCTGATTACCCTGCACCTCATTGCTGCTGACCACTTCCAGCATGAAGAGGGCCGGGAAGGGGAAAAAGTACACCTGGCCATGGGTGCCATTGACCGTGCTGTCGGAAAAATCAAAGAGGCCGCAGAAAGGGCTGGTATCCTGGAGAAAACCACCTTTATCATCACCGGGGATCATGGTTTTGTGGATATCCACAGCACGCTTTCGCCCAATGTCTGGCTGGTAGCATGCGGACTGATGGAAGCGAAAAAAGACCGCGGCGACTGGCAGGCTACTTTTCATACTTCGGGAGCATCAGCTTTTCTGCACCTGAAAAATCCGGATGATCAGCAGAGCGCGGATATGGTTCTGCAGAAACTGGAAGAATTGCCCCAAAACTACCGCAAGCTTTTCCGGATCGTTGGTCGGCAGGAGTTGGACGCAGTAGGCGCTGATCCCAATGCTGTACTGGCACTCGCACCAGTGCCCGGCGTCAGCATGTCTTCTTCAGCTGAAGGCCCAGCCCTGAAAGCGGCTAGTGGTGGAACCCACGGCTTTTTTCCTGATTTTAAAGAAATTGAGACCGGGTTCGTCGCATGGGGGGCCGGTATTGCCAGCCACAAAAGACTGAATACCATCGGAATGGAAGATATTGCTCCCATAGTAGCCCATCTGCTGCAACTGGACTTCAGTCCCAAAGATGGTGTGCTATATCCTGGGATAGTAAAGTAGCCTTATCATTTCATGAACCTGTTCTCTACAACAAGACAAAGCGCATGGCCTTAGGGAATGTATAGGGCATCCAAAATATAAGTAGAATAATCATGTGACTAATCGCGTAGCTTGTCGTCAAAAGTATACTATCAAACTTATTTTTAGTTAACAGAACCTCATGAAAAATATTTCTACTTTAGCTGTCACCATCATCTTGTTTTTTCTTAGCGGTAATAGTTTTGCCCAGATGTATGTCCCTGTCGAGCGGAGCATAACCTTTGGTAAAACAGAAGCTAATGCCTGGGTTATATCCGTTGATGAAGAGCCACTGGATGCCCTCAAGAAGAGCTGGTCAACTTACGCAAAGCGGGAATTGGGTTTGAAAAGTAAGAAAGATGGCCGTGATGCCTTGATTGCAAAAGAAGTAGAAGTGCCTAGCATTTCTCAAAAAACTGGTGACTTAAGAATGATGGTATTTACCGAAGATGGCTTAAGCCATGTAGCCGTTGCATACACCACTGGTTACAGCACTTCAATCAATACCCAAAACAATCCGCGTGATGCAGATAAGTTGCGCCAGCTGACCCGTAATTTTGTGATGCATTACAAACTAAGCCTGTTAAACGAGCAACTGGCGGAGTACCAGAAACAGAGCAAGTCAATACTATCCGCTTACGAGAAGAATGAGCGTGAGCAAAAAAAATTACGTAAACAGATGGCCAGAAATGAAAAACAAATGAACTCTGACCAGCCTGATAAGCAGGAAAAATTTGAGCTGAAGAACAAAAGGATTGCTAATCAATCTCGTTTGAGTGCCCTGGAGTCTATTATGATCAACCAAAAAAATAAATTAGCTGAGGTTAACTACGGCATCCAAAAGTTAGAATCTGACATCAAGCATCTGGAATCCATTTTTGCCGATACTATGGCTCAGTATTGATAGGATGCTCCGGCTTGTTAAAAAGCCAGGTGAGCAAACCACTGGCGATGATGCCAATGCCGATCAGGCTTTCCACCGGCTTGTCATAGAGCGTATAGGCCAGTATCCAGATGCTGAAGGCGATGAAGATATACTGGGCCCAGGGATAAAAAGGGCTCTGAAAGCTCTCCGGCTTCTTCTTTAGAAACAGCACCGAAGCGACTACCAGCGTGCCCATCAGTTGTAAGATAAACCCTGTGTAGAGTACGATCTGCTCAAAAGTGCCGGTCAGGGCCAGTAGCACACTGATGCCTACGTGCAGCCAGATGGTGCGAATGGGAATACCGAGCGGACTTAGTTTCCGCAGCGGCCTCCATAGCGAATGCTCTTTGGACATGGCATGGGTTACCCGTGAACCGATCCAGATGTAGGCAGAGATGGTAGCGATCAGTTGCAGGGCGATGAAAAAGCTCACCCAGCGGCTGCCCTCTTCGCCCAGCATATTGCTGAAAGCAATCGTCGCGACTTCTACCTTTCCCTGCAGCTGGGCATTAGAGGCGTGGCGCATGAAAACGATTTGCAGCAGCACGTACAAGACAGTCACGAAAAGTGTCCCGCCGATGAGGGCTTTGGGCAGGCTTTTCTTCACATCTTTTATTTCCTCTACAATGTAGGCGGCGGCATTCCAGCCGGTGTAGGCGTAGGTAACATAGACCAGCGATACCGCAAAGCCGGGCGTGCTTATCTCGCCAGTCCAGCTGGAGGTAAGCAGGATAGAATTGGAAGCTTCGTTGGTGGCAAAGTAAAACCCCAGGCCCAGCAGCAGTAAGATAAAGCCGATTTTGAAAATGGTGGTGATATTCTGAAAGCGCTCACTCTGTTTGATGCTGAAAGAATGCATCAGGCCGGTCAGAATGATGATACCCACGGCCAGCCATTTGTTGCCGTTGATGCCAAAGGGCGCCAGGTATTCAGTCATGGCGATGGCAGCGATGGCTACCGGTGCCGAAAAGCCCACCACCAGTGAAGCCCAGGATGTGAGGTAGCCCAGGATAGGATGAAAGATGCGGGAAAGATAGATATAGTCGCCTCCTGATTCTTTGAAGTGGGTGCCCAGTTGGGCATAGCTGAAGGCACCAAAAAGCGCCAGGAAGCCACCGATCACCCAAAGCAGGATGATACTAAAGGTGTTCTGCACATCCAGCAGCTGGTAGCCCAGGCTGGTAAATACGCCCGTACCCACCATATTGGCCACCACCAGCGCCATGGCGGTCTTCCAGGATATTTTATCGCTTACTTTGATGATGGTTGATGATTAGTGGCTAATGAATAGCCAGCAATTTGCCGAAGATCATGCTGTTTTCAAAATAAGCACGGCGATGTATTTATGTAAAAATATGGTATTATAAAATATATTGGAATATGCTCAGGCCGGAGACCTTTCAATATATTGATCACCAGCGAGACGCTGGCGACTGCTACGCGTTTGGTGCATTCGCCAGTTTGTGGCTGGCGCTTACCAATCAACTGAAATTTCTAACTTCACTCAAGTCACAGACCTGATTTTATGCTTTGACTAAATTCACAGACTTTAGCCAGGAGTGTTCCAACTTCTTACACCCTGTTTTGTGCCCTCACAAAACAGTCATTTGATTCGCTAAACGATTGTCAACCATCCGGCTTATCCCGCGATAATCCCGCTAATTAAAAAGACCGCTGCAAAAGCTACGATCGCATAAAGCTCGGGAAACACTGCCATGATGAGCGTTTGACCAAACACATCATTGCCCCGGCCGATGCTGTCAATCCCACTGGCGCAAACCCGCCCCTGGTACATGCCCGAGAGTAGACCAGCGGTGCCCAGTGCGATACCTGATCCCAGAATTCCCGCTCCCTGCAGCATGGAAATTTCCGCTGTCAGCAGGTCCTGCAAAATGAAATAACCGCCAAAGCCATACAGCCCCTGCGTGCCGGGAAGTGCGGCCAGTACGATGAATGAGCCAAATGCTTCCCGCCTTTTGCTCAAGGCTCCGACCGTCGCCATACCGCCGGTAGCCGTCCCGATAGCACTGCCTATGCCCGGTAGTCCGACTAAAAGTCCTACGCCTATAAATGCCAGTATCAATGGTAATGATGCCCCTGTTTCCATATTTTTTTTTAGTTTAATGTTTCAGCTTGCAGGTTTAAAGTTTTTTTATCCGGCAAGCCTGTTTTTGGTTTCTTGTAATATTTATGCTTAATTCCTGAACGTAATACACTGAAATTCAAACGGTTATATCCAAACTTGTAACCTTTAACTTTCAACCTTTAACTCTTTTCCGAAAAGGCTCATACGGCAAACCGCCGCCCTGGAATTCGGCATTGTTGTAAAACTCCACGAAGGTCAGCCTAAGTGGATGAACGAATGCGCCCAGCGAAGCCATCGCCAGGTTGAGCGAATGTCCGAAGATGAGGAAAAGTACCGCCACTGCGATCATGAATCCGCCACCCGCCATA
>CAZFFW010000152.1:0-14066 GCA_964518125.1 uncultured Porifericola sp.
TAGCCAGTGTAGACTTCGTCATCTTTGATCGCGATAATAATGTGGTATACCGCTCTAACAACTGGGACCAGATCACCACGCAGGGCTGGGACGGTAAACACCAGGGTAAGGAACAGCCTATGGGCAGTTACGTCTGGGTCATCAAGGGTAGTTATACAAACGGTCAGCCCCTTGGCGTAAACGGAAGCCAGACCGGCATCATCCGACTGATTCGCTAAAACAAACCACAAAATCTTTACTTCAGAACAATGATACATTCATATATTTCCCGATCCTTTGCTTCGCTGCTGCTGGTGCTGGTCTGCCTCTTGGCAGCCCAGGCCCAGCAGGGCAACTTCTCCCTCTACCACCAGACGCCCTTCCTGACCAATCCGGCCATGATCGGTACCGTAGAGGACGCCCGTATCTTTGCCAACTACCGCAACCAGGCAGTCAGCGCCGGGGAGAACTTCCAGACTTCTATGATCTCTGGCTATGTACCCGTGCAACTGGGGCATCATCGGCTTGGACTGGGTGCCGCCTTTATCAATGACCGTTCCTCGGATATCGTGCAGACCAACGGCGGTATGCTGGGACTTGCCTACAGCATCCAGGTGTTTAAGCGCAGTAGCCTGAGCATGGGTTTCCAGGGTGGCTACTTCCAGCGCAGCCTGGGGTTCAATTTCACCACCGACCAGCAGTACGTTGATGGATCATTTGACCCGGGTGCCGACAATGGTGAAAGCCTCATCAATAGAACTACCGCTTTTATGAGCGGCAGTGGTGGACTGCACTGGCAGTGGAAGGATGTCAACGGACAATTGAAAGCTTTTGCCGGTGCCTCCATCTTCAACTTCAACCAGCCCAATGCCTCCTTCATCACTGACGGACAGGACCAGGTGCCCGTATCCTGGAAATTTACTGCCGGCTACCGGGCCTTCAGCCAGGGACGCTTTTCCCTGATGCCCAGCCTGCGCTATGTGCAGGAGGCGCAGAACAGCTTCTGGAACGCGGGCACCTGGCTGGGCTACCAGATGAACCGGGAGCGGCAGCAGCAGTTAGCTTTCGGAATGTGGTATAATACCAACCAGGCTGGCGTACTATCGCTGGAATACCAGCAGGACAACCTCAGCATTGCCACTTCTTACGATCTGCCGGTATCCAACGAGCTTAATACTGCCCTGCAGACCGGTATTTTTGAGATCTCCATGTCGCTGCGCATCCGCAAGGCTAAGCAGCCGGAAACACCGGTGGTCGTGGAAGAAAGCGCCCTGGTAGAAGAAGTTGTGGAAGAGGAAGTGATGGAAGAAGAGGTGGAAGAAAGCCCGCAGGCCGAGCCTGTAAAGCCGGCCTCGCTGGAGAAGCTACAGGGCAGCCCTATGGAACTGGCCACCGGTAACTTACCCCAGGTAAACAGAAAGATGCAACTGGCCGAGAAAGACCAGCTCAGCCTGGAGAAAAACGTCAGGTTTGAGTTCCAGACCGCCGAACTGGATCAACCCTCCAAGGAATTTTTGGATCAGATTGCCGGTATCATGCAGCAAAACGACTGGCTAAAAGTAGAACTGATCGGGCATACCTGCAATGTGGGTACCGAGGAGCGTAACCAGGAACTCTCCCTGCAGCGGGCGCGCGAGGTACAAAGCTACCTGATGCAGCAGGGCCTCACTGCCGAGCGATTCATCATCAAAGGAAGCGGAGAAACTATCCCTATCGCCAGCAACGCTACCGAAGAAGGTAGAAGTGCCAACCGTAGGGTGGAATTTAAAATCATAGAAAACAAGTAAACCTGCTAAATGAAGCAAGCTCCCCTATCCGGCTTTTTGCTGTGTGGGGGAGCTTTTTTTATGCATACTGTTCTATTGCACAGAAAGGGCGCTTTATACGCACCCTAGCTGATCAAGGTGAAAAAAAGACAGTTTTGTGATGCTCATGGATAAAATGAGGACTACCAATGTTACGTTAATGGCATCAGTATTATAAAATGATGAAGATTTGTCAGTTACTTGTTTCCGGCTGTTTGTGCAAATATATTAGGTGAAAAAATCAGCCATGATAAGATTGTTACAATCAAAAGCCAGGCAAATTACCCAATTTATCAGTGAATGCCTGCTGCGATTATTTCTGATCAACCTTAAAAGTTTATTCAGACACTAGCCCCTCACATCAGTAAATTGATTGCAAAAATGAATGGGCGTAGTGAAGTGGAAGTAAATTGCTGCAAAGCGATACTACCATTTGTTTTTATTGTCCATGTATAGCCTGACCAATTTTACAGTATTATCCACTTTGCATTTCTGCAGCATATTCGCCCGATGATTGGATACAGTTCTTTCGCTTAAAAAAAGTTTGTCAGCAATTTCTTTGGAGTTCATCCCTTCTACCAAAAGTTTCAGAACTTCTTTTTCCCTTTTAGATAGCAAATCTATGGGATCCTGGGATTCACTTTTGTCGTAGTTTCTTTTCTTGAAACCTTTTACAATTACATGGCTCACCTGCTGACTGTAGTATTCTTTACCATCAATAACCCGGTGAATCGCCTTTAGCAGTTCTTCTTTTTCCGCATTTTTCGTAAGGTAGCCTGCGACATTACTATTCAGGGCTTTATATACATAATCAGGAGAATCATGCATGGTGAAGAGTATCACTTTGGTAGCTAATCCTTTCTTTTTGATATCAGCTGATATATCAAAAATTGACATGCCGGGCATGGTGATATCAGAAATCAGAATATCGGGTTGGTGCTTTTCCACCAGCATATGTGCACTCTCGCCATCAGTTGCGATACCCATTAGCTCAATAAAAGGATAGTCTGCTAATAAAGCGGAGGTACCCTCAGCAAGGATAGCATGGTCGTCAGCAAGTACTACTTTACATTTTTCTGTCATAACAACTAAAATAAAAATCTTAGGAAAAAATTATCAATGCGATGTATCCAATACATCAAGGAAAAAGTAAACTTTATCAAAAAATAAAAAAACTACACATTAAAAAATGTATATAATTAACTAGTGCAACAGGTAAATGTTTACCAAGAATTAAAGTAGTGTTAATTTTTTAGAGTTCAAAAATCTAATCCATTTACCTACAAAATAATAAGAAAACGTCTGGCAATACAATCATATGGCTCGCATAGATATCGCTACCTATATGATGACATTTACAAGTCAATTTTCTCTAAGCCATTCCCTGCCCCCGCATAGTGTTAAAATTTTTAAAAAGAATTTTTGCGAGAAAACAATTCAGTGATATTCACCATATTGGTCAAATTCACTGCCTGATTCTCATATAATCCCTCACATGCATACAATTTCTAGTAATCATTTGAGAAATATTACACAACATTTTGCAATATATGCACTGTATGTAATTTATGTGTATCTTAGACGCTAAGGATAAAGCTAGTGCAAATGATCAATAAACTATTAAGTAAGTATAGCCTTCAGGAGGGTAAGGATTTTATCATCCAGGAAAAAAATCACCTTACTTTTTATTACTTCAACAGCATGGCAAACGCCAATTCTTTAAGAAGAGAGGTCTCTAACCATGCCATTCTAAAAAATATTCACCTCTACGTGATATCCGATGTTCTGTGCAGAAATACTGCTTTTGGCTATTACTTTTTTGTCTCTAAGCATAGGTTTATTTAAACAGGTGAATCTACCTAACCAATTACCAAAGCCTGCAGCTACTGCTATTCTTTCGACTTTTTAAGACTCAGCAATCCGGCAAGAATCGCAGCACCACCCAGAAAAAAAGGTTCCAGCGCAAATTTTTGCTCTCTAAGTGATACAAATCCTGCCACCATCAATACGACCATGCCTAATACCAGGGCGATAATTCCTACAATTTTTAACATACTCATGTAAATCAGTTTGATCGTAGTGCGGCAGCGGGCTGGGTGTTAGTAGTTTTGGCAGCCTGTACGATAACCACCGCCACTGCGATACACAAAGCTATGAAGCCAGTGATAAGAAATACCCACAAGCTTACCTCAATATGATAGGCAAAATCAGATAACCACTGCTCTACCAGCAGATAGGCAAAAGGCGTTGCAATGATGGTAGCCACCACCACCAGTATGATAAATTCTTTACTAAGTAATAGAAGTATCCTGAAAAAAGAAGCACCCATTACCCTGCGAATGCCAATCTCACGGGTACGGAGACTTACCAGGTAGGCAGTCATAGAGACAAGGCCCAGCAGTGCGATCACAATCGCTACGATACTCAGATAAAATGACAGATCCCCCACCCTTTGTTCCTGTTCATAGAGTTGCTGCAGGCTACTTTCCAGAAAAGTAATTTCAATAGGGATATCATCAACTACCTCATCATAGGTACTTCTAATGATACTTAGTGATTCTGAAAGCTTGTCTGTTTCTACTTTCACAATGACCCGGTAGACCCAGTCAGCATTTTGGGCTACCTGTATAATAATGGGACTGATTTTCTGCTTAAGGGAAAATAAATGCAGGTCTTCCACAAACCCTCCGATCACATAACGGTCCCCGTATTTTCCCTCCTCATTCTGGTATTCCAGGTGCGTCAGCAGGTACTGACCCAGTAGTTGATTACCATCTGACTGTTTCCCGGAGGGCGCAATATTTCTGGCAACAGCCTGGTTGATGATCAGTGTCTGATCGGGAGCGGTATTTTTATCAATGCCGGAGATTTCAATATCCAGTGCTTCCAGGGCATCCCAATCCATGGCCCAGAAAGATGCGTCATCATACACATCCTCGCTGCCATCCAGCTTATAGGAGGTCTGTCCGCCCACTTCTACACCCGGTACCATCCCTGACCCAACTGCCAGTATCTGAGGATACTGCTGCAGCTTATTTTTGATAAGGCGGTAATTTTCAGCAGAGCCCGGGTCAAAAGTGATGACCCCTTTCTTGTTGAATCCCAGGTTTTTCTGGTTGATATAGTTCAGTTGCCGGTTGATCAGGATGGTAGCGGCACCCAGGGCAATGAGCAGGGTAAACTGAAAAACAAACATCAAGCGGCGCATAGACAGTCCCTCTCGGGTGCTGACGGTGTTGTTTGATATCAGCTGGAGCGTCTGCTTACCAGACAAAAGCAAGGCAGGATATAGTCCTGAAAGGAGGCCTATGAAGATGGTAAAAGACAGCAAAAGGGCAAATGCTAGTAGCGAATCCAGAAAGATGTTTTCCAGTTGGAGGTTCATCACACTGTTGAAAAAGGGCAGGCAAAACTCAAGTAAGAGCAAAGCCAGGGGCAGGCTCAACAGACAGATCAGGACAGATTCTGCCAGAAACTGCCAGGTAATGGATTCCCGCTCTGCTCCCATCACTTTCCGCATGCCAATTTCATTTTTACGTTTTGCATACATCGCCACCGAAAGGTTGATATAGTTCGCCGTGGTGATGAATAGTATGATGAGGGCTATTGCCCCAAAAACATAGAGATACTGTATTTCACCGGAATTCCCGAGTTCATAAAGAATATCATTAGAGAAATGAATATCCCTTACTGCCTGCAGGTGGCTTCCATTTTCATCGGGATCATCGGCGATCTGCGGCTCAATCAGTTGCAGGCGTCTGTTTATTTCTGCGTCTACTTGCTCCGGACTGATACCGGGGGCAAGCTTCAGGTAGGTATAAGCCCCCCAGGATGGTATCTCAGGTGTAATAAGCAGGAGATCAAAATCAAAATGAGCATTTTCCTCCAGGCGCAGCACTGCCTTCAGCGGATAGGTTTTGTTGTTCCAGGCGATGGACTTGTCCTCTATCTGGCTGATCCAGTCTTTCCCAAAATATCTTAGCGCAGTTTCTTCGGTCAATATAGCAGCATAAGCCTGGTCAAAACTTATCTCCTGATTGCCATAAAGCAATTCCCAGCCAAAGACTTTCACAATCTCTTCGCCGGTATTACTGATCAGAATTTTCTTTTCAGCAAATTTCTCTGCTTCTACCCCATCCTTCAGGACACTGATAAAAACCGCCTGTTTACTCATGGTAGCACCATGGGTGGCATTAAACTGGGCAACGTGCTCTACTCCCTCAATTTCTCTGAGTGAATTAGGTTTCAGCAATTGTTCTTCTGATGTCGCCTCCCACCAGTTGACAAATCCGTTGATGGAATATACTTCATTCCTGTACTCATAGTTAAGTCGGTAAATCCTCTCTGCATCAGGGTAATGCTGATCATAGCTGAGCTGATCTACTATAAACAAAAGTACAAGCAGGCTACAACAAATACCCAGCGTAAGCCCTATGAGATTGATTGACGCATAGGTCTTGTGTTTAAGTATATGTCGCCAAGCCAGGATAAAATAGCTAAATGACATAGGATAGGAATAATGCCCGATCTAAGATAGTACGGTCTATGTTATCACTCAAGAGATATAGATCAAAAATTACAAAATTATCAACTATTCTACTGACAAATTATACCTAAGCACTTGAAATATTTCAATAAAAACACCTTTTAAAGAATTTTTTACGAAATAAAGGCAAAAAAAAACACCAGTGTTGCTGGTGTTTTTTTTTCATAAATGCTGACTTATTTTCTTACAGCAGGCTCTTGGCCTGACTGACGACATTGGCAACGCTAAAACCAAAATGCTCCATCAGTTCCTCCCCTGGAGCTGACTCGCCAAAGGTATCTAACCCTATGGCTATACCTTCGCTGCCAATATACTTTTGCCATCCCAAAGTAGAGCCTGCCTCAATGGAAATTCTTCGCTTGGTCTCTCTGGGAAGCACACTGGCTCGGTAGCTTTCAGGCTGCGCTTCAAATAACTCCCAGCTGGGCATACTTACCACCCGGGCAGCGATGCCTTCAGAAGCTAGTTGTTCCTGCGCGTCCAGTGCCAGCTGCAATTCTGAACCGGTTGCGATCAGGATCAGCTGTGGTTCATCTGCTGAATCTTTGAGTATGTAGGCGCCTTTTTCTACTTCGCTGGCCGCAGCACAAAGCTCACGGTCAATGGTAGGCAGATTCTGCCGGGTAAGCGCCAGGGCTATTGGTCCACTATCATGGTTCATGGCTATACGCCAGGCATGTACCGTTTCGTTGGCATCACCAGGACGAATGACAGTCACCCCGGGTATCAGGCGCATGGCCATCAGGTGCTCAATCGGCTGGTGTGTCGTACCATCTTCGCCCAGGCCAATGCTGTCGTGGGTAAAGACAAAGATACTGGGCAGTTTCATGATAGCAGCCAGCCTGAGCGATGGCTTCAGGTAATCGGAAAAGATCAGAAAGGTAGCGCCATAGGCCCTGATTCCCTGGGTCAGGTTCATACCATTCACCACTGCCGCCATAGCATGCTCCCTTACTCCATAATGAAAATTCCGTCCGGCATAATTCTCCCTGGTGAAGGAATCGGATACATCCAGCAGGGTATTATTGGAAGGCGCCAGGTCAGCAGAGCCTCCGATCAGCCAGGGACAGTTTTCGGCTATAAAATTAAGGGCTTTGCCCGAAGCTTTCCGGGTGGCTACGCCTTTTTTGTCAGTCGGATAAACGGGTAACTTATCCATTACTTCCCGGGGGAGTTTACCAGCTTTGGCCGCTTCCCACTGTCCTGCTTTATCCTGGTGATTTGAAGTATAGGCCTGCCAGTCTTTTTCCCACTCCTGCTGTAGGCTTTTGCCTTTTTCCACCAGTTCCTGGTACTGTTGTCTGACTTCATCAGGCACGTAAAATTTTTTGTCTGCAGGCCATCCCAGGTTTTCCTTACTGGCTGTAACTTCATCATCTCCAAGTGGCGATCCATGCGCACCGGCAGTACCTACCTTATTGGGGCTGCCATAAGCGATCTGGGTACGCACTTTGATAAGGCTGGGCCTGTCCTGATCGGCTCTGGCTTCGGCAATGGCTTTTTCCAAAGCCTCGGTATCGTTACCGTCTTTTACTTCCAGCACCTGCCATTCAAAAGCTTCAAAGCGTTTTTTTACATCTTCGGTGAAAGCAATGCTGGTATCGCCTTCAATAGAGATCAGGTTATCGTCGTAGAGAAAAATCAGGTTGCCCAGTCCGAGGTGACCGGCCATGGAAGCCGCTTCTGAGGAAATACCTTCCATCAGGTCGCCATCGCTGCAAATTCCGTAGACGTAGTAATCAAAAGGCTTGAAATCACCGCTATGGTACACAGCAGAAAGATGTTTCTGCGCAATCGCCATCCCAACGGCATGGGCAAAACCCTGCCCCAGCGGGCCGGTAGTTACTTCTACTCCCGGCGTCAGTCCGTACTCCGGGTGACCGGGGGTGATGGAATGCATCTGCCTGAAATTCATCAGGTCCTCCAGGCTTACTTTGTACCCGGAGAGGTGCAAAAGGCTGTACAGCAACATACAGCCATGACCAGCTGATAACACAAAACGGTCACGACCCGGCCACATTGGGTCTTCAGGATTAAAACGGAGAAAACGTGTCCAGAGAACGTGGGCCATCGGCGCGGCACCCATGGGCATACCCGGGTGGCCGGAATTGGCTTTTTGTACCGCGTCCATGGATAAGGTGCGAATCGTATTGATGCTTAGCTGATCTAGCGTTTCTGTTTGGTTCATGCTTGGTAAAAATCTTGTGAAATTTGTGGAAGCAAATAACAAAAATCCCCTATTCCATCCAAAGGATTAATCAGGGCCGATGTTTATTTGTCAGCAAAATGCCTGCTGATCATTTGCTACAGTCCAGGAGTAGGGTTTTGCCGGGCTTCAGCACATGGGCCTTCCCCTCACTACTTATACCCACCCGAATCTGGTCTCCCCAGCCATCCGCCAGTACTACCTGGAGTTGATCCTTATTGATCTTTAGGCTCAGACACTGCCCTCTGAAGCGGATACCCAGGTGGATTTCTTCCATTTCGTCCGGCAGCGTAGGGTTAAGCCAGAGGATATCATCATCTACATAGACTCCGGTATAAGCCCGCTGTACAATGTCCACAGTGCCGGCCATGGCTCCCAGGTGGATGCCTTCTGAGGTGGTACCGCCCTGTATGTCTTCAAAGTCACTTTTGAGGGCTTCTTTGAAGAAATCCCAGGATTTTTCCCGATTAGCCCGGGTAGTGACCCAGGAATATACCATGCGGCTGAGCGTGGAGCCATGAGAAGTTCTCTGTTCGTAATAATTGATATTCTTCTCTATCATCTTACCGCTGAAGGAGTAGCCCAGTTTGCCCATGATCTGTTCCAGTTCTTCTGAGGTAAAAAGATAAAACAGCATGAGCACATCGGCCTGCTTACTGGCTTTGTAGCGATTGGGGGTATCATCTTCTTTTTCCAGAATTCGGTCCAGTCGCTGTAAGTCCTTATATTTTTTCCGGTAGCCTTCCCAGTCAAATTCTTCCAGCTGGTCGTAACCTTCGTATTGCTCTATAATATCTTTATTGATCATGGGCACGAATATGCCCTCCGACATGGCTTTCCACTTATCCAGGTCTTTCTTACGAATGCCGAGCTTGTCAGACAGGCGGTTACGCAGGTGCCCGGGCAGCAACTCATACATCTGTATCGACTGCTGCATCACCCAGGCTACCAGTATATTGGTATAGGCATTATTGTTGAGTCCGGGTTCATCCGATCCTGGATAGGAGGTATGAAATTCATCCGGGCCTACCACCCGCTCAATCACGTAGCGCTGCTTTTTTTCATCATAAGTGGCCTTACTGGACCAGAACAAAGTAATGGATAGCATCATCTCGGCACCATATTCTTCCAGGAAAATATGGTCATTACTGATCTGGTAATAGCGCCAGATATTGAAGGCAATGGCCGCATTAACATGACGTTGCAGGTCGGTATGATCCTCTATCCAGCGACCGGACTGGGGGTTCAGGTGTATTTCCTGGGCATTTTCTTCACCGTTACTGCCGCTCTGCCAGGGGAACATTGCCCCCCGGTACCCCTGCTGTGCCGCCAGCCTGCGTGCCTCGTCCAGGCGGTGGAAACGGTATTTGAGCATATTCCGGGTAATGGAAGGCTGGATGTAGTTGATCACCGGAAAGATAAACAGCTCATCCCACATGATATTTCCCCGGTATGCTTCGCCATGTAGCCCTCGGGAAGGCACACTGACATCCATGTCTATCGTATTGGGAGAAGCTACCTGTAGCAAATGGAAAATATGTAGCCTGAGCAGTACCTGAACATTGTTCTGGCTCCTGACCCTGATGTCACTATGGGTCCACAGGGACCGCCATGCCATATGGTGTCGCTCAAAAATTTCAGCCATTTCCGGTGCCTGGCTGACCTTACGGGTGGCATCCTCCACCAGGTTACCGATGCCATTATCACGACTGCTGTAAACCGCTACTGATTTACTGACCGTAACAGACTGGTGCTCACTCACTTCTAGCCGTATGCGGTTGGCAATATAATTTTCTTCCTCCTCTACTTTCCGGCTGATGGTATAAGGTTGGTTGCCATAAAAAACGCGGGTACGTATTGCCTGGCAAACCGACTTACCGCTGTGGTTGGTCCGGGAATACATGTAGAGGCAATCCTCACCAAATCTACCCTGCTCAATTACGTCCACATGGTGGCTGTTGAGATCGCTGTATCGGGGCACTCCCCTGTTGAGGACATTCCCCTCCAGCGCAGAAATAATTTCAATAGTACCTGACCAGTTCAGCGGTGTCAGTTCCCATTCAATGGCTCCCAGGTGCGGATCGTCCATGGAAATCACCCGGCAGCTACGCAGACGTGACTTACGGCCCAGTTTATCCTGAAAACTTAGCGCTACTTCCAACTGCCCTAACTTGAGATCCAGGCTTTGCTTAAATTCTTCAATTTCTACATCGTCCATAGAAAAAAGCAGGCCGTCATCCTGTTCAAAAGTCAGATACATCCAGTTGGGCCAGTTGACGATAGACTCGTTTTCTATTACCTCACCGGATATTTTAGACTTCAGCGAATTGAAAGCACCAGCCAGGTAAGTAGCAGGATAGTGCGGATTATCTTCAAAATGATGGGAAATAGGTGCTGAACTAAAAGCCCCCCTACTGGCAAAATAGCCATTTCCCAAAGTACAAAGGGCTTCCCTCAGATGCTGATGATCCGGCTCATATTCATTGTAAACTATTTTCCAATCTGTGGACTCAGACATTTGACACGATTTTCTTGATAAACTCTGATACCTCCTGCTGGTTGTGCAGGATATAGTGGGCATAAGTGGGTTGATCATTGCTGTCAACCAGTACGCCAATTCCCATCTCCCTCAGTACTTTGAAGGCGTCCTCATCGGTGGTATCATCGCCCAGGTAAATGGGGAAACAGTTATCTTCATTCAGGCCGAGATGTTCCATGATCCATAAGACTGCCTTACCCTTATGCCAGTCTACATCGGGTTTGATCTCAATGATGCTTTTTCCTTTGTCCCACCTGAGCGATTTTTCATCTTTCATTTTCTCCCTGACAATTTCCTTTACCCGATCGCTGGTGTCAGCATCGGCCTGACGGTAATGGATTGCCACGGCAAATTTCTTATGCTCTACCCAGACGCCCTCCATTCCGGAGAGGTGCTCGCGAAAGTTATCGGCGGCCTGGGTAATTTTTGGCATCAGTTCGTCCGCTTTGGGGTGCAGATGTTTGGTACCTCGGGGTCCGCTGATGTCAAAGCCATGGCTACCCGCATAGTAAAGCTCTTCAATAGCAATGCGGGAGGCAATATCGTCGCGATCCCGGCCGCTGACGATGGCTACGGGATACTGCTCTGCCAGTTTTTTCAGCTGCCGGCTGGTATTTTGCTGTAGCGCTACTTTATCCGGCTCAGGGGCTATCGGGGCTAGCGTTCCGTCAAAGTCAAAGAAAAACAGGAAAGGCCTTTCGCCCTTCTTTTGCATGATTTCATCCACTGCTTCCAGTGCATCCTGTAATGTTTCCGGTTCTTTAGTGTTTTGCATAATATATTATTTCAGTTCGTTTAAGCCTGTAATGACCAGGTCAGCGCCTGCCTTTTTCATAGCGGATTCCTGTTGATTGCGATTTACCCCTATCACCATTCCAAACTCCCCTCGCTTACCTGCCTCCACCCCGGCGATAGCATCTTCTACCACGACCGCTGCAGCCGGGTCTACTTCCAGCATATCGGCGGCTTTCAAAAAAATATCTGGCGCAGGCTTACCACTTACATTTTTAGCCGCGGCATCTTTACCGTCAAAAATGGCATCAAAATGATCAATCAGGCCTGCTCTTTCCAATACGGGTCGGCAGTTTTTGCTGGAGCTTACTACCGCCAGTTTTTTCCCCTCCGCCTTCCATTGGTTGATACAGTCCAGGGTATCATCAAAAACTTCTACCCCTTCTTCATCCAGCAGTTTATGAAAGAAGGTGTTTTTTTCTTTGCCAAGCCCGTAAACCGTATGCTCGCCGGGCTCATCATCTTCTGACCCCATGGGCAAATGAATATCTCTGGACTCCAGAAAGCTTTGTACCCCATCATACCTCGGCTTGCCATCCACATATTGATCATAATCTTCCTCTGAAAATGGCTCCTGTTGGCTGTCATAATCTTGTAGAAACTGGTCAAACAGCGCTTTCCAGGCTTTGAAGTGCAGCGACGCGGTACGGGTAATGACACCATCCAGATCCAGTATCACTGCTGCAAAATCTTTCATTTTTTTCTGCTGATTCATGCTTGTAATTTTTATGAATGAGGCTTGTAAAATTTGCGTTAAAGAAAAATATATTTCATATAAAAGTATGGTTATCAATCCTTTAAGATGCTTTTGTTCAACCATCGCTCAACCACTCCCTTGCTTTATCTTTATCGGCAAATATCGCTTTTTCAGCTTTTTCTGAAGCCAGCATTTCTTCCATTCTGTGGATGTCTTCTTCATGCTGCTCCCTGACGTAAACGGCTATCTTCACATCTGTATCCTGCAGCTGCTTTGCATCCTGGAGTTGAATAGACGCCACGCTGCTGACGTCATAAAGCTCCGGAAGGCCCTCTTGGGCCAGCATGAATACATTCTTTTCCATCACCACCTGCTTGAGTATGGTCTGGTTCAGGTCTACATCAGGATGAAAGTTAATTTCCAGCACATCCTCCAGTATCAGGAAATTGGCGTAGGTTCCATTGCTGCTTCTGTTCATCTTACTGATGCATTGGTTTGTGATTTTTTTTCTGATATCAGTTTATCCCTGACGTCTCTGAGGCTGTCACTGATGCCTACTTTATAGGTGTGGGGATTATCAAACCGCTGGTGTTCAGCAGGTAAGCTGGATAGTCTGGACTGCAGGTACGCATTGACTTCCTGAGGACTTTTCTGCTGTGTCCTGATCTGCCCCTTTTCCATGACCTGTGCGTGCAGCGTTTCCCGGCGGTAATGGCCAACTTCGGACTGCTTATGCTGCTCATGGGGATGGTAGATAGTGGATGGTGCTGCTTCGTCTTCCAGGGCAATACCATCCGCATACATCATGTTATTTTCATCAAAATAGCGGTAGAGCTTCTTATTGGCTGGTAGGATGATCTTCTGCATATTTTCTGAAAGTTTCAGCCTGGGCTTTCCCTCACAGTCGCTAAGCTTATAGACTCCGTCCAGGGCGGCGTCATTTCTGCCGGTAATCAGTTGGGTTCCTACCCCAAAAGCATCTATGGGGGCTTTCTGCTCGTTGAGGCTCCTGATGACGTATTCATCCAGTTGGTTGGATGCCACTATTTGTACGTCACCGAATCCTGCTTCATCCAGCATTTCCCGGCTTCTTTTGCTCAGGTAGGACAAGTCTCCACTATCCAGCCTGATGCCGAAGAGCTGCTGCCCTTTTTCCTTCATCTCCCGGGCTACTTGTATTGCGTTGGGCACGCCTGATTTGAGTGTGTCATAGGTATCTACCAGCAGTATGCATTTTTCGGGAAAAGTTTCGGCAAAATTCCTGAAAGCCTCCAACTCATCATCGTAACTCTGAATCCAGGAATGGGCCATAGTGCCGCTGGTAGGGATGTCAAACAGAAAACCACTGTACATATTGGAAGTGCTGTCCGCACCACCGATTACTGCGGCTTTGCTGGCGTGTACGGCACCTAAGCCCTGTGCCCTGCGCATTCCAAAATCTATGAACGTATGTTCACCGGCTACCATGCGTATCCGGCAGGCTTTGGTGGCAATCAGTGACT
>CAZFFW010000153.1:0-13979 GCA_964518125.1 uncultured Porifericola sp.
AAATTAAAACTATCGACCAACTTCGGGAAATATACGGGCAGCCCGGTGGAAGAGCTGCCAAAAAAATACTTCCCGCCCTGGAGCAACATAGCATACATTTTATAGAAAAGTCTCCCTTTATGCTCATGGCTACCTTTAGCAAGGATGGTGCTTTGGATGTGTCTCCCCGGGGAGGAAGTGCTGGTTTTGTGAAAGTGCTTGATAAAAAGCAAATCCTCATCCCTGATTTCAAGGGCAATAATCGTATTGACTCCCTCATGAACATTTTAGAAACGGGAAGAATCGGCACACTCTTCCTGATACCAGGTGTAGATGAAACGCTTCGGGTCAACGGTAGTGCCATCATCAGCACTGACGAACAACTGCTTGCTCAGTATAGCGCTGAAAAACACCCACCCAAAACCTGTCTGTTGATACAGGTTGAAGAAGTATTTCTCCACTGCGCCAAAGCTCTCATGCGTTCGCAATTGTGGAACCCCTCCATCCAGATAGACCGCTCCCAGTTTCCTGGCATGGGCGAGATGATGAAAGATCAGCTCAATCTGCAAGAAATGGCTGAAAGTCAGGAAGAAATGGTGCGGAGGTATTCGCAAGAGATTTAATGAAGCAGTAAATCAATAGTTATGCTTGCCCCAAGCCATATCAGCAATTTTAGATTTTATGCCAATACTCATTACTCTCACTCAACGAATCAGCTTATTCATGCCACGCATTGGCAAAATATCTGTGTTTTGTGAGTTGCTACAAAGCGACCTGTTAAAGATAAGAGGTTCAATTCTTGAGAAGAGCTGAAAACCAGAAGTGAGTAGTAAAACCCTTTGAGATATCTTCTAATATTTAGATTTACCCTGATACCTATGGCTTTGCCAGGCATATTTTAGTACATTCATTTGAGTGTATAACAAAGCAGGGGATTCCCGCTAGGGACATCATGCAGGTAGCTATACAACAAATGGATACGGGTTTTTTTGTTCCGTCAGGTACAGGATGTAGGCAATTGAATACAGCCATATCTGCCAAACCACATGGCGTACCTACGGCAAGCAGGTATTTCTTCGACTGTTTTTTCTACCCACATAAAGTCCCTGAGGGGACCAGCTACCTATTGAATAGGATAAATTAGTTGTGTCCAAAGCGTAGTCTGCTAGTGGTTTTTTATCGTGTAGGTTACTGATAAAGAGTTTTTGAACGTATATCCAGCACTTCCATCCCGACTTGATTATTAAGCACTTACAAGTTAAACCTTGTAAATGCTTTTTTATTTCCATCGCCTGATCCTGATATTTCTGAAGTAAACCTTGTCGTGATGGTCAGTGAGCATAATATGTCCCTCGTTTACCAGCCCGTAATCAGTATACGGCTGAAACTTTGTCTTTGCCCGGCGGTCCAGGTAATCATCACTGCCCCGCTCATAGCTTACCACCATACTGTCATTCAGCCAGTGTTCTACTTTTCCGTCTTTGGAGATGATTCTGCCGGTATTCCATGTTCCGGCCGGCTTTAGTTGCTTATTCTGCGGGCTGTACATGAGGTACAGTGCCGCAGTGGTTACAGTCTCGTCTTCCCGTTCCTGTATGTCAGGGTTATCCACATCATCAATAAGCTGGTACTCCGGACCATTCATCACCGTATCTCCGCTTTGCCTGTTGACCAGTTCAGCTACATAGTATTTGATGCCACTGTTGGCACCCCTGGTCAGGTTAAACTCAAAGCGCAGGTCAAAATCTGCATACTGCTCTTTGGTGATGATGTTTCCCCCTTCGTTCAGTACCAGGGCACCATCCTCTATCACCCAGCCGTTTTCAGGGAATTTATCGGTCCCCAGTTCTATCCAATGGTCAGTGCTGCTGCCATCAAAGAGCATAGTCCACTCCTCCTCATCCGGACCTACTGTATCGGATGTTAGCTGTGCTTCAGCACTGTTGTCCTCGGTGTGTTCCTGCCCCCCGGCACAGGCCAGCATCAGAAAGGCCAGGGTGGGTACAGATATCAGTTGTCTGATCATGTAACTTAGTTTTTGGTTGCAAAAAAAAATCAGGTATCATCCTGCATGATAGTACCGACAAGCTACTGCTTCCTGAAGTTTTATCAAATCCTCTGTCATATTTTCTGCTCCTTCATTATGACTATTCTGGCAGTATGTACCTAAAATTGACGGTCTTATTAGCACTCACCGGCTATTCAGGCCAGAGCGGTGCACTTACCTGCCTTATCCCCAGCCGTTCGGCCAGTTTACACATGCCATCCATAATGTTAACTTCTATATCAGCAGTCCAGGTACCGGGCAGGCCGTATACCATCTGTGCGGAAGCACCTTCATACCCTCCCTCCTGCAATATGGTGGCCGTAGGGATGTAACCCATGACATCGTTGGAATAGCCCAGCACAAAGGCCTCAGGCCCGAATATCCGCTTGAGCCGGATGGCATACTCCACTACTACTTCGCCCCCCATGCTGAATATCGGCTGATCGCCCAGCCTCCAAACCTGCAAAGGGTAAGGGTAAGTAGTAGGAAAGGGCTTTCCTGCCTCTGATTCCTGTAAGATCCGTGCTGCCCAGCGCTGCTGGTAGGAAGCGTCTGCGGAAGCCATTTCCCTGAGCACGGCTGTGGAAGGATGGCTATTCAGACCCAGGTCCACTTCCTGGTAGGCGGTATGCAGTTCCGGCGCCAAAGCTTTCATGTCTTCACTCATGACCCTTTCTACGGCAGCGGCCAGGGTCTCTCCGTATTGCCTGGCCAGGGCTACCGTACGCCGAGGCAGCGGATTCTGATCAGCTCCCGCCCCCTGGAAGAAAAGCGCCGTGGCTCCAGGGTACTTCTTTTCCAAAGCCAGCTGCGCAAAACCCGGATAGTCACCCGACCACTGATAAAAGCTGAGTACTGTCGGGTGGCAGGCGTAGCCGAAAGCAATGGCTTTTACACGATCTGTTTTGTCCAGCACCTTGATCACCGGCACGGCATAGTCGTTTGGCCCATTCAGGTCTGTCTGCAGGTGGAGCGTAGCGGCATCATTATTTCGCCGGTTTACCTGAAAACGGCTGACCCCATTTTCCGCAAAGATCTGCACCGGCTCCAGGTCAGCAAAGGCCTGCCGGACCAGCGTAACAAGCTGTTCTTCCAGTTTAGCTGAGTAGCGGGCTACTGCCAGCCGGCGGGCATCGTCCAGCGGGTAGATATCGTAGAGCGCGTCTTCCAGAACGGGCCCGCAGTGGGTATGTGAACTGTTGAGCAGTATCTGAGCTTTTGACAGTTGCATTTCTTCCTGCAGGCGGTCTCTGACACGATTGGATAAGGCTTGGGGAATGCCCAGCAGGTCAGCGGTCACAAGTACTGCCCGCTGACCTGAAGCATCTTCCAGGGCCAGGGCTTTGGCCCATAGCTCATGCAGCGTACCTTCAGCGGGACGGTCGCGATTGGCGTAGCCTGCCATCCAGACACTTTGTTGCGGGGTGATTTTCACACTGGCTACTCCGGCCTCCCATCCGCCATCCTGGGCATTAAGGGACTGGAGATTCAGCCAAATCAACGGCAGTATAAAGAGTAAGCGTGTTTTCATGAGGCAGGGATATTCATTTGAAGCCTGATCGGCGAATAAGTAATTGGGTAAGACTAAGTCAGCGTAGTACCTCCCGTATTGCTTCCATGAGTATTTTTTCAGATTCGGGCGCCACGCGGGAGGCCCGTTCGCTGGTTTCATAGCCGCCTTCGGTATAGGCTTTTTCGGTTCCGATGTAGCCCATGCCATACTCTTCATAAGCAGCTGTGACCACATGCGCATCCGGAAGCATCTGCTGTGCTGCCAGTTGGTATTCT
Organism: uncultured Porifericola sp.; assembly: GCA_964518125.1. GTDB lineage: Bacteria > Bacteroidota > Bacteroidia > Cytophagales > Cyclobacteriaceae > Catalinimonas. Next base: position 3,815 of record CAZFFW010000153.1, read on the forward strand.
ATGAAAATCTCGCCCGGAAGGTTCAGCATACGGATGTTGTCCAGCTTAAGGGCAGAAATACTGATCTGATGCCCTTGCTCTGTTCTCAGCAGCCAGGCCAGGTGCTTGGCTGCATAAAATTTCTGGTCAGCAGTAGTTGTGTCCGAGGCCAGGATTGCTCGCAGGTCTGTTTCTACCAGGTGCTTTCCCAGTGGTAGTTTAATCGCCACACTTTTCCACTGCAGGTCTTCTGCCCGCAGAGGTCGCTTTATGCTATTTTCCCAGGCCTTTTGCATACCATCTTCCATCCGTTGTGCCAGCACCGGCCGCCTTTCCGGGGAGCCATCATTATATTTACCGGCAGCTACATTACCGCCTGCCCCGTTGAAATGGATATGGGGGACTCCCTCCATCGCCTCCTGCCGCCTGTTGCGGGCAATGCCCACAAATTCGCAGGTCACATCGCCCTGCCCGTAGTAGCTCTGCGGATGCACGGCATAATACGTCATGACCGCCAGTGCCTTGTCTTTATTCCAGAAGCTGACACTTTTGAGCCAGGGATCAATCAGCCCCTCAGGGGCGGCGATGGCTTCAGGATCAGTGGACTTGCTCCAGCGGATAAGCTTTACTTTACCATCAGCGCCCAATATCCTGCGGTTGGAGGCTACCTGCTTCACTTCTGCCTGACCGAACCCCAGATGGGTCACCGGCTGCGCCCGGGTCACTGCCTGCTTTACAGCTTCGGCTGCCTCAGCGATCTTGGCCAGCAGGTAAGTGGTATCATACTTGGTGCCGGCCAGGCCGTAGGAAGCCAGTATTTTCTCTACTGTAAAATCACAACGCAGGCCATCATGCTGGTGCAGGGCATGTACCGATACCCGTTCAGGAGAAGTGCCGGCCGCTTCTGCCAGGCTTTCTTTCCATCTTTGCATACCTTCGTTGGCAATACCCAGCCAGTCTACGGCGCACAGTACTATCGGCTCTTCATCCGACAGAATGACCATTCCCCGAATACTTAATGAATCCACAATGCTTCGTGCCGGAGCATAAGCAACGGGGCTGCCAATCTGGGGCGAGGCATCCAGGGCAAAGGTAGCGACTCGCAGCTGAGCCGCCTGCTCCCGGCAGGCAGAAAAACAAAAGAAGGTCAGCAGCATACAGGCAGTGATCAGCCACTTGCAGGTAAGGCTGCTGTACAGATTGTTGGGTAAAGGTTTCATATCAGTTCAGTAGGTTCATCATATACTTTATCCTCTGGGTGCCCAGTAGGTGCAGTAGCCCTGGGCTTGTACCGGCCCCTCAAAGAGTATGCATCCTCCGCAGGGCCTGTCCTGCGCTGCCGGCAGGTAAAGGTTACAGTTGCTGCACACATTATCGGGAATAGGCGACTCAGGCACGTATCCCAGGTTCTGTCGCTTGGTCAGTTCTGCCTCACTTACTGCCCGCAGGTCTTCGCAGGGATCACCCTGAAAGGCCTCCTGCTGTTCCTCCTGACTTGTCCCCTTTTGTCCGCAGCTGCTCATAAGCAGGCTTCCACCCAACAGCACCAGTCCGCCGCGACTGATGTCCGTCAAAAATCTCCTGCGCAGCCGTAGCCGATCTTTCTGCTTCATATTCCATCATTTCCGGCATAGAAAGCCCCCAGGCGCTGCAGGGTTTCTTCCTGTGCTGCTATGTTTTCCAGCTCTTTCACCAAAGCCTGTAGTGCAATATTTTCATTTTTTTTCGCAGCGCTCAGTATCCCGGCAGTGGCCGCCTGCTGCCAGGCAGGCGGCATGGTGTCCAGCCAATCCAGGTAAGCACTCACTTCTTTCGGTTGGTCCCTGGCAGCGATGATATAAGAGATATCCTCGGCAAATTCAGTTTTCCAGTCTTCTGCGCCTTCAAAAAATCCTCTGGCTTCCAGTAGTTCCATCAGTTTACCAGAGCTGCCAGCTTCTGCACTTAGTACCGCCGTTCTGAACCAGGGGTCTGCGCCATTCCGCATCAGTACATCAGCCATTACCGCAGGCACTCCTGCTTGATCAGAAAACTCGCCCAGGCTGAGTACCGCCTGGAAAGCCACCCGGGGATGCGTATCTCCGGTACTTTCCATTATGGGTTCAAGAAAGCCCGGAAAACGTTCAGCCAGGATCAGGCCATGCTCCCGGAGACCGGGATGCGTATCTTCAAGGGCCAGTGCTACGTGCTCCTCCCCCAGTGCGTTCAGGCCCTCCAGCACATACAGGGCGTGCAGGCGTACCCTGGCATCCTGGTGCTGCCGAAACATCTGCTCTACCTCATCCACCACCGAGAGATCCTGTCGCTCCAGCAGCAGACGCTGGGCCTGGAGCCGCCACCACTGGTTGGGATGAGCCATCAGTTCGGCTACTTCGCCGGATTCCATTTTATTCAGGTTGGGAATCAGCTTGGATTTGGAGGGAGTACCAACAGGTTTGATACGGTAAATCCGTCCCTTATCCATGCCGTTAAGGAAGTCCATATCCTCCTTAAGGTCTTCGGGTATGGAAAGCGGCGTTTCTATATGCTGCCGGTACATGTCTATGACATAGAGGTATCCGTCCGGCCCGACGGTAAAGTTTGCCGGTCGAAACCAGGGATCGGTGGATGAAAGAAATTCCCGTTCCTTTTCAGACTCGTGGCGTACCGCAGTATAGGTAGGACTCTCCGCCGCCGGGAGCAGCACATCACGGTGGATAAGATTGCCAGCTACATCACCGGTAAATATGTTGCCGTAAAACTCTTCGGGAAAGGCATCCGCGGCATAGACAGTAGCCCCTGATGCTCCGGTAAAGTGGTCTTCGGCATATTCTACCCTGTCCAGGCCCTGTTCGGCATACTGTTTCTGACGCCTTCGGGTACGTTCAGCCCGCCAGTAGGGTGGCGGCGTATCCTGGAACATCCTGAGATCATGGTCGGAGATGTTGATCGATACTGTGGAAGAGGGCAGATGCCCGTGCCGCAGCATATACCTTTTGGGCATGACCGTATGGCGGATGTGGATGGTGTTCTGCGAAATGAAGCGATGCCCCCAGTCGTTGATGGTCTGCCCAAACTGGGCAGGACCACTAGCCAGTTCAAAGGTATCTCTGTCCAGGCGGAAGCGAAAGTCGCCGCCGCTCATAGAGAGTGGGGCTGCATCCGGCTTGCGGCTAAAGGTGACTTCTCCGGCCTGGCCATGGTTGGCCGCATATACCCAGTTATCCACACTAAACCTGAGGTTGGTGATCTGGGCTTCCGAATTATTGGCAAAAAAACCGGTAAACAGCACCTGCCGACTGTCTGCCTGGTGGTCGCCGTCCGTATCCTGGAGGTATAGAATATCAGGGGCAGCGGTCACGAGCAGTCCGTCTTTCCAGGGCATTATGCTGGTAGCCTCTGATAAGCCTTCGGCAAAAATACTGGACTGGTCAATGACCCCGTCGTGGTCGGTATCCATCAGCATTTTGATACGGCCTCCTCCCTTACCTTCCTCGGGTCTGAAGGGATAGTCCGGCATTTCCACCACGAAGATGTTCCCTTCAGGGTCAAAGATCATCTCTACCGGGTCCATCACATGCGGCTCTGCGGCAAAGATTTCAATCTCAAACCCCTCTTGCAGCTGAAAACGCTGCAGGGCTTCCTGAGGAGATAAGGCATCGGGATAGTGCTGCTGCCGCTGGCAGGAAAAAGACAGAATGACGCATAGAAATACCGATGCACGGAGAATATTTTTCATGCCTGGTGTAGTTTTAGGTTTTGTCAGGTGCACCTTGTGATGGATGCACAATAAAAATCGCCGCACCCCACTGCAGCAGATACCTTCGGCGTTTGAGCCCTAAATTAGCAGCGGCGGTCAAGACTGCAACACTGCTCCGCACCGAATCATGAAGGCCCCTGGCTGCTAACGGGTACGTAACCGAATCTAAATAAATTTCTTATAACTAAAAATTATTCTCCTGCTTTTCATGCTGTTTCTGCCAGGATTTTGCCGCTGACCTATCTGTGGTATACAAGGCCTGATAGCACATACAACTACAGTTAGACAACAGGCTCAGGAAACACTTTTCTGTTTTCAGCATTGCTCAGCATCGCCGCCTCAATAATGGCTATTACGCGCAGGGCTTCTGCTGCTTTCACTGCTGGTGCGCTTCCTTCCCGTATGGCACTGAAGATACTATCATAATAGCCCAGATAAGCACCAGGCAGGGTCTCTACCTGCCCCTCCATGTGCAGGCCATGTAATGCAGTATTAAGTCGCCCCCACTTGTCGGGCGATTCCTGGCCAAAGCCGGCTTCCAGCGGCGACATCCCGCTTTTCAACATTCCTTCCTGCGGGTCTCCTCCGTACTTGACAAAGCTGCCCTGGGTACCGTGTAAGACATAGCGAGGCCCCTGCTCACGCACCAAATAACTGGACCTGAGCGTCACTTTGAGCCGGGCATAGTGAAGTTCCAGCGTAAAGTTATCTTCTACCTTCCCTCCCGGCCGCTGTATCCTGATGTCTGCCTGTACCGCTTTAGGCCATCCAAAAAGTACGAGTGCCTGGTCAATCATATGCGATCCCAGGTTATACAGTACCCCCGTTCCCGGATGGGCTTCTTCTTTCCAGTTGCCCTCATCCACGGTATTGCGAAAGCGATCGTAATGAGCCTCAAAGTCCACTAGCTGCCCCAGCATACCAGAGTTGAGGATTTTTTGGATCGTCAGAAAATCGCCATGCCAGCGGCTGTTCTGGAAAACGCTCAGCATCTTTCCTCTGGCTTCTGCCAGGGAGATCAGGGCTTTGGCCTCTTTGACAGTAGGGGTAAAAGCCTTTTCTACTACCACGTGCTTTCCTGCTTCCAGGGCCTGCTTTGCCATTTCATAGTGCAGGTATTCAGGCGTATTGATAACCAGTAGTTCAATAGCATCATCAGCCAGCAGTGTCTCAAAGCTGCCGGCAATGGTGACATAAGGGTATTTTTCCAACGCACTTTTCTTGTTCCGCTGAAGTATACTATGCAGCCTGAAACCGGAGTGAGCGTGCAGCAGAGGTGCATGAAACACCCTGCCTGACAGCCCATACGCAGCCAGCGCGACATTGATTTTTCCGGACCCGGTATTCATGATTATGTTGTTATTGTGGTTGATTGTTATTCTGATGTTTTTGCCATAGGATTTTCCTGACGGCTCTTTTTGTAGGCCTGGGTCGTAATCCAGTATTTGACCAGCATGGCCTGTTTTTCCCATTCCGGTAGTTTAGCTGATTTGACAAAGCCCAGGTACTTCTCCATCACTTTGGCAAAATGCGCCTCATGCCCTGGCAGATAGGCTTCAGGCACGCTGATCTCCCAGCCTGTATCCGCGGGCAGGAAAGACACACCGGGATACTTTTTCTCCAGCATTTCCATTGCCCTGCGCATCTGTGCTTCAGTAGGCAGTGCTGCTTCAGGCTCCTTTTTTTCTACATACAAGACCGGCTTAAAATGCTGCTCCTCCCCCTGACGGATTGCCAGGTTGGACCTGCTACCTCTGAAAATGGAGAGATGGGTATCCCCTCCTCCATCCGGCGCCTGAAAATTCCAGACTACCGAAATTTTTGCGTGTATGTCATGCATACTGAACACGAATGCGCCGTTGGAGTAGACCTGCAGCACGGAGTCCTGATCCAGTGCAGCATGAAGATAAGCGGGAAAGTGATCCATGCCGCTAACCTGTTGAAAATGGGAATCCGAAATGGCTGTAGGCCAACGTTCTGCCTGCAATATGCTGACCTGCTCGCTGGAAATCATTTGCTCCGGAAAAACCGACCACAGGATCAGGTCCACAAAGTGGGTGGTGACATCTACGATGCCTTCTCCCTGCTGCTCTACATCAAAGTACCAGGCTGGCCGGACCAGCGGCTTCCCCGAGACAGTTTTGTAGAAATGATGTACGCTTTGTTTTACAATGGCCGGTTCCTCGGGACTGCCCTTCTGCAGGTCCCCAAAGATGTCTGGCATGGCCATCAGTTCGTTCTGCAGAATATTGAGTATCTGATAGCGCTCAGTCATGATGTCGTAGAGCACAAGGTTCTCAGCCTCTGCCTCATTAAAAGCTTTTTCCAACTGCTGGTAATCTTCCGCTCGGATGACCATCGGCTTGTCTGCCAGTACATGCAGACCGGCTGCGATGGACTTGCGGATATAATCTATTTTACGGTCATTCTTTCCGGCCAGTACCACAATATCTCCGGATTGATCCTGCTGCATTTTTTGGAGGTAATCCTCGCCCAGGTACACTTTTTCTTCCCAGGCAGTAGGGTTTTCCACCTCTTGGTTGTACTGGTCAATTCTCTGCAGGTGCTGCTCCACATCTTTTCCTTCCGGTGCATACACCTGCACCAGTGAATCAAGCTCAGCGTACATCTTTTTCTGCACCAGGGCAGCATGAAAATGACCGGGGTCCAGGGTAATTAATCTTAAGGGCATACTTTCTCTATTTTGATTGCCATTATCTACAGAAGGTGAGCAAGCGCCAAGTAACACTAAGATCTTTAGCAATAATATCTTTTTCATTGGTTTATCATTTTGGAATGGATCAGTTTCTGTAAACCAACTGACCATTTTTATACACCTTCTTGATCATAAGATTACCTCCCTCTTTCAAATCAAAAACAGCAATATCGCTCGGTTTATCGCTATTCGGATGATACCCTTGCCATCCTAAAAATTCTGCTACCCTAACTGAGCCCATCTGCCAGGCTTCCGACAGGCTGCAGAGCTGCCGGGACAGCAGAAAAACGATATTCTCCAGCAGGTTCCTGGTAGCACCGGCCAGCAGCTCTGGGTTCGCTTTGAGGCAGAGCCGCCCGTTTTCTTCCAATACCACCTCATCCCCGATATGCGACTGGTATACCCCGGCGGGCATTCCGGAGAAGGCCGTGGCATCGCTCACCAGCATTGCCTTTTCCCCCTTGGCCCGGAACGCGACTTTCAGAAAAGCCTCGGGCAGGTGAAAACCATCGGCGATAAAACTGGCGTACAGCCCGTCCTGCGCCAGTTGTTCCCACAGCATATTGGGATGGCGGCGCAGCATGAGCGGGGCTGCGTTGCCCAGGTGGGTAGAGAGCGTAGCGCCCGCTGTTACCGCCGCTGCGATCTGCCCCGGACTGGCATTGGTATGCCCAATGGCGACCTTTATGTCCTGGGATTGACAATGACGAATAAAGTCCCGGGTATTTTCCCATTCCGGTGATAACGTTAGCAGTCGGATTCTACCTTCGGAAATCTCCTGGCACTGATCCAGCCACTTTGTGTCGGGAGGCCGGATGTACTGCCTGCTGTGGGCTCCCCGGGCGCCATCTTCGGCGGAGATGAACGGCCCTTCCAGGTGGATGCCGCCAATGCAAACGTTGACCAGGGGATATTGGTGACAGGCTTTAACGATAGTGCGAATAAGCTTAAAAATCTGCTCGTCAGCATTGGTGATGAGTGTCGGAAAAAAAGTAGTTACACCTTTACTGAGCAGGTAATGGGTAGCCTTCAGCACATCTTCAGCCCTCAGTTCGGTAGTGTTGAAATCCACCCCATGAATACCATTGACCTGCAGATCAATCAGCCCGGGACCAAAGAAAGGCAGGCTTTTCAGATTGCCTTCAGCCTCAGCAAACGCTACCGCTTCTGCATGCCCGAACGTCAGGCGCTCCGCCTGACCGCTGATGCAGTTAATGCCCTCGATAATAGACGTTTCTTCGCCCAGCGCCTTATTCTTTTCCGTAGGAGGCATGGTCCAGGTAGAGTTTGCAGTGAGGATGTTGCCTTAAGATAGTAGCCGGACAGCGGGTGGAGACTTCATTATTCAAAGTTGCTGCTACTGCTTCATGTTTGCTTGGCCCGGGCACGACACAGAATAAGTACTCTCCTGCCATTAAAGTAGGGATGGTCAGCGTAAGGGCTTGTTTAGGCACTGCATCCAGTGAGGCAAAGCAGCCATCGTTGACCTGTTGCTGTCGGCAGGCATGGTCCAGTTCCACTACTTTGACCACCTCAGGATCGTCAAAATCAGCTACCGGCGGATCGTTAAAGGCGATGTGCCCGTTTTCGCCTATACCCAGGCAGACAATATCAATGGGCTTTTCTGCCAGCAACGCAGCATATCTTTTGCATTCTGCCTGCGGGTCCTGATCACCCTGAATAAGATGTACAGATTTAAGGTTTACCCGGTCAAAAAGATGCTCTTTGAGGAAATTGGCAAAGCGTTGCGGGGCATTTTCATCCAGACCGATGTACTCATCCATGTGAAAAGCAGTGATCTTTTCCCAGGGAATGCGCTCCGACTGCCGCAGATAGGCCAAGACCTCATTCTGGGAAGGGGCTGCCGCAAAGATCATCCTGATCTCATCCTTCTGCTCCAGCAGTTCCAATATCCTGGCTTCTACGTCTTTACCGGCCTGTTCGCCCATTTCCTGTCGGCTGGGATACACGGCTACTTCCAGTTTATCTACTTTAAATGGTTTCAACCTGTTTTGCATCATTTGTTTTTTCTTTCTCTATAGATTTCAGTAGTTCACTTACCCGGGGATCTACTTTTCCCCGGTCAATAAAGCCGCCTGTCAGATACACCACCGTACTGACGATCACCGGCAGCCCAATCTCCAGGGCCATACTGCCCACTTCCACATTTTTGGTGAAAACGAAAGTCAGCAGGCCGGCCACGATGGAGGTAATGGCCGTTTTGGGCCCACAGCTGGCAAATACCGGCAGCAGCCCAAAAAGCATGGGTACGGCAATGGGACCGAGCAGCGCCCCAAACCAGCTGATGATCAGACCTACCACCCCACCAAACTGCTCATGCTGCAGGGCGATCAGGATGGTGAGAAAAGTAAACACAAAGGTGGTAATTCGGGCGGTGAGCAATGAGCGCCTTTCTCCCCTGAACCTTGCCGAGATGACCGGTAATATATCCCGGGTGATGACTGCAGAAATGGTATTGACATCCGAAGAGGTCATGGACATGGTGTTGGCAAAGAGCGAGGCGATTACCAGGCCAATCAAACCCACCGGCAGCAGTTCCAGCGTCAATGCGCCATAAGACTGAGAGGGATCTTCCAGTCCCGGAAGTATAACAGGTGCCGCCCACATGGGAAAGAACAGGATCAGCGGCCAGACCAGGTAGAGTATACCCGAGAGGCGGGCCGCTTTGGTGGCCTCCGATTCGTTGTGCGAAGAGATGTAACGTGTCGCCAGGTTCCAGCTGCCGCCATTATAGCTCAGAAAGTTGATGAACAGAAAGACCAGCGCAAAACCCACGGTATAAGGTTCATTGAAAAGTTGTCCGTGACCATCGGGCAGACTTTCCCAGATGCCCGTCAGGGAACCTGCCCCACCCAGCCGGTCGAGTACCGCGATAAACATGACGATACCAGCCACAATCTGCACCAGAAACTGCGCGAAGTCAGTGATGATCACCGCCCAGAGTCCGCCAAAAGTGATGTAAAGCAGCGAAATGCCACCAGAGATCAATACACCCGTTTCCAGGGAGAGGCCGGTAAAAATGTTGAGCAGGATGGCAATCGCCGCCCATTTGGCCCCCACATCAAAAAGCTTGAGCAGCACTCCGCTCCAGGCCATGATCTGCTGGGTGGTGACATTGTAGCGGGTGGAAAGAAACTCCAGCGGTGACTGTATGCTGAATTTTTTGCGTAGCCGTACCCAGAAGACCGGAAAAACTTTTGCGCTGACGATGATCGTAAACCCGATGGTGAAGGCCCACCATACGTAGAGCGAAAAACCATGGGTATAAGCCAGGGCCGCATAGGCCACGAAGACCGCTCCACTGTAGCCCGAAACGTGGTGCGAAATACCCGACAGCCACCAGGGCAGATTACCGCCAGCCACAAAGTAGTCTTCTACATTTTTGTTCTTGAAGTAAGACCAGAAACCGATCAGCAGCATGGTCAGGAAGAACAGGCCAATCACGATCAGGTCAATATTGCTGAGTTCCATCGTAGTTTAGGTTAGTTTTATCGCAGCCATTTATCCAGATGGCTTTTCACAAATGCATCATCGTTCAGCTCGGGATACTGTTGGTAGACCCGGTCTATTTCATCAGCCTGACCGGCAGACATCTGCTCCTCCGGATTCAGGCACCAGGTACCTTCCAGCAGTCCCTGCCGCCGCAGCACCTCGTGGATGCCTGCAATGCAGCCTTTGAATTGGTTGGCCGCATCAAAAAAGGCAGCATT
>CAZFFW010000154.1:0-6223 GCA_964518125.1 uncultured Porifericola sp.
TGGTAAAGAGCGACATGACCAGGCGCTCGCGTATGGGGTCAATGGGCGGGTTACTTACCTGCGCGAAGAGCTGCTTGAAGTAGTGAGAAATATGCTGGCTATGGTCAGAAAGTACGGCCAGCGGAATATCCGCTCCCATAGATCCGATAGGCTCCTTAGCAGAACTCACCATAGGTGCCAGGATTACCTTCAGGTCTTCGGTGGTATAACCCAGCGTCATCTGACGGGTAAGCAGGGGCAATGTATCAGAGGCTTTTTTGTCCTGACCGTTCAGATTCTGCGGAGCAGGCAGGTCTTTGAGGTAGAATTTGTTCTCATCCAGCCACTTACGATAGGGCTTTTGCGAGCAAATTTCCTGCTTGATCTCTTCGTCGCTGATGATGCGGCCTTCTTCCAGGTTGGCCACAAACATACGTCCGGGCTGCAGGCGTCCTTTCAGGATCACCTTAGACTCGTCTACCGGTAAGGCACCTGCTTCAGACGACATTACCAGCTTGTCATCTTCGGTGAGCAGGTAACGTGAGGGACGCAGGCCGTTACGGTCCAGCGTAGCACCTACTATTTTACCATCGGTAAAGCAGATGGAGGCAGGTCCGTCCCAGGGCTCCATCATGGCTGCATGGTATTCGTAGAAGGCTTTTTTGGGATCACCCATCAGGTCGTTATCCTGCCAGGCTTCGGGGATGAGCATCATCATCACGTGGGGCAGAGAGCGGCCACCCAGGAAGAGCAGTTCTACAATATTATCCAGGTTGGCTGAGTCGGAAGAAGAAGCGTTGCAAATGGGCAGGACCATTTCCAGTTCTTCCTCAGTAAATAAGGTAGACTTAAGCAAAGCCTCTTTGGAACGCATCCAGTTCACATTGCCGCGGATGGTATTGATCTCTCCATTATGGGCAATGAAGCGGAAAGGCTGGGCCAGCTTCCACTTGGGGAAAGTATTAGTAGAGAAGCGGGAATGTACCAGCGCCAGGGCCGACTCAAAATGAGGCTTCTGCAGATCCAGGTAGTAAGGACGCAGCTGAAAAGTAGTGAGCTGTCCTTTATATACTACGGTATTATAGGAGCAGGAGGCGATGTAGAAGCTATCCTCTGTACCTTCAATAGATTGGTGTATGGTATGCGAGGCAAAGTTCTTGAGCACGTAGAGCCGGCGTTCTAAAGCCATAGGATCAGTGATGCTGCGGTCTTTGAAACGCACAAAAGCCTGTTCTACATGGTGCTCTACCAGCTTGGCAGAGCGACCCAGACTTATATTATTAGTAGGTACCTTACGATGGCCGATCAGTTCCAGTCCCAGTTTGTCAACAGTTTCTTCCCAAATTTTCACACATGCCGCACGCTTTGCTTCATCAAGGGGAAAGAAGATCATGGCAACACCATAATCATCAAAGTCAGGCAGAGACAGTTCAGGAAGTTCTTCCAGAAAGAACTTATGCGGCTTCTGCACCAATATACCTGCGCCATCGCCGGTATCAGGTTCACAGCCACAAGCTCCCCGGTGTTCCATGTTCTGCAGCATGATGATCGCATCTTCCACGATCTGATGAGACTTTTTGCCCTTCAGATGCGCGACGAAGCCGATACCGCAAGCATCATGTTCAAACTCCGATGAGTATAAAGTTTGTTGTCGAGAATCTTTCATTCAAATCAAAGATTAGTAGTAATAATCAGCTATATATTTTTTATTTTGCTTTGATGTTATAAATCAAAATATTATTTTGCAGATGTTATAAAATACACCCTGTTCAATAGAATATTTTGTAAATAACTAAAATTAAATTCTAAATCAGTATTTAATATTATGCAATTTGGCTTTTCAAAATAATATTTTGGAAACCAGTAATATACTTAATTAATGTCACTTTTTAAAAGATAATTCAATCCCGCACTCGCCTCCGAAAGCTTTTATATCGCCTGATCAGCCGATATTTTTTAAACTAAATTCAGGATAGGCAGGTAATGTTGACAATATTTCAAAAAGAAGATAAAATCATCTTTTACTTTAGCAGTATTGTAATTTTACTACACGTGAATTCTTTTTGAGAAATCTAAAAAAAAACCCTCTTTTTGATCAGTACAACAGTATATAGGCTTTTCTTTAAATAAATAGCGACCAAATGAAGGTTTTGTTAGATTTGATCTAAAAAGGGTGTCCTTGCGATATCCTCAAAAAACTTCCGTATTTACCACTAACTAATTCTACTCCAGTTACGGGCATCCTGCCGGAGGGATTGAATATGATTTTTAACCGCCTGATTTTCAGGCAAAAGCAATTCCGGGTCTCTGTCCAGTAACTGCATAGCCGTATAACGGGCCTCCTGTAGTATCTTTCCATCTTTGGTAATATCCGCTACCAGCAGGTCCAGTACACCACTCTGTTGTGTGCCTTCAATATCACCCGGACCACGCAACTTGAGATCCACTTCCGAGATCTCGAAGCCATTGTTGGTCCGCACCATGGTAGCCAGCCTCACTTTGCTATCCTTGCTCAGCTTATACTCGGTCATCAGGATGCAGTAGGATTGCTCAGCACCCCGGCCTACCCGCCCCCTGAGCTGATGAAGCTGTGACAAACCGAAGCGTTCCGCATTTTCTATGATCATCACCGAAGCATTGGGAACATTGACACCTACCTCAATGACGGTAGTGGCGATCATGATCTTGGTTTTGCCCTCCACAAAGCGCTGCATCTCATAATCCTTGTCAGCAGGCTTCATTCGGCCATGCACGACACTCAGGGGCACCTCCGGAAAATGCCGGCGAATGGATTCGTAGCCATCTTCCAGGTGTTTGAGGTCCAGCTTCTCAGACTCCTCAATAAGCGGGTAGACGATATAGACCTGCCGGCCGGCTGCTATCTGATCGCGGATAAAGCCAAACACTGACAGTCGGTTTTTCTCGAAGCGATGTACCGTCTTGATGGGTTTTCTGCCAGCCGGTAATTCATCTATGACCGATACCTCCAGATCGCCGTAGAGTGTCATGGCCAGCGTGCGGGGAATAGGCGTGGCCGTCATCACCAGCACATGCGGCAGGAAGCGCTCATTCTTCTGCCAGAGCCGCGCCCGTTGTGCCACACCGAAGCGATGCTGCTCGTCGATAATGGAAAGCCCGAGGTTCTTAAACTGTACATGCTCTTCCAGCAGGGCGTGGGTGCCTACCAGGGTGTGTAGGTCACCTGAACGGAGCATTTCGTCAATCACGCGTCGGGCTTTGGTCTTGGTAGAACCTGTCAGCAAGGCGATGCGAATGCCCAAGTTTTCGGCAAAATCCTTTAGCCCGCGGTAGTGCTGCTCCGCCAGGATTTCGGTGGGCGCCATCATGGTCACCTGGGCGCCGCTGCTGATGGCGATGAGCATGCAGATAAAGGCGACGATGGTCTTGCCGCTACCCACATCTCCCTGCAGCAGGCGGTTCATCTGTTTGCCGGAACGCATGTCCTCAAATATTTCGCGGATTACTTTTTTCTGAGCGCTGGTAAGCTCAAAAGGCAGGTACTTCTCATAAAAAGTATGCACCAGGCTGGTATCTCCCAGTACCTGTCCCGGTGACTTCTCCATTTTAGAGAGTTTGAGCTTAAGAATGCGGAGCTGTACATAAAAAAGCTCCTCAAACTTAAGGCGAAACAGGGCCTTTTCCAGCCAGTCCAGGTCTTCGGGAAAATGCATATGCCGCATGGCATCCCGCTTGGGGATTAGCCTGTAATGATCTATCACTGATACAGGCAAAGTCTCAGGAATCTTGTCATAGGCCTGTATGATCAGGCGCTTCTGCAGCTTGGCTATAGCCTTGCTGTCAATGCGGCTGCGCTTGAGCTTTTCGGTAGTGGCGTATACCGGCTGAAGGGGCCTGACTTCCTGCTGCTGAGGCACAAAAACTTCAATCTCCGGATGCGCGATACTGTATTTGCCGCCAAAGCGGTTGGGCTTTCCAAACACCAGGTAATCGGTCTGCAACTTCAGATGAGAGGCAATCCATTTGGCCCCCTGGAACCACACCAGTTCCAGCAAGCCGGTGCCATCTGAAAAGTAAGCCACCAGTCGTTTTTTGGCACCTACTCCTACGGTTTCCATGCTTTGTATGCGGCCTACCAGCTGAATGTAGGGCATACTTTCGCTGACATCGCTGATGTGGTGGAACTGAGAGCGGTCCTCATGGCGAAAGGGGTAATGCTGCAGCAGGTCACCGAAAGTAAAAATGTTCAGCTCTTCGCGGAGTAAATTACCGGTTCGTTCACCTACGCCTTTGAGAAAATCTATTTTGGTGTCAAAAAACTGCGCCATGAGTTTAGCTGCTGTTCCGCTCTCCCTCCCAGCGAAGCGTGTTGAGCATATGTACCATGTCCACTTTGATATATTCAATCACCGGGGCCAGTGAATCATTCTGGGTTGCCGTACGAAAGTACAGGGCGCCTCTCAGAAAGTGATCAGTGGAATCTGTGATGTAAAACTGGAACTGGCTGGGGACCTCGCCGCTTAGTTCAGCCACCAGGGCACGCTTTCCGCTGGGCGTACCGATCACCCTTTCTTCAATAGCCGCCGCTTTGATCTGGTGATTTACAGTTAGCTGGTAAGAGTCTTCCAGCAGCGTCTCCAGCATTTCCTCACTTTGATTAATGTCTTTGTACGTAAGCTGTACATTGGCCTGATGCTCAGGATAGTAAACATTCAGCCAGTAACGCTCAGCGTTGTAACTGGTGTCCCTGATGATCTGCGCATGTTCTGAATATTCAAAATAATAAGGAAAAGTATCAGGCAGGTTCACATAAGCATGCGGTGCCAGGTTTATACGATTATAACCTTTGGGTTTGGGCACATAATCTGAGGTACAGGCTGAAGCAGCCAGCAGGCAAAAGGGTATGAGGATCCAAAAGCTTAGTTTCATGAAAACCGTTTATAGTGGCAAAAACTTATCAACTAATAGATTTACCGGGCAGCAATATTATCAATTTGCATGATGATTGTAACATCCTGCATCAGGAATCTGCCGTTTAAACGTTCAATCTATCAAAATCTTACCGACGATAGTTTACAAATCAACACATATAGGATTTAAATATTAATTAATAGCAAAATATTTTACATTTGCTTATTCTCAATTAGCACTGAAATATGAATACCACAAAAAAAATACTGATCACCGGCGGAGCCGGCTTCATTGGCTCCCATGTCGTACGGCTGTTTGTCAATACATATCCTGAATACCGCATTTTCAACCTGGATATGCTGACGTATGCGGGTAACCTGGAAAACCTGATGGATATTGAAGACAAGCCAAATTATACCTTCGTTCGCGGCGACATTGCTGATGCAGAATTTGTGGACGGCTTTTTTAAAGAAAACCGTTTTGATGCTGTCATTCACCTGGCGGCTGAGTCTCATGTGGACCGTTCCATCAAAGACCCTATGGCCTTTATCATGACGAATGTGGTGGGTACAGTTAACCTGCTGAATGCTGCCAAGGAAATCTGGAAAGACGATATGGAAAATCATCTCTTCTACCACATTTCCACTGATGAAGTATACGGCTCACTGGATAATGGCGGCTTTTTTGTAGAAACGACTCCCTACGATCCCAAATCCCCCTACTCCGCCTCCAAAGCAAGCTCAGACCATTTTGTGCGGGCTTATCACAATACTTACAAGCTTCCGGTGATCGTGAGCAACTGTTCTAATAACTACGGTCCTTACCACTTTCCTGAAAAGCTGATCCCGCTTTGTATCAACAACATCAAAAATAACCAGCCGCTGCCAATTTACGGTAAGGGCGAAAATGTACGTGACTGGCTCTATGTCATTGACCATGCCCGCGCCATTGATGTCATTTTTCATAAGGGGCAGGTAGGAGATACGTACAATATTGGTGGATTTAACGAGTGGAAAAACATTGATATTGTCCGCCTGCTGTGCAGGATTATGGACCAAAAGCTAGGCCGTGAAGAAGGTGCCTCCGAGAAACTGATCACCTTCGTTAAGGACCGCGCCGGCCACGATCTGCGCTACGCCATCGATGCGACCAAGCTGATGAATGAACTGGGCTGGAAGCCTTCTCTACAGTTTGAAGAAGGACTGGAAAAAACAGTAGACTGGTATCTGGCCAACGAAAAGTGGCTGCAGCACATCACCTCCGGTGACTATAAAAAGTATTACGAGGATCAGTACAGCTAAAAAGCATATTCTTCAGCAGAAAGCCTGTGCCACCTAATGGTTGCACAGGCTTT